>JAGOVB010000009.1:1698-26595 GCA_018060945.1 Minisyncoccota bacterium | reverse complement strand
CCTCAGTGGTCAAAACGATAATCAAAGTTACAAAAAAACCCGCCTATTGCGGGTTTTTTGTTTTTGTGGTATCGTGCTTGTGAACATGAAAACTACACTAGTTCTTCTTTTTCTGGTAGCAACTTTTGCAATTGCTTTCTGGTCGTACACTTTCTACCATGACTGGAAATACAAGCAAGACATGAACAGAGCACGTCTTGCCGCATACAGGCTAAGGCTTTCAAACAGCATGGCTATGGGATATGTTACAATTGACATTTTGGGGGAAATCAAGATCTTGTTGAGATTCTGTAGGGCCTACAGGCTCCCATTGTCTTATTTCTCCTTCTGGTCAGAGGACGCCTTGATTGACCAGGCAATTAGGGCAACAGCGAGACAAGCTGGAAGCCTCAAGTGCGAGTGGCCTCAAATCCGAGCCGAGCTAGCGCGATACACACTCAAGCATGTTTAACCTCGGCTCATACATGCTTCACCCATCACGAACAAGTTCACGTGGTGGGCTTGTTGTTTTATAGTAAGTATAGACGGTCATTGCATGTATATGATATTTGTGGTATTATTTTTGTGATGAGTACCATTTACATTTCACTTGCAGCTGCCGTATGCGGCAGCCTCGTATTCTCCATCGTAGTCTACCTTTTAAAGAGAGAGGAGATGAGCGCCAGACGAGCAAAACTGGCAAATCAACGTATCCGAGGCCAAACTGGTCTCGAGTTTACCCCAGATGGGGTAAACGTGACTGAGGAAGTCCTCAATCTACTACAACACTGCAAGAAGTATAACGTCTCGTTAAGTAGCTTCGGCTACGCTAACGAGGAAGAAGTCCTCCAGAAAGCGTTGGAGGTGGTGCGAAGCTTTTCAAGCGATACTGCGTATGAGCGCACGCGCGCCAAACTTCAAGATGTTGTGCTGAGTTATGCACGGTAGGACAAGCTCCTATCTTTGCCCATCACAAGCCCATGTGATGGGCTTTTGTTTTGTAAAATTGTTGATCAGTTTTAGTAGAGTAATAAAAAAACATGGAAACCTCCTGATGCAGAGTATACCTTTTCGTGGTATAAATATCGTAGCCATGAAGACCTTCCTTATCGCAGCCGGGATCTGCATAATTGCACTCCTTCTCCTAGGCACAATCGGGTTCTTTGCACTTAGATTTTTCCTCAAGAAAGCTGGGCCACCCCAGTACCCAGATCCGCCAGCAAAGGACCCGCAAGAACTTCCTCCTTATCCTGAGGGGATGCTGAGAGGAGATATTTGAGCCTTGCTGGTTCCACCCATCACGAAAGTCCACGTGGTGGGCTTGTCGTTTTATTGCAAAACTTTTTTACATAGGTATACTCATTACATGGAAGAAAAAGAACTAAACGAAGATATTAAATACGAAGAAACTGATCTCGATGACTCTGTCGTGACTGAGGAGAATGCTGTTGAAACTGTTAAAAAACTAAAAGAAAAGCTCAAAAAAGCTTTAGCAGAGAAACAAGAGTATTTGACAGGCTGGCAAAAGGCAAAAGCTGACTTTATAAATGCTCGAAAAAAAGATGAGGAAAGTCAAAAGGAGTTTATAAAATATTCAAATGAAGCAATCATATCGGAGCTTATTTCTACGATCGATAGTTTCAATATAGCTTTTGCAAACAAAGAAGCGTGGGAAAAGGTGGATAAAAACTGGAGAAATGGAGTGGAATATATCTACAGTCAGTTCTTCAAAACACTTGAAGGATACGGTTTAAAAGAAGTAAACCCAATAAATGAAAAGTTTGATCCCACTCGAGACGAAGCGACTGCATACGAACCTGTAACTGAAGAAGGAAAAGATCATATGATTATCGAGGTTGTACAGAAAGGATATTCTCTAAACGGAAAAGTGTTAAAAGCACCAAAAGTAAAAGTAGGGGAGTTTAAAAAATAATTGACAGAGGTAGATAAAGTGTTAAAATATATCTATGTTAGTAACCCAGCCAATTAGTAAAATAATTGAAAGAGTAGTCACCGCTCGCAATGGGCAACTCATGCGGGTTACTTTCCTCGTGTCTGAAATCGCTGGAGCTATTCAGGTAAAAGTCCTCTCTGCCACTCCTATCGTCGCGCTCACTTCTGTATGCCTAGCTATCTCTGGAAATGTTCAAAATATTGTAAATAGATTCTCTGTAAACTTTTCAGAATTTACTTCTGGTTTTTCTGACTTTGCTTTTTTCATGAGCCAACCAACACGAGCACCTGCGTTTATATAAAAGAAAAGGCGCATCCGTTTGAAGGGAAGCGCCGATCGGATGACTTTTGATGTTCTTGAAAGTGTCATCCATAAACTTTCTTACTTTCCGCCAACAACCCCGGTCCCGATGGGATAGTGGTTGTAGGGGATGCTCCTCTTCTCGATTTTCTCTCCGGGCCACGCCATGATGGCGACGATGTAGAGAATTCCGAAGAGTGCCACAGCGAGTTTCGAAGTGCTATTCATAGAACATAACAAGTATATCATAAAATAGTACTAATGTCAATATATTAAATAATAATTAAAATATGTCCAAAATAATCGGAATCGATCTAGGAACCACCAACTCTGCAGTTGCAGTGATGGAACTCGGTACTCCTAAGATCCTAGAAAACGCAGAAGGTGCACGTACGACTCCATCTATCCTTGCACAGTCAAAAACAGGCGAGCGCATGGTAGGTCTACTTGCAAAACGACAAGGTGTTACAAATCCAAAAAATACAATCTATCAGATCAAGCGATTCATCGGTCACAACTTTGACGATCCAGCAGTACAAAAGGATCGAGCAAACCTACCCTTTGAAATGCAGAAATCAGCAAGTGGTGGAATCGAAGTAAAGATGGGTGACAAATGGTATCGACCCGAGGAGATCTCAGCGATGATTTTGCAAAAGCTAAAGGCGGATGCAGAAGCACGACTCGGTGAACCAGTCACAGAGGCTGTCATCACCGTACCTGCATACTTTAACGATGCACAGCGACAAGCAACAAAAGATGCCGGAAAGATCGCAGGACTCGACGTGAAGCGAATCATCAACGAACCGACAGCAGCAGCGCTCGCATACGGCTTCAACAAAAAGAAAGACGAAAAGATCGTGGTCTTCGATTTTGGAGGAGGTACATTTGATATCTCTGTGCTCGAAGTAGGGGATGATGTAGTTGAAGTAAAATCAACTGACGGAGACGCACACCTCGGAGGAAAAGATATCGACCAGAAAATCATCAACTGGCTCGCAGACGAATTCAAGAAGACTTCAGGAATCGATGTACGAGGCGATGCACTCGCACTACAACGACTCGATGAAGCAGCAGAAAAAGCAAAGATAGAACTTTCAACTGCAGTACAAACAGAGGTAAACATTCCATTCATCACGTCAGGCGCAAATGGCCCACAGCACTTGCTCCTCACGATGACTCGCGCAAAACTCGAAGAGCTCACCAATGAGTTCATCGATCGTGCCATGGTCATCACTAAACGTGCAATGGAAGCATCACCGTTTAAAATCGCGGATATCAACGAAGTCATCCTCGTCGGAGGACAGACTCGTATGCCAGCGATACAGACAGCGGTAAAGAACTACTTTGGAAAGGAACTCCACATGGGAGTGAATCCAGACGAAGTAGTAGCGATCGGTGCAGCAATCCAGGGAGGTATCCTTGCTGGAGATGTAAAAGATGTACTCCTACTCGACGTAATCCCACTATCACTTGGTATTGAAACTATGGGAGGCGTAGCGACAAAGCTCATCGAGAAAAACACGACTATCCCTACATCAAAGTCACAAACATTCTCAACTGCAGCTGACAATCAAACAGATGTAACCATTCACATCACCCAGGGAGAACGACCGATGGTAGCAGACAACAAGTCACTCGGGCAGTTCAACCTTGGCGGTATCGCTCCAGCTCCACGAGGGACTCCACAAATTGAAGTTACATTCGATATCGATGCGAACGGAATCCTCAATGTTTCTGCAAAAGACAAAGCAACAGGAAAATCAAGCTCAATCAAAATCACTGCAAGTTCTGGACTTTCAAAAGAGGAAGTAGAACGAATGCAGAAAGAGGCAGAACTCCACAAAGCAGAAGATGAAAAGAAAAAGGAAGTTGTTGAGCTCAAAAACGTAGCCGAGCAAATGATATACACAGCGGACAAGTCTTTGAAAGATTTCAAGGATAAAATCCCAGCGGATGTCACCAAAACTATTGAAGATAAAGTCACTGGGCTCAAAGCAGTAAAAGATGGAACTGATGCTGCGGCTATAAAAACTGCAACAGAGGCACTGTCAGCTGAACTTCAAAAAATTGGAGACATCGTAAATAAAGCGCAGGCAGCAGCGCAGCCGACACCAGAAGCACCGAAAGAAGGTGAAGATCCGAATGTGAGAGACGCGGAGTTTAAAGAAAAGAAATAGTATTAAAAAAAACAAAACGCCTTAGACCATTGGTCTAAGGCGTTTTGCGATATAAATCTCACCTAAGTTCACTCAAATACAACAACATGTATATATAATAGTGTCAATAAGCATTCAATCCAAATATCTGCTATTATTCAGGAAAACCTATGAAAAAACTATCCCTAGCCCTGCTATTTGTTTTATTTGTGCCTATTTTTGCCGGAGCACAGACTTACACTGAAACCCAGTATACAACTGGTCTTTCTATGCCTGTTTCAATGGCATTTACCCCAGACGGACGGATTTTTGTAGCGGAAAAATCTGGAAAACTTCGCGTAGTAAAAAAAGATGGTTCATTAGTTGCAACCCCTTCTTTGACTCTCAATGTATCTGCAAATAGCGAGCGAGGACTACTCGGTATCGCTCTTGATCCAAATTTTTCTACAAACAAATATATTTACCTTTACTATACTCGGGAAAGTTTTCCAATAAAAAATCGTCTTAGCCGATTTACTGTAAGTGCCACGAACCCTGACATTATAGACGTAACCTCAGAAAAAGTTCTCATTGATGATATTGCTTCTGATGCTGGAAACCACAATGGTGGTGCGATTCACTTTGGAAAAGATGGGAAACTATATGTGGCGGTAGGAGATGGAGGTCAATTTTCTTCAAATGGCCAAGCGCTAAATACACTTTCAGGAAAAATCCTTCGTATCAACAGCGACGGGACGATTCCAACTGATAACCCTTTTTATAATGCTGCGGGAGCAAAAAAAGAAATCTGGGCATACGGTTTTAGAAATCCTTTTACTTTTGCTGTAGATCCAGTGAGCGGTATGATCCATGTAAACGATGTAGGTCAGAGTACATGGGAAGAAGTAAACATGCTTGAAAAAGGAGGAAACTACGGATGGCCTATCTGTGAAGGTGCTAAAAATATAGGAGTCGGAGTCTGCATCAACAATGAATTCAAATACCCGATTCATGCATATGACCATACAGGTCCGGGGAAATCTATCACCGCCGGAGTCTTTTACAAAGGAGACTATTACTTTGGAGACTACGTAGGAAATTTTATAAAAAAAATAAATAAGGCAAATGTTATCTCTGATTTCGTTACCGCAAAAAGCCCTATCGATATGGACATAGGGCCAGATAACAATCTCTATTATCTCTCTCTTTTGGATGGAAAAGTATTTAAATTATCGCAGAACACAACACCTGTGAACGGACAATGCGCTGCAGTCATAAATACATGTTCGGCGGGTACTCTTCTCGATACAGCAGATTCGTCGACCCTTTCTCAATGGAGCTGTGTCGGGACAAACGGTGGAACGATAGCTGCGTGCTCGACAGCCTTGAGTACGAACAAATCCCCAGTTTCAACCATCACTTCACCAGTAGTTGATACAAAATACAATGCCGGCCAAACCATAACCATCACAGGTACTGGTGTCGACCCAGAAGACGGCACTCTCCCTGCTAGTGCATTTTCTTGGACGATAGTGTTTTATCATGATACACATACACATCCATTTTTAGGTCCTATAACTGGGAAAAATACAGCTACATTTACCATACCTACGACCGGCGAACTTGCTGACAATGTGTGGTACCGGATCTACCTGACGACAACTGATTCAAAAGGAGCAAAGAGCGAGGTCTTTCGCGACATATACCCAAACAAAGTCGACCTCACATTTCGCACAGAGCCCGCAGGTCTTCGTGTAATCGTTGACGGCCAACCACAATTTACTCCATACACAATAAAAAGTGTCGTGGGTATGACCCGCAATATAAACATTAATGACCAACAAAAGGACAACAACATGTATTTGTTCAACAGTTGGTCTGACGACAAACCTCGAAATCATAATATCGCCACGCCGGCAGTAAATACTGCCTACACGGCAATGCTCAATGTATCAAGACCTCAAACTATCTCTTTTATTCCGTATTATGGATCAGGAGATCTTGCAGTTCATATGCAAAAGGAAATTGATGATCGTATTACTGGTGTTTTTGCGGGATTAACCACAAGATCAATGTGGTACACACGAGGTTCAAATACTGCTGCATGGGAAAGAAACCCAAATATCTTCACAAACAATGGCCGCGCAATTGATCTCTTCGGGCAATCACCGTGGAACTCTACCGATCAATACAGACGATCAGGTACACTAGTTTCTCCTCGCCACCTCATCTTTTCAAAACATTTTCCTCTGGTCAAAGACTCGACTGTTGTTTTTGTGAATTCAAGCAATGAAATCACCACTCGTACCGTAACAAAAGTAGAGCTATCATCAACAAACGATCTCGGAGTTGCATTACTGGATCGTGACGTACCCACATCAATTCCATTTTACCCTATCATTCCACGAGCGACATGGGAACAGTATTTGAAGGGAATCGATGGCAATACTCTTATTCCTATAATATATCTCAACCAAAACGACAGAGTCGGTGTCCACGTTGTGAAGGCGATTAGTTTTTACAATGGATCAATAAATATGTCACACGCAAAAGGTGAGGGAAAGCGAGCAGAATTTGATGATCCTGTTATTGGTGGAGACTCGGGAAATCCTGCTTTTGCAGTGATCGGTGGTCAGCCCGTACTCCTTTTTGCTCATTACGACTCTCCGTTTGGTCCAAATCTTGGAAGTCTCTTTAACGAAGTAAACGCAATCATGGGAAGGCTTGGTGGAGGATACCAGCTTTCAACTGTTGACCTCAGAGACTTTACCCCGGCAAAGCCTTCTACTACTACAAACCGACCACCAACTGCGGAAGCAATTACAATCGATATCACGGGTCTCGTAACTACTATAGACTTTAAGGGTGCTGACCCAGATGGGGATCTTCTGAAATTTTGGACAGGTATACCTCCCATTCGAGGAACTTTAAAAAAGGAAACTGAATCTCGATATACCTATACATTGGCCTCACTACCGAATGAAGGATTTGTCGATGGATTTAACTATTATTCTGCCGATGGAAAACAAACAAGCCCCGCAGTTCGTGTAACATTGCGGTATGTTCCAGCCCAGTACAATTTGATCGTCTCAAAGACTGAACAAGGAACAGTAACTGCAAGTGGCATAAATTGTGGACTTGATTGTGCAGAAAAATACAATACAGGCACAAGTGTAACCCTCACTGCGACAGCTGCAAGTGGATACACCTTTACTGGATGGTCAGGAGAATGTACTGGCGCTACATGTACGGTGACGATGACAAAAGACCGAGCGGTCACTGCAAATTTTGCTGTCGTCAATACACCGCCAATTCCAAAAATTAACACTGCTCCAGTTGCAATGTCTGCAGTGTATAGTGCAGTTTCAAATGCTATTGAAATTATTTTTGTCGCTACTGATGCACAAAATGATGCTCTAACTATAAATACTTCTGGGATACTCAAATACGGAACACTCACAAAGACACCAGCAAATAAATACATATATACCGTGACAAACAGACAGACTGTTGATGTATCGGAGATCATTACCTTTACAGCATCTGATGGAAAGCTCACTAGTAATCAAGCAATCATTACTATAAATATTCAGAAAAACTCAACTAATAATGATGCAGACGGTGACGGAATACTTTTGCCAACTGACAAATGTCCAAACACTCCAATAACCCTCCGTATTCAAGTAAACAAAGCTGGCTGTGTTCGTCCGAAACAAACAAAGTTTAATACCAAACCAATTGTCGAAGGCGACATTAAGTCTGTTCCAAACGTAGAGCTCGGAATCAACAATGTCGGAAAAATTAAATTTAAGGAACCTGTAGCACTTGCTCGTGACAATGCTGCGCTCGATCTCGACACAAACGTTATCATCGAGCAAGACAGAGTCGAAATAAAATCAGCTATAATTCCAGAGCTCAACAAGCCAGCAACAATTACTCTCTACAATATAGATGAAAAGAATCCTCGTATTTTGCGTGACGGCGTAGTCTGCTCTGAGCCACAGTGTAAAATAGAGTCGTTCTCAAATGGAGTACTAGTCTTTACGGTAAGTGGCTTCTCTCTCTATACAGTAGAAGAAACTCCTGTAATACCAGTGGTAGTTGAGAAACCCAAACGCCGAAGCGGGGGAGGAGGTGGGGGTGGGGGAGCACCAAAATCATTAACTCAATCGAACGAAGAGTTGATAGCTCAACTTACTGCCCAGCTCAATATACTGATCGCTGAATTAAACAGACTGACACAGGGAAGCATGCTCACATCTGACTTGACACAAGGCATGCGTGGAGCAGAAGTGACAAAGCTACAAAGCAAGCTTACTGCAAAAGGATTCACTGTCACTACAAGTGGATATTATGGAGCCCAGACTACCGCAATGGTCAAAAAATTCCAGATTAGTAAAGGAATTAATCCGACAGGAAATACAGGACCGCTCACTCGAGCAGAATTAAACAAATAAATGGCGAAGGACTTTTATAAAATTTTAGGGGTTGAAAAAAATGCTTCGCAAGACGAAATCAAAAAAGCATTTCGTAAACTCGCGCATCAGTATCATCCAGACAAAAACAAGGGTGATGATTCAAAGTTTAAGGAAGTAAACGAAGCATACACTGTACTCTCGGACGAAAAGAAACGAAAGCAGTACGATATGTACGGCAATGCTGATACAGGTTTTGGAGGATTCAACGGAGCTCAAGGCTTTGGTGGTTTTGATTTTTCTCAATTCAACCAAAATGGTCAGTCATTTGAATTCGATTTAGGAGATGTCTTTAATGATTTTTTTGGTGGGGCACGACGCCCTAGAAAAGGAAGAAACATCACGATCGATATTCAACTCACATTCAAAGAAGCTGCGTTCGGAACAGAACGTGAGATTTCAAATGGAAAAGAAAAGATTACAGTAAAAATTCCTTCAGGTATAAACAATGGCGAAGGCCTGCGTGTTAGTGGAAAAGGTGAAACAGGCGAAGCAGGTCCCGGAGACCTCATTGTCCGTATCTGGGTAGCAGAACACAAAACACTCCGTCGTGAAGGCTACAATGTCATCACCGAAGTCAAAGTCAAACTATCACTTGCTTTGCTGGGCGGTCCAGTCAACGTAGAATCACTCGACGGAAACATTGAAGTTCAAGTACCACAAGGAGTGACTCCCGGAGAGATGCTTCGCATAAAAGGAAAGGGAATACAGCACGAAAATGGTAAGCGTGGGGATATGTACGTGGCTATACTTATCGATATTCCTCGAAAACTCTCAAAATCAGCGACAAAGCTAGTTGAAGAATTAAAGAAAGAGGGTATATAATAGAGTGCAATGAAAAAGATACTGCTCTCAGGAGTAAAACCGACTGGCCGCCCTCATTTGGGAAACTATTTTGGCGCAATGAAACAATGGGTAGATTTACAAAACGATTATGAAATGTACGTCATGATCGCTGATTATCACGCACTCAACTTGATCCAGAATAAAGATGAGATGCTTTCTCAGACAGAGGAAATGATCAAAGACTATTTAGCAATCGGTTTGGACCCAGAAAAAGTAACTTTCTTTAAACAATCTGATATTTCAGCTCATACTGAATTGACATGGATTTTTGATACCATCACCACCGTACCATACCTCATGCGTGCACACGCCTACAAAGATAAAGAGGGCGACGTGAGTGTTGGGACTTTTAACTATCCGGTGCTTATGGCAGCAGATATTTTGTTATACGATACTGACGTGGTGCCAGTGGGTCAGGATCAAAAACAACATATCGAAATCACCCGTGACACAGCTCAAAAATTCAACGGTACTTTCAGTGAGATATTCAAACTTCCTGAAGAACTCATAGTAAAAGATGTAGCTGTCGTTCCAGGAACTGACGGACGTAAAATGTCTAAGAGTTACAAAAACACTATTCCTCTTTTTGCGACTTACGAAGAGATCCAAAAAGCAGTGATGAGTATTGTCACTGACTCTGGTGGAGACATCCCAAAGAATGTCTACGAAATCCATAGACTCTTCGGAAACGTCGACCAGTTCTATGAAGAGAATAAAGGCAAATACAAAGTCCTTAAAGAAAAACTGATCGAAGATATTGAGGCCTTCATAAAGCCCCTTCGCGAGCGACGACAGAAAGTCAGTGTTGAGGGAGTCCTTGAGAAAGGAAAGATCCGAGCAAAGGATCGGGCTGACAAAAAGCTAGAAATAGTTAAAAAAGCCATCGGCGTCCTCAAATAACATGTCATTCGTCATCAAACACGAACAATTTGAAGGCCCTCTCGATCTACTCCTCACCCTTATTGAGAAGCGAAAATTGTTTGTGAATGATATATCACTTGCTAAAGTGACTGACGATTATGTGAATTACCTGCAACAAAACTCATTTACTATGGGTGATGCTGCTGGTTTTATCCTGATTGCTTCGACGCTTCTTTTAATAAAATCAAAATCTCTTCTCCCAGCACTTACGCTAACCGAGGAAGAGACAAACGATGTTTCAGATCTACAAACTCGTCTGACACTGTACGAGATATACCGTCGTGCTTCAAACAAAATCCGAACTATGTTCGGGAAGAATATTCTTTTTTCTCGTAACAGATCAAAGATCATCGATCCAGTTTTTTCACCAGATCAGTCGATGACATTGAAAAATCTACACTCAGCAGCACTTAATGTACTCAATTCGCTCCCAAAGAAAGAAAAATTACCTGAGATAAAAGTTAAAAAGACGATGAGCCTCGAAGAGATGATCGACAATCTATCTGGACGTATTCAGTCGAGCCTACGGATGAGCTTTAAAGACTTTTCGAAAACAAAAGAAAAGGTTGAGGTTATTGTCGGTTTTTTGGCTTTGCTTGAGCTTGTTAAAAATGGGGCGGTCCAAGCAGAACAAGGAGAAACATTCAGCGACATTCACATGGAAAGTAACAATATTGGAATTCCGCGGTATAATGTGTAAATGACACTTGATGCACGCATTGAGGCTATCCTCTTTTGGAAAGCGGAGCCTATTAAAATATCAAAACTAGCCAGCCTTCTCGACAAACAAGAGGGGGATATTCGTGATGCACTCGAGGATCTCAAAGAAAAATTAGAGGAAAGAGGAGTAACCCTTGTAGAGTGGGAAGACGAGGTCACTCTTACTACCGCACCTGGAGTGAGCGAGCTCATCGAATCCATGACAAAAGAAGAGCTGATGAAAGACCTGGGCAAAGCAGGTCTTGAAACTCTATCTATCGTCCTCTACAAAGGGCCTATAAGCCGTGCAGACATCGACTATGTGAGAGGTGTAAACTCTGCCTTTATTCTGAGAAACTTAGCTATACGGGGCCTTATAGTGAAAGAAGAAAACAAATACAAGCCAACACTTGAGCTTATTTCGCATTTGGGTATGAAAAATATAGAGGAATTACCTGACAAAGAAAGCATCCTTGCGGAGCTCGATAAAGCATTACAGGCCCATGAATAAAACTATATTTCCGATTCTCATATCGATGCTTCTTTTGTTTATCGTATTTTCTATTAGCGTTAAAGAAAGAGTAAAGGCGCCCCTGGCTATAAAAACAGCGACAGTTGATTTTCAAAAGATAGAACCGCCTATTCTGACTGCGAGCTCTTCTATTGTAGTTATATATACTGCATCTAGCTCTAAAGTGCTTTATGAAAAAAATTCAGACGCTGAGCTTCCGATCGCAAGTATCACAAAACTTTTTACCGCATACGTATCTTCTACTTCGGATCTTTTCCAACCGATGCTCATCGAATCAAGCAATGACGCTGCTATAAAAGTTTCAAAACCTCGAACTGTCGAAACGATGAATGCATTCGCTCGTGGCGCCGGGCTGACACACACTACCTTTTTCAACACAGTAGGAACAGATCGACCGGGACCAAATATTTCAAGTGCTTCTGATGTGTCAAAAGCAGTGTATTCCATGTACATGACCCAGCATGGCCGAGAGATATTTGATATAAGCACTACAGTTACACCAAAGGCTACAAACAGAGCGCTCACTGACAAGAGAATACCTTTTGAGATAGTAGGAGGAAAAACTGGCGAGACTCCGAAAGCAGGGCAGACACTGACCCTCATCACAAAAGGCCCAAACAATAGCTACCTAGTATTTGTAGTACTCGGTTCTAAAAATCGTTTTGAAGATATGGTTACACTCACCAATTGGGTACACGACTCATTTTACCCAAAACAAAAAGATGTACTGCAAAAGATGCAGTGGACACTCGCAACTAGCACAGCTGCCTGGGGCACTCGTGATGCACATTCACTAGTCACCTTTAAGGACAAGATGTTTTTGATTGGTGGAATAGATGGAAATGCAGTAGTCGATCCAAATGGCATGGTTCGGTACTGGGACGCTCCACACAAAAGCGATATTTGGGTAACCGAAAATGGTAGTGACTGGAAGATGATTACCGACAAAGCACCGTGGAGCCAACGACGCTCTGTTACTACTGCCGTGTTCAAAGACAAGCTTTGGCTTATGGGTGGATGGGATCAGTATGGATTTAAATACGATAATCGAATCTGGTTTACCGAGGATGGAGAAAAATGGATATTGGCTAGTTCCACCGGTCCACGTTGGGAGGGGAGAGAAGGACATACTCTAAATGTTCATGATGGAAAACTCTGGCTTGTAGGTGGAGTAAACTTTGTAAAACGAACGACCTACAATGATATCTGGTCATCTGAGGATGGAATCAACTGGAAGCAAGTCACTGCAAGCGCTCCATGGTCACCTCGTTACGATCACGCTGTTTCTGTTTTTGACAACGCACTGTACCTCACTGGTGGACTACACATCGGCACACACACTACTGAGAGTGAGGTCTGGGTCAGCAAGGACGGGCTCAACTGGGAAAGCCGTGTACCAGAATGGCCTTCACGACATGGACATATCTCTTATATATTTAAAAATGCACTATGGATTACGGGTGGTTGGAACGCGACTTCAGACACTGGTATCAATGACACGTGGTTTACCTATGATGGTGTGAAATGGTTAAAAACAGATACAGACGGTCCTTGGATTGGAAGAGAAGACTCTATGGGGGAGGTCTTCAAAGGCAAGATGTGGATAACGGGAGGAATGGACACAGATGAACGCTGGAATAGCGATGTATACTATTCAAGTATATGACAAAGAGAATTGATTCTTTATATTTAACTTCTGTAATACTCATTACTGTGTTTGGTTTTGTTACCTTTTTTTCTGCATCGTTTGGATTGTTAGTAAAAGATGACGCATTAGCAAATTCTGTTTTATTTAATCAAAGCATCGGTCTATTATTGGGAACAATCGCATTCTTTGTCGCATCTCGAGTTAACTACTTATTTTACAGAAAACATGCTTTGGCTATCTTTGCTGCTACGCTATGTGTGAACGTTCTTTTGTTTATACCGAGCCTGACACTTACTCACGGCGGAGCCTCTCGTTGGCTTGATTTTAGATACTTTACGATACAACCGTCTGAACTTTTGAAAATTGGTTTTATTATTTATCTTGCTGGCTGGCTCGCATTCGTCAAAACGAAAATTGAGAGCTTCAAATTTGGTATCATCCCATTTCTATGCATTATAGGACTTGTCTCTATTTTGCTACTTGCACAGTCAGACACAGACACGTTGGTAGTTATTGGTTTAACTGGTATCACCATGTTATTTGTTGCAGGTGCAAAGATGCGGCACATAGGGCTTATAGGGCTTTTAGCCATTATTTTCTTAGCTTGTATCGTATTGGCCCGTCCATACGCCAAACAACGTGTCATGACCTATTTAAACCCAAATAATGACCCTCAGGGCTCTAGTTACCAGATACAGCAATCACTCATAGCAATAGGCTCTGGCGGACTTACTGGGCGGGGGTTTGGCCAAAGTATTCAAAAGTTTAGCTATTTACCGGAACCAGTAGGGGACTCTATTTTTGCTGTTGCAGCAGAAGAATTTGGATTTATTGGAATGTCTATCATGTTATGTCTATACGTATTTTTTGTTCAACGAACATTTAAAATAGCAGCTCGAGCACCAGACACGTTTAGTAGACTAGTGGTCCTCGGAATTGGTATACTAGTCGTAGTTGAGTCTTTTATGAATATCAGTGCAATGCTTGGAGTAATACCTCTTACCGGTCAACCGCTACTGTTTGTGAGTCATGGGGGAACGGCTCTGGCTATTATTCTCGGCGCATCTGGTATCATTGCAAATATCTCACGCTACCAACAACGATGAAAATATTACTTACAGGAGGGAGTACGGGCGGGCATTTTTATCCACTCATAGCAGTGGCAGAGTCTCTCTATGACCGCGCGCTTCAAAAGAAAATAATCAAGCCAGAAATCTGGTACATGGATTCTTCAAAATACAATCCACGTGCTTTGTTTGATAACGACATTCAGTTTGTAGAAATACCAGCAGGAAAACTCCGCCGTTATTTTTCATTCTTAAACTTTACCGATTTATTTAAAACTGCTATTGGTATCGTTCTTGCACTCATCAATATGTGGAAGTTGTATCCAGATGTAGTTTTTGGAAAGGGAGGCTACTCTAGCTTTCCAGCTCTAGTTGCCGCTCGTTTTTTTGGAATACCCATTGTCATCCACGAGTCAGACAGCAGGCCAGGCCGGGTCAATGCATGGGCAGGAAAGTTCGCAAAGCGTATTGCTGTATCGTATCCAGACGCGGCAGAATATTTCGATAGTTCAAAAGTAGCCTACACAGGCAACCCTATTAGACGTGAAATACGTATTCCTCTAAACGAGGGTTCCCATGAGCAGCTTGGTATCGATAAAGGTATTCCAACACTTTTGATTTTGGGTGGCTCACAAGGATCACAGCTCATCAATGACGTGGTCCTTGATTCACTTCCTGTCCTTTTAGAAAAATACAATATCATTCACCAAACTGGTAGAAAAAACTTTGCCGAAGTGACCCGAACAGCTGGGGTGATCCTCACAAACAATAAAAACAGTAATCGTTACAAACCACTTGATTATCTAAATGATCTCACTATCCGTCTCACCTCTGGAGCAGCAGATCTGATCGTCTCTCGAGCAGGTTCAACTATATTCGAAATCGCAGCATGGAAAAAGCCGAGCATCGTGATACCGATCTCTCCTGCAGTGAGCCACGACCAAACAAAAAATGCATTTTCATACGCTCGTGCAGGAGCATGCAAGGTGATCGAGGAGCACAATCTCACAACACATGTATTTATCGCAGAAGTTGAAAATCTAATGTCAAACAGAGTTGAGCGGCAGCAGCTGGCTGACAATGCCGGCAAGTTTGCTCGCCTTGATAGTGGGGACAAAATAGCCGACGTATTGCTCGAAATAGCCCTCGAGCACGAGAAGTAATTGTGGTATAATAGGCTCATTACTAGTTTAATTTAAAACTATGGAAAACACACAAGGTATAGCAACATGGCAGTGGGTAGTTTCAATACTTGTTGTCATTGGACTCATCGTCCTCGGTGTCTATTTCTTCACAGGAAATAACACAACGAGCACAGAAACCCCAACTACAAATTCTCCTGCACTCAATGGCACAGAACAGAATCGTCTTATCGTTACTGACCAGTTCCCAGGTGACATCGTATACATCACTACAGTTCAGCTCGCTAAGCCAGGCTTTGTAGCGATCACAAAAGACGTAGCAGGAAAAGCAGGAGCTGTTATCGGAACACAGTCATTTGAAAAAGGTATCAATACAGGAAAAGTAACTTTGACTGAACCTACACTGAGCGGTTCTACATACCACGCAGTATTGTATTACACCGATGCAAAAGACACCGTCTTGATCGACAAAACATTCAAAGCTCGAACTGACCTCCCAGAAGATAAAGGATAATAACCATTCATGAGTAGTGAAGAAAATAAAAAATCTGTAGTCACCAGATTCCCGCCGAGCCCGACGGGTTTTCTTCATATTGGGAGAGCGCGCACTGCATTGTTTAACTATCTCTACGCTCGGAAAAATAACGGCAAACTTATCTTTAGACTAGAAGATACAGACAAGGCTCGATCAAAACCAGAGTTTGAGCAAAACTTTTACGACTGCCTAAACTGGCTGGGCATCAAGTGGGACAACGAAAAAGTAATCAAACAGTCAGACAGAACTGAGGTCTACAAAGACTACGTACACAAGATGGTAAAAGAAGACAAGGCGTATATTTCAAAAGAGGAAAATGGAAACGAAGTCGTACGTTTCAGAAATCCAAATAAAAAAGTTACCTTTACTGACCTGATACGAGGTGACATTACCTTTGACACAACTGAACTAGAAGACTTTATCATCGCTCGAAATATCAACGAGCCACTATACCACCTGACAGCGGTAGTGGACGACTTTGAAGGTGGCATCACACACGTAATCCGTGGTGACGACGGTATATCAAATACCCCCCGACAAATCCTCATCCAAGAGGCGATCGGCGCTC
This sequence comes from Minisyncoccota bacterium, assembly GCA_018060945.1. Lineage (GTDB taxonomy): Bacteria > Patescibacteriota > Minisyncoccia > Phycocordibacterales > PALSA-1337 > JAGOVB01. The sequence goes on along the minus strand of JAGOVB010000009.1, from coordinate 9,794 downwards.
CAAAGCCTGTATATGCTCATTTACCACTCATTCTAGCTGCAGACAGATCAAAGCTCTCAGGCAGACATGGAGCAGTGTCAGTGACTGAATACAAAGACGCAGGATATCTTCCCGAGGCACTTACAAACTACCTCGCACTTCTTGGCTGGAACCCAGGAACCGAGCAAGAAATATTTTCAATGGATGAGCTCATCCAGGCTTTTGACCTTACCAAAGTAAACAAAGCAGGTGCTGTTTTCAATCCAGAAAAACTAAAGTGGTTCAACAAGCAGTACATTTCAAAAATGTCTCTCGAGGAATTCAAAAAAGCTGCCACTCCTTTTACTGCCAACGTCCCAGAAAAATTGTGGCCTATCCTAAAAGAGAGAACTATTATTCTCAGTGAATTAAAAGATCTTTCAGAATTCGATTTTCTTTCAAAAAAACCAGACTATACAAAAGAAAAATTAAACTGGAAAGAAACTCCAGCAAGCAAAGCGCGTCTCGAAGAGACAAAAAAACTGGTCGAGTCTGTATCTGATTTTACAAAAGAAAATGTAAAGTCTGTGCTGTGGCCACTAGCTGAAAAAGAAGGGAAGGGGGAAGTCCTCTGGCCACTACGTATTGCCCTATCAGGAAAAGATAAAAGCCCTGACCCATTTATACTCTGCGAACTTCTTGGAAAAGAAGAAGCACTTTCGCGCATCAATCATGCGATATCTCTACTATAGTTTTTTAATATTCCTTTTTTCTTTTACGACTGCACACGGTGATACTGTCTCTGATCTAAAACAAAAGATCAGTGATCGAAACGTGACTATCCAGGCACTCGAAAAAGAAATACAACAGTACCAGGTCCAAGTCGACAAAACGAGCAAAGAGGCAAACACGCTTCAAAACACGATAAACTCTTTGGACTTGTCTCGGAAGAAACTTGAGGCCGAAATAAAACTCACCCAAAATAGGATTTCAAATCAAAACTCAGAGATTGAAAGGCTCAAAATAAATATCAATGACAAGGACGAACGCATTGTTCACAGTCGCCGCGTCATCTCTGAAATTCTTAAAAAAGTGTACGCATCAGACTCTCAATCGCTTGCAGAGACACTTGCTGGGTATGAGTCCCTGTCTTCATTTTGGGAATCAGTCGACAATCTTGTATCACTCCAAGATAGCGCACGGGATCGTATAAAAGATCTAGCGCAGCTAAAAGTAAATTTGGAGAACAACAAAAAAGCAATTGAGAAAAAGAGGGAAGAGCTGGTCGTGCTCAAAGCAGATCTCGCTGATCAAAGTTTTGCACTTTCTGAAACAGCGAAAGAAAAAGCCGGCCTCCTCAAAGAAACAAAAAATATTGAAGCAAACTACAAAGCTTTGATTGCAAACAAAGTTGCTCAAAAAGCTCAGTTTGAAAAAGAACTGTACGAATATGAATCTGCTCTAAAGATTGCCATCGATCCAGCAAGCCTACCAGCAACTGGCTCAGGAGTTTTAAAATGGCCACTCGATAAAGTGATCATCACTCAATACTTTGGAAATACAGCTTTTGCTACTCAAAACGCTCAGATATATAACGGTAGAGGTCACACTGGTATCGATCTTGGCGCACCCGTTGGAACACCTATAAAGGCTAGCCAAAGCGGTATCGTAACTGGTGTCGGTAACACTGACTTGGTTCGGACTTGCTACTCATACGGTAAATGGATTTTTATAAAACATCCAAACGGTCTCTCAACATTGTACGCCCATCTTTCAAATCAGCTTGTAACCACAGGACAGACTGTTACCGCAGGCCAAACCATCGGATACAGTGGAAATACTGGTTACTCAACCGGTCCACACCTCCACTTTGGAGTGTACGCAACCCAAGGAGTACGTGTGACAACATTTGATAATAGTATAAACTGTAAGGGTGTGCTTATTCCTCTTGCAGATCCAAAAGCATACCTAAACCCACTTTCATATTTATGATTAAAACAATTATTTACATTATTATTGGAGTCGTTATTTTGAGCTATTTGGGAGTCGATATAAAAAGGGCAGTGGAGTCTCCTACAACAAAAGAAAATTTTTCATACATCACTCAAGCAGGCATATATGTCTGGGATCATGTACTAGAGAAACCGGTGACATATATTTGGAACGAAGTAGTAGTAGATCTAGTCTGGGATAGTTTGATAGAGAAGTTAAAGAATAATCCGCCCACAATGAGTACGAGTACAGAACAGGTCAGCCAATAGCTGGCCTTTTAGCTGTATTTAGCATGTCGTAAAAGATATATTGTACGACATGTACCTATAGGAAAAGAAGGGCTTTAAACAGTCCCTCCCTTTCTTTAACTATTAACTTTTATACATTTCTTCACTAATCTTTTTTAATTCATTTATTATATTTCCATCAGTTATTTTTTGGAATCGTAGAAATGTTTTGCCCTCTTTAGTCACTTCTTCAAAAAACATGTTGTATGGGCGTAACCAGTATTTCGGATCTTTATAGAGTCGACGATATATGACGTACTTTGACTCATCTTCAGTATGGTATCCTTCCCCAAGCACTTCATATGCAAAATTAGTAAGGTCTTTTGGATCGTGTTTATAGTGATAATAAAATTCTGTTTTCATCTTTCAATTATAGCAAAAAAACCTCCAGTGCTTTTTAGGGCCTGGAGGTAAACAACGAGGTTAGGTTCTTATTCTCTTAGATTTGCATTACACGGATCAGCCGAAGCAGATCAGCTACTGACAAACCGGAATTACCCTTTTATGACAGACTTTCGTAAGTCAACCTTGGTTGCTTTGTACCACTCACTTCGGGTCTGCAATAATCGCTTCCAAAGCTTTTTTGCATTTTTCGAACGCCTCACACATACAGGCGAGATAGAACTCGGCCGCCTCTGCTTGGTTGATGCCGAGCTTCTTTGCATGATTGCTGATTTCGCGTGCGATCTCCTTAGGCTGGAGGCAAATACCCCCATCACTTTCTAATTTAACCTGAAGGATCATCTTCGCGATTTGACCGATTCTTTCTTGACTCAGTGGCATAACTTTTTGAATGAACTACACTACCCTTTACGGCAGGGTTTGACCGGTTGGATATGAACACCAACATTTATACAGTATCATGTTTTATACATAATGTCAATCTATCTTGCCAAAAGAAAACCACCCAGGTCATGGATGGTTTTCTTTTGAGAATGTTATCTCATTGCTACTTCATAGTTCTTTAGATTCTTTCCCCAACATTTTGATGAGGCATACCACGGAGCGGCACCGTCTTTGTCGTAGATATACTTGGCATATGCCATGTTACCTTCAATTGAGTAGATATCGTATCCGAGCTTCTTTGCTGCATTAAGGTGGAATCGTTCATTGATCTGCATCACCCCTACGTCATTACTATCTTTAATACCTCGTAATACCTTCCCTGAATCAGTAAAGTGGATAAAACCAGATTCACAACGAGCGATCTCAGCAAGCACTGGAGTATCGTTATAATACTCACGAACATAGTGTTCAAGTGTTTTAGGTGACTGAGTTTGCTCTACAATAGGAGTCAAATCCTGATTTACAACAACTGGTTGTGTCGTGGTCGCTGCTCCGTATACTGATGAGAGAAAGAACACGAACCCTGTAGTCATATTTATCATAAATTTAAAATCGAGTACTAATTGATTCGTACTCGACTACCCCTCTATACTAGCATCTTTGGACGTAAAAGTCAAGGGTTTTCGCTCAGTCCCCTGCACCCTTTCATGGGTCTAAAGCCTCTCTCTAAAGCATCAATTTTATGGCTTAAAATAACGATATTTTCTGTTTTAATACGAGGGATGATGCCGCACCAAGGAAAGCCAAAAACTGCCCCATTTTTAGAGGCCAAAAATACAGGAGTAGGGGGTAGATCTGCCCTCCCCACCCTAGCTAGGGCCTTGGCTGGGAAATATGCAAAGACAACTCCTAAACCTGCCAAAAAAGTGAACAAACTGACAGATAAGAGGTATTTCATTGATTTTTTATAGGCTATGGTGTATAGTATATCAACAAATTTATGGCAACCAAAAAAGCAGCAGGTGCATCGAAAAACGGTAGAGATTCAGGTCCAAAATACCTGGGTGTTAAGATTTCTAGTGGAGACGTTGCGACTGTAGGTCAGATCATCGTTCGACAGCGTGGTACTCGTATCATGCCTGGAAAGAATGTGGGTATGGGAAAAGATCACACACTCTTTGCTCTCAAAGATGGTAAGGTAAATTTTTCAACAAAACGAAAAATAAACTTCGACAATACTGTTAGCCGAAAGAATATCGTCCACGTAATCTAATTACTTCGACTTAATAGAGAGAGTAAAAGTAGCTATTTTATCAGCTACTTTTACTTTTATAGCATGATCGCCGACCTCTTTGAGAGGTTTGTCGAGCAGGATATGTTCTGGTTTAAACCCAATAAGTCCAGCAATCTCTTTTGCATGGAGCCCAGCAAATAGATGACCTTTGTCATTTGTCTTTCCTGTATAGACTACTGTAGTCCCATCGAGTGCTGCAAGAGATTTCGCAATCAGTTCTTCTTGTACCTTCTTTTCACCTGTCTCACGAGCAAGCTCGAGTGCTACTCGTTTTACTGCATCCGGCGTAGCGGCGATAGCCAATCGCTGTGGGATAAGCGAATTTACAGCAAACCCATCAGCAACCTCTTTTGTTTCGTACCGCTTCCCTATCTTTGCGACGTCTTTAAGTAATATAATCTTCATATACCTCTATATTAAGGTAATGCGTTGAGAATTTCAACTGCCTTTAGCATTTGGGTATCTTTCTTTGCGTCGATATCTGCCTGGGTGACTTTTACCTCTACGTCTGGATCAAGGCCATTCTTTGAAAGATTGATTCCGTTTGGAGTCAGCCATCGAGCGATAGTAACCTTTAGTGAGGTATCAGGGGTAATTTTAATGAGTTCTTGAACTGATCCCTTTCCAAAAGTCTTTGTACCGACTAGTCGAGCAACACCGTGTTCTTTTAATGCACCCGCAAGAATCTCTGATGCTGACGCTGAGCCACCATCGACAAGTATCACCATCTGCAATTTTTCACCAAATACATTGTATCCTTTGCTACGGTAGGCTCGAGGAGGAGAATTTTTACCAAAATCTTCAGTGACAATCACCTTTCCTGATGGGAGAAACCATGAAGCCATGTCTACAGCAGCTTCTAGGTAGCCGCCGGGGTTACCTCGAAGATCGAGAACTAGCTTATGTGAGCCTGATTTTATAAAGTCGCGAAGTGCGTCTCGAAATAGATTTGGCGAAGTTGCGGTAAAGCTAAAGAGTCGAATCACAAACACTCCATCGGAACGAAGCCCTGTAGACGACGGTGAGGCTGTAGTTCCCTGTCCTACAACCGTACCTGGCTTTACCTCAGTCTCAATCGTTGGCATGCTAATCGTATCGCGAGTAATCGTGCGCTCTATGGGTGAGTTTGCACCCGCAGGGACAACCGTCAAGCGCACTTTGGTGCCAGCTGGCCCGCGAATCAGCTTGACGGCTTTGTCTACTGACATTTCATTTGTAACAGTGTCATCAATCTTTACAATCCGATCACCTGTCTTCATACCTGCTTTTTCTGCTGGACTACCTTTGAGAGGTGCTATAACTGTAAGAACATTGTCTTTTTTACCAACTTCCATACCGACACCACCGAAACTACCTGCTATATCACTTGCAAACATCTCACTTTCTTCTGGAGGGAAAAAGACGGTGTAAGGATCACCGAGAGAGTTTACCAAACCCTGCATAGCACCATATATCTTTTCTTGATTTGGAGTAGAAGTGGCACCTACATATTTTTCTTCCAGAGCATTCCAGACTTTCCAGAAAGGAGCAAAATCCTTGTCTGATATCGAAGACACATCGATCTTTAGAGCTGGTTGAGCGTACCCTGAAACTGGACGTGTATGCTGACCAAGTAAAAAGGAGCTACCTGCCAAAACTACAAGCCCAACGATGATGACAATCTTTTTTTCGAAATGCTGATTCATATGTTCCATTATCTCAAACAAAAGACTTAGCCGCAATGGAAAAGTCTCTTTTTTCGGTATATACTGTGTCCATGATCCAAAAATACACCTATAAGCGTCTTACCTGGATAGATCTCGAGTCTCCAACAAGCGACGAGGTTGCAAAAGTAATGAATGATTACAAACTCCACCCCCTCGTGGCTGAAGAGCTTTTACAAAAAAGCCTCAAACCAAAGGTAGACTTTTACAATGACTACATCTATCTAATCCTCCACATCCCTGTTCGCACTAAAAATGAGGTGAAGGATCAAGAGGTAGATTTTATTATCGGAAAAGAGTTCATCATCACCACCAAATACGATACTGTTGAGCCACTTCACAATTTTTCGAAAATGTTTGAGGTAAATTCTATCTTGGACAAAAGCGGTATTGGCGAGCATGCGGGCTTTATCTTTTACCACATGATCAAGCGTCTTTATAAAAATATGGCCCACGAGCTCGATACTATCCGCGGACAGCTCATCCAGGCAGAAAAACATATCTTTGCTGGAAACGAAAAAAACATGGTTCGTGAACTTTCAAACCTTTCTCGAGAGCTGATCGACTTCAAGCAGTCGACTCGTATGCACCACTCTATCCTAGAGGATTTTGCAACTGTCTCACGTGGCTTTTTTGGTGAAAGCTTTGAGTACTACACAGAAGATATTCAGTCTGAGTTTACAAAAGTCCATGACATGATACTCAACAACAAAGAGCTAGTTACCGACTTACGTGATACAAACGACTCTCTCCTTTCTACAAAGCAAAATGAAGCGATTAAGACACTTACCATGCTTGCTTTCGCCACATTCCCGCTTACTCTCATAGCATCAATCTTTGCCCTAGACACGACACACAAACCGATCGTGGGAATGACTTACGATTTTGAAATTATTATTGGCATTATGCTCATAGTCTTGATTGGTATATTTTCATATTTTAAATACAAAAAATGGCTCTAGAACTCTACAATTCACTCACAAAATCAAAAGAAATATTCACGCCACTTGTTCCAGGAAAAGTGGGTATGTATCACTGTGGACCCACCGTCTATGACACTGCCCACATCGGAAATCTGAGAACATATGTTTTCAACGATGTTCTCCGACGATCCTTTGAATATCTAAGGTACGAGGTTAAACAAGTAATGAATATTACTGACGTCGACGACAAAACAGTAAAAAACAGCCAAGCTCAAGGAATTCGTCTCGATGTTTTTACCAAAAAATACACTGACTTATTTTTATCAGATTTAGAAAAATTAAATATAGAAAAGCCCCACCTCCTTCCTCTTGCAACTGAGTATATAAAAGAAATGGTTGAAATGATTGGCGCCCTTTTAGAAAAAAATATTGCGTACGTATCAAATGATGGAGTCTACATGAGTATCGGGCTAGTAAAAAACTACGGTGCTTTAGCAGGAATCAAACTAACTGATGAAGTTCAGTCACGGATCAATAACGATGAATATGAAAAAGAAAATCCTCGAGATTTTGCCCTTTGGAAGTTCCATGCCGAAAGCGACGGTGAAGTAGTTTGGCCTGCACCATTTGGTGACGGAAGACCTGGGTGGCACATCGAATGTTCTGCTATGTCGATCAAAAACCTGGGAGAGACATTTGATGTTCATACCGGTGGAATCGACCTCATGTTCCCTCATCATGTAAATGAAATCGCTCAATCAGAATCAGCAACTGGAAAGAAATTTGTAAATTATTGGCTGCATGGTGCATTTATAAACGTAAATGATGCAAAGATGGCCAAGTCTAAGGGAAATTTCCTCAAACTATCTGATTTAGAAGAAAACCAAATCTCTCCCCTTGCCTATCGCTATTGGCTCCTCACCTCACATTACCGAACTCAAGTAAACTTTACACTCGAAGCAGTCGAAGCTGGTCAAAATGCTTTTATCCGTCTCGCTCATCATGTCGCAGAATGGGGTACTCCAGGGGAAGTCTCTGAGGGCTACAAGAAAATGTTTATCGCAGCACTCGAAGACGATATCGATATGCCCCGAGCACTCGCCCTCGCGCATGAGCTTTCTCACGACGAAACACTCTCTGACGCCGACAAACT
>JAGOVB010000009.1:0-1598 GCA_018060945.1 Minisyncoccota bacterium | reverse complement strand
TTTATGAAATTTAAAAGCAGTGGCTGCCTGCTTTGTCTTGAAAGATGTACACAGTTTAACCACAGACTTTTCAACTTTGTAAGGATAGCGGTCGTCACACTATGCATGTAAAATACATACATGGCCCAACAAACATCTCCCTACTTTAAAACAAAGGACCTGAGGATTCCCCCTCAGAGTCTTGAGGCCGAACGTGCCCTACTTGGTTCTATCATGCTACGCCCCGAAGTGATGTACGATGTCATGGATATTGTCCAAAAGCCGATGTTTTATTCTGAAAAGCATCGGATGATGTGGAACAATATGGCAGAGCTACACGGCAAAAACACTCCCATCGATCTTCTCTCTCTTTCAAACAAGCTAAAAGAAAAAAACGAATTAGAGATGATTGGTGGTATGAGCTATCTCACCGAAGTGGTAAACAGTGTCCCCTCTTCTACAAACGCCGTCTACTATGCCCAGATAGTTCAGAAGAAATACATGATGCGACAGTTGATCGAAGCGTCCGAGCACATTGGTAACCTTGGTTTCGATGAGTCAGGAGAACTCGAAGAAGTCCTCGACAAAGCAGAAAAGAAAATATTCGAGGTTACAAACTACACCGGCGGTGGAAAATTTGTACATTTGAAAGACACTTTGGTTGAAGCATGGGACCGTATTGAAAATCTACACAACACGCAGGGACAGTTACGCGGAGTACCATCAGGATTCAAAGGCCTCGACAACAAGCTCGCTGGATTCCAAAAGTCTGACCTCATCATCCTCGCCGCTCGACCTTCAGTGGGAAAGACTTCCCTCGCCCTCGACATCGCTCGAAAAGCAGCCACCCTACACAACACCCCAGTCGGTATATTTTCATTGGAAATGAGCTCCCAACAGCTCGTAGACCGTATGCTCGCAGCAGAGTCACAGGTAGATGCCTGGAAACTCCGTACTGGACACAAGCTCTCTTTAGAGCATGACTTTGCTCCGCTTCGCGAAGCGATGGAACGCCTCGACAAAGCCCCTATATATATCGACGACACTCCTGGAAACAATATCCTCAAGATGCGTTCTGTTGCACGCCGACTAAAGAGCGAAAAGGGTCTCGGCCTCATCATCGTCGACTACCTCCAGCTCATGATCCCTACCACCAGTCGAAACTCTGACAACGTCGTACAGCAAGTAACCGAAATCTCACACTCTTTGAAAAACCTCGCCCGTGAACTCGAAGTTCCAGTGATTGCCCTTTCACAGTTGAGCCGAGCCGTGGAGCAGCGTGGAGGTGAGCCTCGCCTATCTGATCTCCGAGACTCTGGATCCATCGAACAGGATGCTGACGTTGTACTTTTCATCCACCGAGAGGATCGTTTCAACGAGGACAAGTCTATCGCTATGAAGGCGAAAATTATTATCGCAAAACATCGAAATGGTGCTACTGGAGAAATAAATATGGCATTTGATGGTGACAAGACAACCTTCTTGGATGTCGATAAAAACGAGTTTGACGGCTTTTAACATATGAACGAACTTGTAGAACTATTCCGAGAATTCCCTGGCATCGGTCCGCGACAAGCGAAGCGTTTTGCTTATTTCCTCATGAGCAAGCCAAAAGGCTA
>JAGOVB010000008.1 GCA_018060945.1 Minisyncoccota bacterium | reverse complement strand
ACTCGATTAGGAGTGTATCCCATAAGGCCATGCCATGTAAAGCTAAAGTCTATTTTCTTATTCGGATCAGTGTCATAGGTACCTTTGATGAACCGATCTATGTCTTCTTGAGCTTCATCGGGATATTCATACTCACGTATGTAGTCTTTTCTGTCTTCAAGAATGATTTCTGGACCACCAACAGAAATAAGGTTTTTATCTTTTTCAAATGGTCGTCGGGTCAGGTAGTAATATGGAACATTTCCACTGTAATAGCTTATTGCGATCGGTTGCTTATTCATCTTCTCAAAATAACCAGACATATAACCCACTCTTCCGGTGACTGTATGGTGGAACTTTGCATCGATCTCGAGTCCTCCTTCATTTATAATAGTTAAACTTTCAAATCCATTTGTACAAAGAATTACTTTTTGTGTATCGATGGTATGTTCGAATGCATCTAACAATGCATGATCTTTTTTCAAAACTATTTTATTTATTTGTGTATGTTCAAACAGAGAAAGTCTATCTGAATACTGTTGCAATAGATACGACATCACTTCTTGGCAAAATAGTGCGGAGTTCACCACCCCCTTTTGATATGAAAAACTTGCAATGAATTCGGTATTTTCTGTTTCCAGGATTTGAAGTATTTCTTTTTGCGGTCGCAAGTCGTAGAGACTCTTATACTTTTCTGGAATTACGAGCCCTGCTTCTGTTGCGACACGGATATTCTCTATTTTCATGCCTGCTTCGCGTCGGAGTCTATTGTCTTCGAGATAATGTAGCACTTGGTCGAGACTGATGAAGCCATCATGTCCTATAAATCGTGAAAAAGGTATGTCTAGTTTTGCAGTTGTATACATTTCATCGAGTTGGGTCCATGCATTTTCTACTGATTTCCATGCATGGGCTGTTTTTTCCATTCCGTACTCTCGTACCATATCAGCAAATGACCGTTCAAAATATGAAACTACCTGCCCAGCATTGTGACCTGTCGCTCCACTCGCCAATTTTCCTTTTTCAATGATCGCAACACGCGCATCAGTATTTTTTAAAATATAAAAAGCAGTAGAAATACCTGCAATACCTGCACCGACGATAGTGATATCAGTTTCTATATCGTGAGAAAGCTTTACAGTCTTGCGTTCATCATTGAGCTGATGCAACCAAGGCGACTTCGTTATTTTCATGCGTATATTTTAGCACTTATTTCCCTTCTTTTATAGCCTTCTTTACCCTCTTTTTCTCTTTCTCCACCTTCCCTCTTAGTTTTTCTATCTCATCTCGTATAATAGCTGCACTTTCAAAGTCGAGGATTTTTACGGCCTCAGACATTTGACTTTCTTTTTCTTTTATAAATTTCTCAGGATCTTTTTCAAAGAGTTCATTATCAATTGCGAGCATGCTATCTACCGCTTTTGCATGATCTGACTTTATCTGATCAGTGATATCGTGAATCTTTTTGATGATGGTCTGTGGAGTGATGCCGTGCTTTGTATTGTACGCAACCTGAATAGCCCGACGTCGGTCGGTTTCTTTTATTGCTCGTTCTATAGAGCCAGTAATACTATCGGCATACAAAATCACTCGTCCATTTACGTTTCGCGCGGCACGACCGATAGTCTGGATCAAAGATGTCTCGGAACGCAAAAAACCTTCTTTGTCAGCGTCGAGAATACCGATGAGCGATACCTCTGGTAGATCGAGTCCTTCTCGAAGGAGGTTTACTCCAACCACACAGTCGAACTTTCCTTTTCTAAATTCGGTGAGGAGTGTAATACGATCAATGGTTTTGATATCACTGTGCAGATACTCTGCTTTCACTCCTTTCTCTTTGAGATATTCCGAAAGATCCTCCGCCATCTTTTTTGTAAGCGTGGTAGCAATGACGCGATCTCCTTTCTTTATAACAGCAACTGCCTCTTCGATGAAATCAAAAATCTGACCTTTGTATGAATCTTTTTCAACAATAGGTTTGATGACAACAACCGGATCGATAAGACCTGTGGGACGGATGACTTGTTCTGCGATGACTTTGCTATGCTCGTGCTCGTATTTTCCTGGGGTTGCCGATACGTACAGTACTTGGTTTACTGTCTTTTCAAATTCTTCGAACTTCAGAGGTCGGTTATCTTTTGCAGATGGTAGACGAAAACCGAACTCTACGAGAGTATTTTTTCGTGACTGATCTCCTGCAAACATACCTCCGATCTGTGGGACGGTTACATGTGACTCGTCGATGATAGTTAAAAAGTCATCAGGGAAATATGAAAGCAAGGTATCAGGCGCCTCTCCAGGCATTTTCCTTGAGAAATGTCGTGAATAGTTTTCGATGCCGTTGCAGTAGCCAACTTCTTTAATCAACGCTAGGTCGTACTTTACTCGACGCTTGAGGCGCTCATGTTCAACTACCTTTCCTGCTTTTTCTAGTTCTTTTAAACGAGATTCGAGCTCTGCCTTTATCGTGCCGAATGCTTTTTCTGACTGAGCTTTGTCACTGATAAAATGTTTTGCTGGGAACATAAACAATACTTCGAGATCTTTTCCTAGTCGTCGAGTGATCGGATCGATCTCAGTGATATTTGCGATTATGTTTCCATCATATTCAAAGCGATATATGATGCGTTCGTTTACGGGCATCACTTCGAGTGAGTTTCCAACAGCGCGGAATTTTCCTGGACCCATGTCTGCGTTTGTACGTTCAAAATGAATGTCGATGAGTTTACGAATGAGTTCTGCACGTGATAGCTCTATCCCTTTTACGATCTTCAAATTTACTTTTTCATACTCTTCTGGACTTCCCAAACCGTAAATACAAGAAACTGAAGCGACAATGATCACGTCTTTGCGTGTAAGGAGGGCCTGCGTAGTCGCGTGGCGAAGTCGTTCGATCTCCTCGTTGATCATCGCTTCCTTCTCTATATATGTATCAGTAACTGGCATATATGCCTCTGGCTGATAGTAGTCATAGTACGAAACGAAATAGTGGACTGCATTTTCAGGAAAAAATTCTCGGAACTCCTGAGCGAGCTGAGCGGCGAGGGTTTTGTTGTGCGCGATGACGAGTGTAGGTTTTCCGATCTGCTGAATTACATGTGATGCAGTAAAAGTTTTACCAGATCCAGTCACACCCAAAAGCGTCTGGTGTTGATTACCAGCCTTAATACTCTGTACGAGTTTTTCTATAGCAGCAGGTTGATCACCGGCTGGTTCAAAGTCAGATTTGATCTTGAAGATAGACATAGGATAACAATAGCAGATTTGTCGTATTTGGGGATGGTTGACAAGTTACAATATACAGTGTATCATCCTTATTGATGAAGGCGTTCATTTTGTTAATTAATGAGATTAACCCCATCGGGTTTCTCTTTGCGGGGATTGTTTTGGTCCACGCCATCCTTGCCGCGACAATCTTCCACTGACCAGGCCTTCGCGCTTCGGTCGCACGCACACTTTCTTGATGAGACGGTGTGCGGTTTCTTTTTCTGTATCCTTGCTGACAAGCAACATTTATGATATAAAAAAGTTCGTTAGCACCTCAAAACTATGAATAACCGTAGCTTCTACTTTCTCCGTCACTCTGATGCCGTACCCGGAATCGATGGCGAGGACGACACACACCGACCACTCACCCTGGAAGGCAATCGAAAAGCTCAGCGCCTGCGAGCCTGGTTCGAAGGAAAAAAATTTGGGAAAATATTCTGCTCTCCCGCCGTTCGCGCCCAGGAAACTGCTCAGACCGTTATGGGCAGCATGATTGAAAGTCACTTTAACATCCTGGACACGCTATACACCCTGGAAGGACAACAAGGAAGATTAGAGACAATGTTCCAGCACCTCCGAGAAGCCCCGCTGCATCAGTACCAACTTCACCCATTTGGGCACCACCTTAATGAGCAAGGTCTCCGGTCTGCCCGTGCAATCAGATGGGTGGTCAACGGTGGCGTCGAGGGAGATGTGCTCGTTGTCGCTCACCATGCAATCAATCAGGTGACCTCCCATCATCTCATCCGCCATCCGGCAGTGTACGAGCTCGCTTTGGAAGTTATTCTTCCGCCCTGTGGACTAATGAAAATCTCCATTGGTGCCGCCGAGCAAGACGTCACGGCAGAAGTCGTGAACTGGGAGTAGCACGGTTCTAAGCATTCCTCAAGCTTCAACAAACCACCACTTCGCATGATCTGGTGGTTTTATCGTTTTCTTAACAACACCTTACTCACCGCCTTTTCTATATCCTTCTCCCCCATTCCATAATGTTCAATGAGTTCATCTTGTGTTCCTGACTGTCCAAAGAGATCCTGTACACCGACAAACTCTATTGGTGTTGGTAAATGCTGTGCAAGATGTTCTGCGACGGCTGAGCCCATCCCTCCTGCGATTTGATGTTCTTCGACAGTGACGATCGCTTTGCACTCTTGTGCTACTTTTTCTATCATCTCAGTGTCGAGTGGTTTTATTGTTGAAAGATTTACTACGAGTACATTCCCTAGTTTTTCAGCTACTTTCAGAGCTCGATGTACGAGTGCGCCTGTTGCAATGATAGCAACTTCAGGTTTGAGAGGTTTATAGAACACACGAGCTTTTCCGATTTCAAACGGAGTCATTTCGGTTGTAATGATTGCGGTTTTTTCTCGAGCGAGGCGGATATAGGTCGGTGATTTTGTTTTTGCTGCTGCGAGCGTTGCTTTTTTTGCTTCTATTGCATCACATGGAGAAATCACGACCATGCGAGGAATCACTCGCGTAAGCGCAATGTCCTCTATAGCCTGATGAGTCCCTCCATCTGGACCGACTGAAATACCCGCATGCGAACCTGCGATCTTTACTGGTACATCATTGTACGCAATTGTAGTACGTATCTGCTCCCAGTTTCGTCCTGGAGAAAACATCGCATACGATGTAATAAAAGGTATTTTACCCATAGCTGCCATACCACTCGCAACGCTCGCCATATTTTGCTCAGCAATTCCGATTTCAAAAAACCGTTCTGGAAACTTTTCTTTAAATAAATGCATTTGGGTAGACTCAGTAAGATCAGCACAAAGTCCAACAATTTGTTTGTTTTCAATCGCCGCAGCTAAAAGTCCTTCACCAAAACCCTTTCGAATCGGTGTGGTTTCGACATCTTGTGCAAACAATTTTGGATTTAAAAATTCTTGTGAGGGGATCATTGCGATATTACTTTAGGGCTGAATACGCCGTTTCTATTTCCTCTTTGCTTGTTGGTGGTTTTCCATGCCATTCGTATTTTCTCTCCCACGCTGGGACTCCTTTTGATGAAATAGTATTACAGATAATTACCGACGGTTTATCAAACACTGCTCTAGCTTGCCCAAATGCTTTATCGATATCAGTAAAATTGTGACCATCGATTTCTTGAACATGCCAGTTAAAGGCTTTAAATTTGTCTGCAACAGGATTGAGCGGCATCACATCTTCGGTAAAGCCATCGATCTGAATATTGTTTCGATCGACAAACAAAGTGAGGTTTTGGATCTTTTCTTTTGCTGCAAGCATGATCGCCTCCCAGTTTTGACCTTCATCGAGCTCTCCGTCTCCGACCAAACACACGATCTGCCTATTTGATGTACGTCCATTGTCCAATCGATCAGCCAACGCCATTCCTACGGCCTGTGAAAGTCCAGAACCTAGCGGCCCTGAACTATTTTCTAATCCAGGCAACCATTCACGGTGTGGATGTCCTTGGAGACGTGAACCAAATTTGCGTAGCGTGAGCATTTCTTCAACTGGAAAAAAGCCACGATGTGCCATAGTAGCGTACAAGACTGGACAGATGTGACCGTTTGAAAGTACGAGTCGATCTCGATGTTCCCAGTTTGGATCTTTTGGTTCGAGTTTTAATCCTTGGAAAAATAAATAGGTAAACACATCTGCCATATCGAGAGGTCCAGCAGTGTGTCCAGATTTTGCAGCAACAAGACCGTCGATGATCGAGATACGAATTTTCTTAGCAGTTTCCTGGAGCTCTTTGACCCTTTGGTCGTTTATCATTCACTAATTATACTATGAAATTCGTCGATCGTGTGTGGAATATTTTCTGATTCAAAAATAGATGACCCTATAACATATCGGTCAGCATGAATATTGTTTACATTTTCTAAATTTATCCCTCCATCTACTGAGAGCGGTACATCTGGATACATTTCTCGTACTTCTTCGATCTTTTCCAAAACTTTTTCATTAAAAGGTTCTCCTTGTACTCCGATATGTGAGATTCCCATAAGTTGTATAAAATCTATGCCGTCTATGATCTCAACTGGTTCATCAATATCGTATGCAAAACCGATCTCTACAACACCCTCCATGAGTTTCATACATTCTTCTAGTTTTTCAGTTGCTTTTGGGTGGATGATGATACGCTTTGCGCCAGCGGTAATCCATTCATTTATCACTTCTTCAGGATTGTTTACCATCAAATGTATTTCAAAATCCAAACTATCCCAACCTGGTAGTCCTTCTTTTTCTTCTAAGATGGCTGCAAAATGATCATCACTCTTTTTGTATGGCCAAGTAGGAGTCTGAGTAAACTGACCATCACAAATATCGATTTGTACAGTATCAACAAAGCCTTTCACAAGATTTACCTTGTCTTCGAGGTCTGCATAATCAGTTGGAAGTATAGCGGGGATAATGTCCATATTAGTTATCTAGTTCTTTATTTCGTCGTGCGTATTTTTCATCATTTGAGAAAGAGGTGGCGAGCCAAAGATCCACTGCTTCTTTTGCATTATCCACAAAGCGTGCACCTATAGAAAGCACATTAGCATCATTGTGCTCTCGTGACAATTTTACGATCTCGAGATTTCCCCCGTAATAGACAGCAGCACGGACTCCTTTGTAACGATTACATATAATAGCCTCGCCTTGTCCAGAACCACCAAACACTATCCCCTTTAGAGCAGGGTTCTGAGATATTTTGTATGCCAGAGGACCAAGAATCTTAGGAAAGTCATCCAGTGGATCCAACGTATCAGCACCAAAATCCTCAACATCGTACCCTTTTTCGATAAGATGATTTTTAATGATGTTTTTTAGATCGAAACCTGCATGATCAGCACCGATAAGTATTGTTTGTTTCATTTTTGTATAAGGGTTAATAGTCCGAGAAGTGGGGTGAATTTTTCATCTAAAGCATCAATTTTTTTACTGACCAATTTTACTTCTTCTTCAACAACACAAAGTCTTTCATCTAAACCTTCTATTTTCGCATTAAGATGATTGAAAGAAAAAACCATAGCTTCTTTTAAATCATCTATCTTTTGATCACTAAAGTCAATCCTCTTTTCAAGATAGTTAAACCGTTCGTCAAAATGAACTGTAGTCTTATCCATTTTCTGGTTTTGTTTATAGAATAAATCATTCATAGTACGAGCATTTTCATCCTGATATCCTCTGAAATAATCCTTTGTTATATATACTGGTTCTAATGTTTGCGTATTTCTCATTGTTTTTATGATTATATCTTATATAAACAAAGTCTACCAAGATGCAAATGAAGGAAATTTTAGAACCAAGGGGTCTTTTAAGTTTTTCTTTTCAAGATTTAAAATATGTGACTAAATCAGCTTTGGGAGTGAACAACTTGACTTTACAATGTATTAATTATCTTATTTCCGACTTATGATTTTTCCATATAGTAAACCGACTAAAGCACCAGCCAGGTAAGAAAGTCCAGTAATAAAGAAAAAAGCAAAAAATCCAAAAGGTCCAACTGGTACTATTTCAGACAAACCCATGTAATCTATAACTATAGTAGGAATAAATACTACATCATAAATGACAGAGCCCATGATCAGGCTATGCGGAGAGAGCGCGTAAGCAAAAAGAGCACATAGAAATAAACAAACACCAATACTACCGCCCTTACTCCAGTTACTTTGATTTTTAAATTTTTCCATTTAATTAAATTAGTTACCCGCCTTTACCACATGCTCCACTAGCGTATGCAAACACCTTAGTTCATTATCGCATCAACTGACTTTGTTTTAATAAACAAAGCAATTAAGTAGACTATACTTGAAGCTATTAAGAAGTATACAGCAACTAATCCTGCCACTAGCATCCACGCCCAACTTCCATCTGTAGTTCTAGCTAACATATAGAACCCAGCGAAACTGATCGTACCTAATAAATTTATCCATAGCCCGATTATAGTAAAAATATTTTCTCTTTTAAGAAAAATAATTACCAAGATTAGTATGGGTAGTCCTATTGATACTACCCACCCGGTTACAAACAATAAATAAACTGTTGGTATGGATAGAATTAATGCAAGAATATTTTTCTTCATAATTTATTAGTTAGACAAGTCTTCCCACCTTCACTACATGTTCCACTAGCGTATGTGTATATCCCATCTCATTATCATACCACCCCATCACTTTTACGAGATTTCCTCCAACAACACGAGTAAGTGCGAGGTCTGCGATGCTAGCATGTGGATTTCCCAAGATGTCTTTTGAAACCAGAGGTTCTTCAGTTACGGTAAACACCCCCTTCCATCGGTCTGATCCTGCAGCTGCTTTGAGGGCAGCATTTACCTCCTCTGCTGTTGTATTTTTCTTCAAAATAGCGGTGACGTCTACAATAGATCCTGCAACTACTGGCACACGGATAGAAATACCATCAAACAAACCTTTTAGATGAGTCGCAACTTTAGTAACTGCAACAGCTGCTCCGGTAGACGAAGGCACGATGTTCATCGCTGCTGCACGACCCTCACGGAAATCTTTTTTATTTGGACCGTCGACGATACTTTGGCTCGCTGTATATGCATGCACGGTATTCAAAAGTGCTTTTTCTACACCAAAAACCTCATCGAGGATGGCGATGAGAGGGCTACCTGCATTTGTAGTACATGAAGCATTTGAAGTGATCGCACAAGTCTTCATCTTGTCTTCATTCATCGCCATCAAAATGGTCTCACCAGAGACCACACCCGTAGGATCTTCCTTTGCAGGAGCAGAGATCACCACACGCTTTGCACCAGCGTCGATGTGCACTTGAGCTTTTGCATATTCAGTAAATAGTCCAGTAGACTCCACGACAACATCAATGTTTAGTTCTTTCCATGGAAGTTTGGTTGGATCTTTTTCGCTCACATATTTTACTCCCTCGAGCATACAATCGCTTTTACCATATGCTGTATCGTACTTCAAAAGGTATTCTAGGTTTTTGATATCCCCCAAATCGTTTACTGCAACAATTTCCAATTCTGGTCTTGTCTTTGCTATTCTAAAAAATGCTCGTCCGATTCTGCCGAAGCCATTTATGGCAATGCGTGTAGTTTTCATACTTTTTATTATATCAGAAAAAAACTGAGGCCTCCACGCGAGTGGAGGCCCTTGTACTAGCAGAGCAACCGTGAGGAAGCCCAGGCTAGTAGTATTATTTGAAGCCAAGCCGAGGTTTCTGCATTGAAGGTGCCGCGTTCGATGCTAGGTTTCGTCGTACATAGATAATACGCGATTCCAATCAGAATCGAACCTCCTCCTACAAGTTTTGAACCTCCGCTTGCCGACTGCCAGATGATGGTTCCCCAAGGGGGGATGATCGCGAAGTCGATGATTGCTCTTTTCATGATTCTAACGAAAGATATTAGCACAAAAAACCCAAATATGTAATACTGTCAACATGTCAGTCGAAGACGCTTTAAAATCAAACAAATTGAAGGTAACCAAGGCTCGCCTCGCTGTGGGTACTGTTTTAGAACAAGCAGGTATGCCTCTAAAGATAGAATCACTTTACGAACTCCTTCCTACTCCGCGCCCAGACATCGTTACTCTATACAGAATACTGGAGCAGTTCGAAAAAGTTGGTCTCGTCCATCAGATAGACCTTCGACATGGGCATACTCACTATGAGTGGTCAAACGAACACCATCATCATCTTGTTTGT
This sequence comes from Minisyncoccota bacterium, assembly GCA_018060945.1. Taxonomy (GTDB): domain Bacteria; phylum Patescibacteriota; class Minisyncoccia; order Phycocordibacterales; family PALSA-1337; genus JAGOVB01. The sequence continues at coordinate 17,591 of JAGOVB010000008.1, read as the reverse complement.
ACTAAATGTGGTACTACCCAGCCAATACATGAAAAAGAAATCGAAGATTTGTTTGAAAAGATAAGCGCAAAATATAAAAATGATTTCACTATTCGGGACCACGCACTAGAGTTTTTCGGAATTTGTAAAAAATGCACTAAATAAGTTTTTTCTTTACTATTTCAACGATATCCACGAGGTCATAGTCACCTTTTACCACAAACGACGTCACGTTGTACTCAAGTGCAGTTGCGACAAAGTTATTTTCAGAAGAGTTAGACATGATAATGATTCTTCCTAAAAGTTCTGGGGCAGTCGCTTTTATATCTTTTAAAATATCAAACCCATTTAACCCAGGCATCATTAAATCAAGTAAAATCAGGTCTGGTTTTTCAGCATGTATCGCATCGAGCCCTGACTGTCCGTCATAGTAGCTTTGGACAGTAAAAAACTCTGAGAGAGCTTTTCTCAAAAAGCCATTTGTCACCTTGTCATCTTCAACGATAATAATTTTTTTATTTAGCATTGGTTTTTGGTAGTGTAACAACAAAGGTAGAACCTTTGTTCTCCTCTGACTTAAATGTAAGTGTACCCCCATATAACTCTACTACTTTTTTAGCGCTATACAGACCTAACCCAGTTCCATCATCTGTCAGTTTTCGAGCATTTGTCGATCGGTAAAAGCCTTGCATCACTTTTTTCTGTTCATTTTCTGGTATACCTATACCTTGGTCAGTAATGCAGATTACATTATATCGTGCATATGTAGTACTCGTCACCTTTACTGATGAGCCTGGCTTAGAATATTTAATTGCATTTGATATCAAATTCGAAAACACCTGCTTCAGATCTTGGTTGTCAGCAAAAGCGACAACTGTTTTTTGCTGAATTTCATTTACTACAGCAATATTTTTCTCTTTTGCAAATAAAGTCAGGTCTCTGATTGAAGTTTCGATAATTTCTGCAACATCACAGTTGTTTTTAACTACTTGTTTTTTAATATGTGCATCGATAACTGCGATTTGCATTAGATCTTTCAAAATCGCGGCAATTTTGATAGTCGATATGTATATCATATTGACCGTGTCCTGTTGTTCTTTGGTATATATATCTTTTACCTTGAGCAATGACTCAGCTCCCCAGCGGATACCTGATAGCGGTGAACGCAAATCGTGAGATGCTTGAGTGATAAAATTATCTTTTACTTTAGCTGTTTCCTGCTCTTTCTTGTACATTAGATAAGCTGCCCCGAGCATGATCAAGACTACAAAAGTAATGCTCACTGGAATCGAAGTATATAAAATGATATTTATATAATAGCTTTGTGCATCTATATCGAGACCAACGACTACAGTACTATCGCTAAGTACTAGCGGAGTGAGTGCTGAAAACCATGTACCCCAGCGATCAGCCGCAATCTCGTATGAAGCTACATTTGTAATGAAAATTGCTTTTAAAACATCACTTGCCTCATCGTAAACCTGACCATATGGTGAATAGTCGGGAGACTCTGGCTCTTCGGAATCAACAATGAAATATATTTCATTGTTAGCATTCTTTCCTAGTACATATGCAAAACTAATATCTTGGTTTGCAGCAATTACTCCTTGGAGTCTTTTTTTTAGTCCATTGAGATCCTGAAAGTCATCTGCTGTGAGTAGAGCCGAAACAGTCTCTGCTCGTGAAAGTAACAGATCTCTTTGCATATCTTGCGAGCGTGTAAATACAACATAAGTACCAATAGCACCGAGTATGAGTGCAATTAACGAAAGAAAAATTATGAATTTCTTAACTATCATATACGATTATATTTGTCTTCGAGACGGACTATGTCTCCTTCGTCAAAATCACCGAGCGATATTTCTAGAAACTGCATTGGGCCCTTTACTTGATGTGTCATTCCAGCAGGTATAAAATATTCAGCATCTTTTTTTCCGGGTGTGGCTTTTCCATCGACGATAACTTCGCCGCCATCTGTCAAAATACGCCAAAACTCGCTGCGTTTATGATGAAACTGGAGACTAAGTTGCTCGTTTGCTTTAACAGTAATGATTTTAACTGTACTGACCTCATTCTGGGTATAACGTATAAAATCACCCCATGGCCGCGCCTCTTTATATGTTTTCATAATTTAAAAATTGTTTAATCCACTCTTCAGTATCCTCTGGACCTTTGACCTGGACAGTGTCTACTCCAGCAGCCTTTGCTGATTCATCATTGCCTCCTGGGTATAAAGCATCACCAATATACACGGTATTTTCTTTTGGTATTTTTAAAAGTTTAGTGAGTTCATCAATACCAAAATGCTTGTTAAATCCTTTTTTAGTAATATCGATCGATGTAGTTCCTCCTATAGAAATACTATATTTTTCATTGAGCTTTTTACTCAAAATATCTTTGATGATAATACGCTTCTTTTGATCTGGGTCCCAGTCTTTTTTTAGACCCAAAGGTGCGCTCTGTCCTAATGCTGAGAAAGTGATCTGTGATCCACGGTGTTCCGTGCGGTCACCAAATGAATCCGGCAAAACTATTTTTGATTCTTGGATAGCGTATTCGATCGCTGAAAAAACTTCGGCAACCTCTGCTGGTGAGAAAAGGTGCTCATACTGCTTTTTCCATCCGTTTTCGTATACGTAGAGAGTTGATCCGTTTGCAGGAAGTAAATACAGGTGAGCCAATTCCTTTGGCTCTGCATGCATATAGCGGACAAACTGAGTTGCGAGCTGTCCATATGAAGCTCCTGATATGACAGCTACCTTTGTTTTTTCTAAAAGTCCGCGGAGAAGTACGGCCATACTCGGAGTAATCGGACTTTTACTCTGTGCCAATGTTCCATCTAGATCAAATATTACTAATCGTTTCATTTATCCCCAATTATACACCAGAAGAATGATATAATAAACACAAATGCTTCGACCCATTGCTATCGCAACCCTTAAGCGTAGCGTTGTTGTTCTGTATCACGAGATAGAGTACACCGAAACGGATATACAACATTCATTGCGTATTGGTACCAGTTCAAATGGAACTGATTTTACTTTACACAAAAAACCTATTGTTCTAAAAACAAAGGCTGGTACGTCTGAAAAGCTAGAGTTATGCTCTGAATTCAAACTGTCTCGAATCCACGATGAGTACATTTTGAACTATGTTCGAAATAAAACCACACTCGTTGAAGCTAGCTCTAAAGACTTGCTAGTTTTCAAAGGAAGTCTAGAAAGTAAAAAAACTCGTTCAAAGTTATTCACACTTTGGGGTCAAAAATGCCTTGGGTACTACGCTGACTATCATATTTTCTCAACACTATCCGCTGGAATCCTCTTATCTCCTCGGCGAGGCTTCTTCGATTGGGCACCGCTCCATGTAATCGGTGTACACACGCTCGTATCAGGTATTTTGGTCATATATGGAACTCTGACGAAAGATATCGCAGTTGGTGCTGCCCTTTTCTCACACAAAGATCCCCACAAACTTATTTGGAGATCTGAAGCACCTATCGCTGAGAAGGATATGCCAAAAGAAGAACACTGGTTGGCGTTTGGAACTATCTTTTACAAAGAAATGATCATTCTCTATATCGGAAACGAAAAAGGAGATATCATTTCAATCAACCTTCCTCAGGTCGTCCGCAATGTAAAGATGAAAGGACAGTCATTGACTCGAGTAAAGCACAACCCAGTGCTCTCTCCTCACCCAGAGAATGGTTGGGAGAACGAAGCTGTCTTCAACCCTGGTGCAGTCTACGACAATGGTGAAGTCCACCTACTTTATCGTGCGGTCGGTAGTAATGGCCTATCCACAGTCGGCTATGCCAAAAGCCCTGATGGTCTGTTTTTCAACCGTGCTCACCACCAGCCTATCTATGTTTTAAATACTGGCAGCTCTGGCTACGAGCGTGTCTTTTATCCTTCTGGCGGTGGTTCTGGTGGATCAGAAGACCCCCGTGCAGTCATTATCGATGGACGTCTCTACATGACCTATGTGTATTTTGGCGGCTGGGATTCGATGCGTATGGCCATGACCTCTATATCAGTAAAAGATTTTAGGAAACAAAAATGGAATTGGACACAACCAAAGTTTCTTTCACCACAAGGTGAGACGCATAAAAATTGGGTTATTTTTCCAGAAAAGATAAATGGAAAGTTTGCAGTACTCCACGGGATCACTCCAGACATCATGATCGACTATGTTGACGACTTGGATAAAATGAAGATCATCAAGAGCAAACGACTTACGGGCCCTCAGCCTGGACGCAAGAATTATTGGGATAATCGTATACGCGGTGCAGGTCCACCACCAATCAAAACAGATTTAGGTTGGCTACTCCTCTATCACGCAAACGATATGTATGACCCACACAGATACAAGCTTGGTGCGATGCTTCTCGACCTAAAAGACCCAACAAAGATTTTGTATCGTTCCTCAACACCGATCCTCTGCCCTGATATGGATTATGAAAATGAGGGAAAACCGGGGATCGTGTATGCGTCTGGTGCAATCGTAAAAGAAGGTCATCTGTTTATATATTATGGTGGTGGAGATCGTGTAGTGTGTACCGCAACTGTGCCGATAGATGTACTGTTGCATGATCTGATCACCGGACACGATATCCATGTAGAAACCAAGGCTAACTTAAAAATATAAAAAATGTTCACCGTACGAAGAAGCGAGCACAATCCGATATTAAAACCGAAACCACTTATTTCTTGGGAGTGCTTTGGTGCATTCAACCCAAGTGTGATTAATGATGGGAAAAAAGTGCACATGGTCTATCGAGCCCTCGGAACTCCAGAACTGATCGAGCCAAAAATGCCAGACTTTTCTACCGTCGGATATGCAGTGAGTGACGATGGGGTTCATTTCAACGATCACCGCCAACTGTTTAAGCCAGAGATGGAGTGGGAAAAATTTGGGTGCGAAGATCCTCGTATTACTTTTTTTGAAGGAAAATATTATATCTTTTATACTGCCCTTTCAAAATATCCTTTCTCTGCTGCTGGGATCAAGATCGCTGTAGCAGTTACTACTGACTTCATTACTTTTGAAAAACATCTTGTCACACCCTTCAACGGAAAAGCGATGGTGCTTTTCCCAAAGCGTGTCAATGGAAAGGTGGTGGTGATGTTTAGCATCCACACTGACATGCCACCAGCACGTATGGCTATCGCTGAGCTCGATGATATAGAGCATCTTTGGTCAGTAAAATTCTGGGAAAAATGGTATACAAACTGGCAATCACATACAGTAGATATCCGTCGTCTCCCTGAGGATCACATCGAAGTAGGTGCAGTACCTATCGAAACTGAAAAAGGTTGGGTTGTTTTGTATTCTCATGTAGAAAACTATTTCTCAGATCAAAAAGTATTCGGTATTGAGGCGATTTTGTTCGATAAAAATAATTTAAATATAGTTCTTGGTAGAACAAAAGGCCCAATGCTTGTTCCTGAAGAAAGTTATGAAAAAACTGGAGTGGTCCAAAATGTCACATTCCCTACTGGTGGCTACGTGGATAAAGAATATCTGCACATATACTATGGAGCAGCAGACACAGTCGGCGCCCGTGCCAGTGTGTACCTCAAACACTTCTTTATGACGATTATACCGGGCAACCCTCTGGTTGAGCGTTCGATCCACAATCCGATCCTTGCGCCCATCATTCACAACCCTTGGGAATCAAAAGCTGTTTTCAATCCTGCGGCTATTGAGATAAATAAAAAAATTTATATTCTCTATCGTGCCATGGGTGAAGACAATACATCTACTGTAGGAATGGCCATCTCGCTCGATGGAGTGACTATAGAAGAGCGTTTGCCTATCCCCATTTACAAACCTCGAGCTTCATTTGAAGAAAAAAGAATTCCAAATGGAAACTCTGGTTGTGAGGACGCACGTATCGTGCAGATAAAAGATACGCTCTACATAACGTACACAGCATATAACGGTATCGACGCCCCTCGAGTTGCTATCAGCACCATACCTGTTGCAGATTTTGAAAACAGAAACTGGGATGCCTGGTCAGAGCCTGTGATCATCACACCTGATGGTGTCGACGATAAAGACAGCACGATCCTTCCCGAGGAATACAACAAGCACTACATGTTTATCCACCGCATTGGTACTAATATGTGTGCTGACTTTTTAGCTTCTCTAGATTTTGTAAAAAACAGAGTAAACAAATGCATAGAGATCATGCGACCACGACCGGGTATGTGGGATGGTAAAAAGCTAGGGCTCGCTGGGCCTCCGATAAAGACTGACCGAGGATGGTTATGGCTATACCATGGTATTTCTCCACGAGGTACATACAGACTGGGAGCTGCTCTGTTTGATGCTAAAGATCCGACAAAACTAATATCGCGACTATCTGACCCCATCCTCTCACCGGAAACCACCTACGAGCTGCACGGCCAAGTCGACAATGTCGTCTTTCCTTGCGGAGCAATTGTCCGCGGTGATACACTCTTTATATATTACGGCGGAGCAGACTCTGTGACTGGAGTGGCGATGACGAGCCTCAAACTTTTGTTAGAGGCACTCGAAAAATAATGGAAGAATTTGATGTAATCGTAATTGGTGGCGGTCCATCTGGCATGATGGCAGCAGGACGCGCAGCAGAGCGTGGTAAAAAAGTGCTTCTCATAGAGAAAAATAAAACACTCGGGAAAAAACTTCTCACGACGGGTGGTGGACGATGTAATGTGACAAACAACACCCCAGACAATAGAATGCTTTTGCCTCGTTATACGGACGCAGAACCTTTTTTGTATTCTGCTTTTTCACAATGGGATGTAAAAAGTACCTTAGATTTTTTCAACAGTCGTGGTATGCAAACAAAAGTAGAAAATGAAGGGCGCGTATTCCCCGTCTCAAACTCTGCTCAGTCAGTTCTCGATGTACTTTTAAAATATATAGAGAACGTCACTGTCAAAACAAATACTACCGTCGAAGGTCTCGATGAAAATGGAGTTAGGGTTAAAGGCAAATATATAAAAGCAAAATCGTACGTGATCTCAACTGGTTGTAACGGGGAGTCCTACCCATGGCTCAAAGCGTTGGGACACACCCTAAAAGAACCTATACCCTCACTCGTCCCCCTCAAAACCTCTGATGCCTGGCCAAAATCACTGCAAGGTCTCACTTTTCCTGATGTAAAACTTACTCTATATCAAAGTGGTCTAAAGGAATATGTAAAAAAAGGTAAAATTCTTTTTACTCACTTTGGCGTCACAGGGCCCACTGTTTTAAATATGAGTGGAGATGCGACCGAATACCTCCGATATGGTGATGTTCACATCGGAGTGGACTTTTTTCCTGACCTCGATCATGGCGCAATGAATGCAAAGCTTCAAGAACTTTTTAAAGAAAATCAAAACAAATTCCTCGCAAACTGTCTCACTGAAATAGTTCCAAAAAAGCTAGCTGAAGTTCTGGCCCCAGAGCAGAAACGCGTGCATAGCGTCACTCGAGAAGAGCGTATGGAGCTTATAGCAAAATTGAAAGATTCTCGAATCAAAATCACTGGCAACGTTGAAGACCGAGCCATTGTCAGTGCTGGGGGTGTAGCGCTCACCGAAGTTGACTGGAAAACAATGCAATCAAAAATAGCTCCAAATATTTACCTCACTGGAGATGTCCTTGATATCAACCGACCTTCTGGAGGCTATAGTCTACAAATCTGTTGGACTACGGGGTTTGTGGCTGGGAATGCTGTTTAGCTACCTATTTTGACGTATCTATGTTAGTATGTTGTTATGAAAGAAACCCCAAAGAAACCTAAACTAAAAGACATCCCTGCAGCCGCATTCCCTATGCGTCTAAACCGCTACATGTCACTCAATGGCAAATCTTCACGACGTGAAGCTGACAAGATGATCGAGCATAAATGGGTCAAGATAAACGACCGTTTTGCTGTACTCGGAGACAAAGTAAACGAAGGTGATAAGGTAGAAATCCTCAAAACAAAAACGCACACCAAAAGATAATTATTTAGAGAGGTCCAGCGTTTCGTCGATTCTGATTTGATCTAGAAAATCTTGCACGTGAGAGACGATGATCATCGCCCCTTCGTAGTCATGAAGTGCTTTTGCGATCACTGGTAGATGACGGAAGTTGATATGGTTTGTCGGCTCGTCGAGAATAAGTAGTCCCGGCTCTTCCAAAACAAGTCGAGCAAAAGCTACAAGTCCTTTCTGACCTTCAGAAAGACTGCCAACTTTGGTGCTCATGTACTCAGAAGTGATCAAAAATGAAGAGGCAACGGCACGAAGACGCTCCTGGAACAGTGGTTTATTGCTTTTCCGCATTCCCTCTTCTAGTGTCTGAAATACGGTATGGTCAAAGTTTAGCGTAGAAAAGTCCTGTCGATAATAGCCTACTCTGATGCCATCTGCGACACTTGAACCTGTATGTTTCCCCTCAGCTAGAGCATTCAAAAGGGTACTTTTTCCGATTCCATTTGGTCCTGAAATCCGTAGATGCTTATTTCGTTTTAGTTCTATCTTTTTCTTTTTGTGTGCAATTGTCACAATCACTCCAGTAAAGTCTGGCTGATGAGGGATCGTAAATGCTTTAATCGTTTTATCTTCTTTTCGAACATCTACTTTTTCTTCTTCCAGTTCTTCTGCTTTTTCTCGCATTCTCTTTGCAACTAGTCGCATCTGTCCTCCTTTATTTGCAAAGAAGTTAGCTTTGTCTTTGTTCTCTTGGATTTCCTTTGCAAGCTGAGCATTTTTCATGTTTTCCTTTTCTACTCGTACGCGGATTTGCTCTACCACATCAAAATAGTTTCCAACATACTGTTCGATTTTCTGAGTCCGTGCATCGAGGTACAACACGCCATCAGAAAATGAATTCAAAAAGTCGGCATCGTGAGAGATAACAAGACAAGTGCCATTGTATTGCTTTAAAAAGGTAGTTAAATGCTCTATTCCAGCGTGGTCGAGATTGTTTGTCGGCTCATCGAGAAGTAAAATATCGGGTTTTTGAATAAGTGCAGACGCGAGGAGTAGCCGAGCTTGCTGTCCCCCGGAAAATGTTTTGACAACTCGATCGTGTGGAGCTTTCAAGTTTACTACTTCCAAAATTTCGTCAATGCGAGGATCGATGTCATATATCTTTTCTTTAAAACTTTTTAAGAAAAAATCTCTCACTGAAAGCTCCATATCTGCTCGTGGAATAACCTGACGAGCTATGGCAATCGTACGGTTTTGAGCAATATGCACCTCACCTTCTTCAGGATGAAGTTCTTTTGTAATCATCTTGAAAATAGTGCTTTTGCCAGCACCATTTTGTCCCATGATTGTGATTTTTGAACCCTGACGAATCGAGAAATTCCCCTCTTTTAAAATTGGTTTATTCTCACCATATTCAAACGTAACGTCTTCGAAACGTAGGACAATTGGAGTGTTATTCATACTAGAAGTTTTAGGTTAGCATATTTTATGAGAAAAGAAAAACCCGTCCTTAAACAAAGACGGGGTGATTAAAGAACAATGGGATCACTGTAACCCTGGCCGCTTGGCTGGAGGCACATACTTTGCATGCCAGTAAAAGGACCAAAGTCGGTCGAGCCTTTTTATATACTCGACATGACCGTCCAAGAAACTGAGATTGATACCTCCAGGCGGTAGAGGTACTGCCTCAGACCAGCTAGCAGGAATCCTACTTGGACCCCCATGCGCCAAGATAGTAATTGAGGCGATACCGGACAGACCGCTTTCCCTCGTACCTTGATCCAAATCTGTTGCCGGGAGATCTGTCGGATTCGGACTGATGATGGGATATGTACCATCACCGATGAAGGGTGTCATCGATGGCGCTGTAAAAAATGCCAAGAGGTCATTGTGCAAACTAGCCTCGTACATTACACCATAGTTCTGAGAGTACCTAGCCACGAACCCATCGAAGTTAAAGGGTCTACTGACGCTACCCCGAGAACCCGTTGCTTTTGCTGTCACCTCGGGACACAGTACCAGTTTACTGGTCTGACTGTAGTATTCGTTGTTGACCCACCGACCTCGAGGATCGTCCACGACAGCCAAATGGAAAGCTAGTGCAATCTGCTTTTGATTATTAAGACAGCCTGCACTGCGCGCCGCATGCTTCGCACGACCCAGTGCCGGCAGAAGCAGTGATGCGAGGATGGCAATGACCGAAATCACCACCAACAGTTCGATGAGGGTAAATCCCTCTTTTCTTTTAATTTTCATGAACAAAATTCCTTTCTTGAACGTTATACATTATGCACAAATATAGAGATTTGTCAAGGTTACTCGTATTGCAGCGCTTCTATACACCGGTGTAAGGTATGTTTTTACTATTTCCTCAAAATTCATTTAAAAAAGTTTAAGAAAACCATAGGATCGATCGAGTATGAATCTATCTTAACACTCAAATGTAAATGAGGCCCAGTGGCGTAGCCGGTCATGCCTGAAAGGCCGATTGTCTGACCTTTATTTACTACTTCTTCTTCCATCACTCGAAATTCTGATAAATGCATATAAAGCGATAACACTCCTTGCCCATGGTCGATGACGACTGTTTTTCCATAATTTCTAAATGACTGCACCAAAATTACCTGCCCTGCGTTTATAGCAAAAATCTCAGTATTAGCAGGTGCACGAAAATCAGTCCCTTTGTGGGAGATTTCATACGCGCCGGTTTGACGTGAATATCCATATTTGTCATTGATATGAACATTTTTTACTGGAAAACCAAATGGTTGCGTCCAGAGTTTGGTACTTGTAGAAACAAGCTCACGAAGTATTTTTGCTTCATCATTGAGTGTTGCAACGAGTTTATCCGCACTCGCTTTAGTGTTACCTCCTAGACTCTGCGGGATACCAAGTGATTTCTGCTCGCGAGGACGCTTGGTAATATACACATCTTTTTTTATGCCAAACTTTTCAAACGTTGTCGTACCAACTTTTTGATTTAAATCTGTTCCAAAAAATACCGTCCTGTCATTTTCGGTGATTGCAACAGGATCGCCCTGGTATACGACACCTTGGTGGATGGGTGTAGCCGTCGGGGCAATGATTGCGGCGGTTCCAAAGAGAAATGCAAAGAGTTTTGTGAACATTATTTTTTATCCAAATCCAAACACACTGAATTCATACAGAATCGTTTTCCTGTTTTGGTTGGTCCATCATCAAACACATGCCCGAGATGCGACTTACATTTTGCACAGACTACTTCAGTTCGATGCATGCCATGTGCATCATCCTCGATATACTCCACTGCCCCAGGGAGTGCTTGATCAAAGCTTGGCCAGCCGGTACTGGAGTCGAATTTTGCTTCTGAGGAATACAAATGATTTTCACAGTTTGCACACTTGTAAATACCGTCTGCAGTCTCGTGCAAAAGCTTTCCTGAAAATGGCGCTTCAGTTCCCTTTTCTTTTAACACGTGGATTTGTTCTGGTGTAAGTTCTTTCATTTGTTTATATAGTTTTTAATAAATTAGCAAACTTCTTTTGTACTTTTTCCAATTTCGGATTGATAATAATTTCACAGTACGGATTCTCGGGATGTGTGGCGAAATAATCGTGATGATAGTTTTCTGCTTCATAAAAAGTACCTGCTGGCGCGAGCTCGGTCACCGCAGGGATTCCTAGTTCTTTTACAAACTTTTCTATCTCCTCTTTTTGATCCTGATAAAAAATGACTGAACGATACTGGGTGCCGACATCATTCCCCTGTCGGTTCTTTGTTGTCGGATCATGACTCGCAAAGAACACGATGAGCAAATCTTCTAATTTGATGATATTTGGATCATACTCCACGAGAACCACCTCTGCATGCCCCGTTTTGCCGCCACAGACCTGTTCATAGGTAGGGTTTGGAACGGTACCACCCATGTAGCCCGGCAATACTTTTGTGACACCTTTGAGCATTTTAAACACTGCCTCAGTACACCAGAAACAACCTCCTCCAAAATAAATAGTCTTCATATTAGTATCCAGGGAAATAATCAGTGATAATTTCTTTTACACCCATTTCTTTAAGCATTTTCTTGTATACATCGACCATCATATTTGGACCAGAAATATAGAAAGTTCGATCTTTGTATTCTGCCAACTGCTCAGGACTTACTTTATCGGCATATACTGTGTTCACTTTTTCCAATATATCTTTGTACGCAAATGCCTTCGGATTCATCGCGAGATAAAACAAAACAATGTCTCGAGTCGAATCAGATGCGATCATACTTCTAAATGGTGTCACACCGATACCTCCAGCAATAAATACAAGCTTTTTATTTTTGTCTTCAGGTAATGTGAAGTCTCCTGAGATTTGTGAAATGGCAATAGGATCGCCAAGATTCATGGCAAGTAATGCTTTTTTGTAGCTCGATCCATCTTTGTTTACTCGGATACCTAGATGGATATCTTCTTCTGACGGTGCCGATGCTATCGTAAAATAACGACGATTTCCTCGACTGTCTGCAGCTGCAAGTGGTAGCGTCCACTCAGCATACTGTCCTGCTTTGAATTTTAATTTCTCTGGACTTGAGAAAATGAATTCCCAAATATTTTCAGCAATTTCTTTTTTCTCTTTTAATTTGAGCACGAGTAGCTGCTTTGGGCTAACAAAATACGAGAAAATGTTTCCAATCAAAAGTGCAGTAACTGGTCCAAAGCCAAACAAGACACCGACAACTGCTCCATACACTATCTGCAGTCTGTGTGTTGGAGGTGTCGAAAGAGGCTCGGTGAGCATGATAGTACCGAAGAATACAAGCGGCCACGAAAGGAATAGTTCTGCAATATTTGTACCCTGGATCAACGCTGCAATAACGGCAACAATAAGAAACGAAGCGAACAAATAAAATCTTCTTAGTTTTCTAACAATGAGCAGTCCCACAATCAACACAACTGGCAACATGAATGAGCTCCCGACCCACCAAGTAAAATCGGCAATTCCGAATAATGTAAGAATAAAAGCAGCTGCAATGGCAGGATTAAGTATATGTTTCTTTTTGTACACCAACACATACTTTGAAAGCATTGCAACAACTCCAGCAATGACGAACACCCACCACGAAGCGTACGGAGCTATCAGAAAGAATAAAATAAGTGCAGTGATACTCGAAGACTCAGCATTCATGGGTGTCTTAAAAATTTTCGAAAGAGCCGTGTTTACTCCGTAACAGACAAAGAATAAGACAGAGAGCTGGATGAGTACCTTTGGTCCTTCAAACGCCGCCGCATAGAGCGCCATCACAAAAAGCCCATACAAGACGAGCTTGTACATGGTGATTGAATTGAGGAGGTTATCGATGTATTTCATGCCTTTATTATATAGTATTCAAAATCAAAGTGTTTTTTAAGCTCCCCTGGGTCAGCAAAATAGAGCGCTGAAGCTAGCCCGTCTGCGAGGATAGCTGTATCAGCGATGGCCCACGTCGCTTTTATATGTTCTGGGGACTCTAGTCTAAATGGATCGATAATATGATTAAATCTTCCCCATTTTCGACGATTACCTGATGAACCAGCAATGCTTTTGTCTTTTATTTCTACTGTTTTCACGACTTGGTGTGTATCGTCAGGATTCTCTAATCCGATCGTTTGTGTTATTCCTTTTACCTTTATATCCCCGCCTGCGTCGATAACGTAGTTCCCTGGAATCATGTCCCCAGCAATATCTATCAGATATCCTTTACCGATTGCGCCAATGTCGATGAGAACGGGTTTTTTAACTATTAATTTTGGAAAATCATATTCTAATGCTTCGTCCCATAATGGTGGAGTCTCTAATTTCTTTTCTGTAAGCGAATAGTCTTTATCGTACCCAGACTGTTCCATAACCGTACCGATGAGTGGTGTCATCTTTCCATCTGTAAGCAAGTATAGCTTTTGATACAGATCAAATAGCGATTTAGCATCGTCAGGAAGTATATACTCCCCAGGCGTTCGCATTTTCCAGACTAAAGAGTCAGTTCGAAACCGAGAATAGTTTTTATCATACTCTGCTATCCGAGCTTTTATTTTTTCTATATCAATGGCATCAGCCTCGATAGTCCACGAGGTGCCGATCGCTTCGAAACTATGCTTGTGCTTGAAGTTTGATTTTTTCGATTGCATCATTGAACCCTTTTGGTGTGAGTGAAGATCCAGACACTTTGTCGAGCTTTACAGTATTGATGTCTTTTCCAACAACAAGTTCTTTGTAACCACCAGAGAACATACCTTGGAGTTTTATAGACACTTCATGTGTCGCTTTTGGAGTGAAGGTGACGCTAGTGATGATATTGTCTCTGAGGATTAGAGAGACGCCGACTTCTTCTTTTCCTGCTGGAGAAGTGTAAGTACCAATAGAGGAGTAAGTTCCGTCCTTGTATAACTGGATCACTACTGGAATAGTATCTATTGTCGTGGTTTTATTTTGTCGATAATACCAGATACCGATAGCAATAATAAGCACAACAACCAAACCTACCAACATTTTTGATGTATTTGATTTGCGTTTTTCCATATATTTCTAGTATAACAAAAAACCGCTACTTGTATAGCGGTTTTTTGTCAGTTTGTATTACGCAAGCTGTACGTTCTTTGCAGATGGTCCTTTTGGTCCGTCTTCGACTTCAAAAGTGACTGTGTCACCTGATTTCAAAGAGTCAAAAGCTACTCCATTCAAATCTTTTGCATGGAAGAAAAGGTCCTTTGTCTCACCCTCTCGAGCGATGAAACCGAATCCTTTATCTGTAAGTGTCTTGATTGTTCCTTTCATTTTGTTTTTGTGTTTTGTTATAGAAGTCGACGACGTTTCCTTTGTGGATATATAGTAGCACGGATATGCAAACGGTTCAACTAGGGGTTTAACCGCTTTACGTCTCGAGGCAAGAACGCTGTTTCTCGAATGTTTGGAAGGTCGAGGATCTTCATGACGATGCGGTTTGGGCCGATTCCTGCTCCACCGTGTGGAGGACAGCCATATCTAAAGAAGTTCAAATAATCTTTCAATTCTTCAAGATTCATTCCTTTGTCCACAGCCTGCTTTTCGAGGATATCTACGCGGTGCTCACGCTGTGCGAGTGTGGTGATCTCGATTCCTTTGTACAAAAGGTCGGCTCGTCTTGAACGATCATTGTCATTTTCATGTCGCATATGGTAGAACGCACTTTTTGATTTGTGGTAGTCAGTAATGAATACAAAGTCATGATTTTTTTCTTTTTTTACATAGTCGCAAATAGCTCGCTCCTCCTCTGGAGAAAGATCGTGTTCTTCTGGACTTGCTACTCCGAGATCTTTGAGAATTTTCTTTGCCTCTACCATTGGGATTCGTGGAAAAGGAGTTGCTGGTGCTTCGATACCTACTTCTTTAAATCCGGCGACTAGCATTTTTTCTTCCATATCCATCAAATCATGATGAGAATTTATATATGACATCTCAAAGTCCCAACCAGTAAACTCAGTCATATGACGAGTAGTAAATGACTCTTCAGCTCGAAATACGGGACCAGTAATGAATACTCGTTCAAATCCTGCAGCCATTGCCATCTGTTTGTAGAACTGTGGAGACTGTGCGAGATATGCTTTGCGATCAAAGTATTTTACCTCAAACACTTCGGCACCAGTTTCTGATGGTGTCGACATAAAGGAAGGAGTGTAGATCTGCATAAAATCATTTTCAGCCCAAGCTTTTCGAAACCCTTTTTCAAGTGCGGTCCATGTTTTAAATATTGCTGTTTTTTCTGGCTTTCGCAGGTCGATCCAGCGATAGTCAAAACGAGTTGGAGCCTCTGACTCTTCGTCATTTCCTTTTACGACAACTGGAATCGGCAGCTCTGGTGCTGCTTTTGAAAGAATAGTAATTTCTTTCACAGAGATTTCTACGCCACCAATCGCTTTTTCAAACGCTTTTGCAGTTCCCTTTATAGTTACCACTGACTCCAGTGAAAGCCCTTTTGCAGTTTCAAATGCCTCAGGAACGCTAGCCTCGATCACAGTCTGCACCATTCCTGACACGTCACGAAGCACGAGGAAAATAATCTTGCTTTGGATACGCAATGCATGAACAAATCCACTGACTTCTACCTCACTCCCCACTTTTTCTTTGAGATTTTTTATATATATTCGATTGTGCATAAATTTTTAATTACAGAGGGGCGATGCAATATCGCGGTGCCACCCTCCTTTTCTCTTAATTTATGCATATCGGAGCATGTCCGGAAGAGTCTACTAGTCAGCCAACTGGCGGACTTTCTTTCTTCACCACACCAGTGTCAGCTGATGTATAGGTTAAATAGAGTATAGCCTAAAGGAGCGGGTTTGCAAGTACAAGGAAACCCCGTCGAAATCTTTCATTCGATCGGGGGGGGTGAATTGCAAGTCTCAATTAAGTGACTTTGATACAGGAAGTTTGTCCTTCCTTTTTTTCTCTTTTCCAGAAATCTGCATTGGCTTCTCGAGCCACCAATAAGCCGAAGTGCTTGAGTGTAGTGAAAGCTACCGCATTGAACCGTCTGTCCTTGTGATCTTGTACGGTTCGAACAAGTAGAATGTAAACGTTTCCACGCCTCCACGACACTTTGGAGCGAAACACTTCATCAGGATCACCGAAGAAGATCCTACTACTGGCCCTCGAATAATGACACAGTGTCGGAAACTTCCCCTGCTTCATCTTAAATCTTTGAGGAAGCGATATACGCTCACCCCTTAGAATAGACTCGGAAAGACGCTGAAACAAGACTTGTCCGCGATTAGAGTCATGATCCTCCACAACCGCCGTAACAATCATGTATCTTTCACGGTGTTCAGACTGTTTTCCAGACTGCTTGGTTCGAGTTCGCTTCATTTGTATCCTTCATTGGAGTTAGTAATGCCAAGGCCTAGAAGAAACCTACACCCATTTATGCACCTTTGCAAGACTTACTTTCGATTGACCGCCTTCATAAACAACCAGCCACCAGTCATAAAAACAACCATACCTAGTGCTGGAAAAATAAAGGTGATGAAACCTGCGTTCTTTGATACATCGAGCACTGAACCAAAGAGCACAATAATACTTGAAAGA
Organism: Minisyncoccota bacterium; assembly: GCA_018060945.1. Lineage (GTDB taxonomy): Bacteria > Patescibacteriota > Minisyncoccia > Phycocordibacterales > PALSA-1337 > JAGOVB01. Next base: position 594 of record JAGOVB010000008.1, on the reverse strand, counting down.
ACAAAAGAAAGGGGTGACAGAATACTAATAAATGATTTATATTTTATTTTAGTTAACCCTGCACCATATGCCAATAATTCCGGCATAGAAAATAGCGTGAGATATGCTTGGAAAAAGCCTTTCGGAGTACTAACATGATTCACAATTCGGTGTATGACACCCCCCTCTTTTTGAGAGATGATTCTTTCAACCACTTTTTGCCCGAGGAGACGGCTGATCGAAAACGCAGTTGTGAAGCCAATAAAATCTGCAACCGCTACATACAAAATACCTGGCCAAAAGCCAAAAAATAGCCCGACGAGGAGATAGAGTGGACCTCCACTCAATGGTGGAAAAACAATCGTACTAATTTTTAGGACAACAAATAATAACGGCGCCCAAGCTCCGGCGGCAATGACCCAGTCTTTTACTGCTGAAAGATCAATAAAAAAAGCTAAAGCAAAAAGAATGGCAAATGTACCCATGAGACCCCAAACGCTAAATTGTTCGTTTTCTTGCATAGAGGTATTCTACATTAGAAACGAAATAATACCCAACACAGCAATCAAAACTGCTGCAACTTTATTTACAATAGCAAACTTGTCGTGTGAGATT
>JAGOVB010000025.1 GCA_018060945.1 Minisyncoccota bacterium | reverse complement strand
CGTCTTCAGCGATGCTCGGCCGGATCATGGAACCCCGAAACCCGTAAGTCTGAAGGCTGTGCGTATGTGAAATGGATTACTCCCGAGCCGGAGCAACTAGATGAAAAGTGTCCAAAGTGTGGAGAACCTCTGATCTTGTCTACCACTCGATTTGGCAAAAAAATGAAGAAGTGTAGTGCCGGAGGCTGGGATCGCGAAGCCAAGAAAGCCACAGGCTGTGACTATGTAGAATGGATAAATGGAACGCGTGAAGAACTTGATGAAGCCTGCCCTCAATGTGGCCAGAAACTCGTACTTGTCACGACCACCAATGGTAAAAAGATGAAGAAATGTAGTACCAGTGGTTGGGACCGTGAGAAAAAAGAAGCAACCGGTTGTACATTTATAGAATGGTTACCACCAGGTTTTGCTCAGGCAAAGGCCAATGGAGATGAAAATTTCCCTGATTACGAAATATAAATTTTTGTAAATATAAAAAAAGGGTTCCCGAACGGGAACCCTTTTTTTTATCTTACGTGATTTTATTGCATCTGAGACTGAAACATCTTGTCATGCATCTCCCAGAATTTTCCCTGATCGAGGGCACAAAGCGAAGCTTCGGCCGCACGCTCAGCATTGGGATGAATGCTTGAGAGAGGTAATTGTTTATAGGCTAGTTTTACATCTTTTGGATACGCTTTGAGTACTTCTTCAACGGTTTCAAATGCTCGCTGACAGAAAGGACATTCAAAGTCTGAATACTCAATGATGGTGACTTTTGCATCTTTTGGCCCTTTTGTGGGGGAACTGCCGACACTAACTGTCTGTGGTGCCGGGTTAAATGCTAAGTTGTTGGGATCTGAACAGTATTTCTGCATCTCCTCAGACCAACCGGTACATTCGTTACTAGCGGTACCTTTGAGTTCGGCATCTATAATCTCTTTGAAGGTTTCAAGTGGAAACGCTCCTCCGAGGAAACGGCCATTTATGAAGAAACCAGGAGTACCCTGGACATTGAGTCCGGCAGCCTCTTTAGATTCGGCTTCAACTATGGCTTTTTTTGTACCACCATCGAGACATTGTTCAAATTTTTTTTCATCGAGACCAATCTCTTTGGCATCGGCTACGAGATTCTCTTTAGACAGAGGGGAATCTGCTCCCGCTCCGGCTCCAGCACCTGCTACGGTACCGTTCGTCTCGACATTTTTTAGTTTATAAAAGGTGTATGCCTGAAACATAAACAGGGCGACGACAAGTATCGCCAGAAGATTAAATTGCTGGCTTAAACGGGTCAGCACAGTATTAAGGGAAGCATCAGCACTGCTTGTGGATTTCTCAGCAGCCTGCACTTCTTTTTTTTCTTCAGCCTCGCTTGCAGCTTTTACGGGCTTTTCATCTTGTTTGGGTGCCATATTAAAAGTGTAAAAATTATAAATGAACTAATACATAGTACAGTAATTGAGGTTAAATGCCAATTGATAAATTTAAAGTACTGCTGCACCAATCTCGGCGCTTGCGGGGAGGGGGATAAGTACGGGAGTACCACTATTGTCTATCGACAAAATCATGCCTTGAGACTCGCGTCCCATCATTGGCTTTGGCTCAAGATTGGCAATAAAGGGGAATTTTTTATCTTGGAAATCGATAGGTTGATACCATTTTTGCATGCCTGTAAAGATGGTAACCGAGCCATAATCTTCACCCATATCAACTGTCAGTTCTATAAGTTTAGAAGAGCCTTCAACTAGTTTGGCCTCAGTGACGAGCCCGACACGAATATCGGCTTTTATAAGGTCGGGGAAAGAGATGGAATCTTTTTTCATAGATTGTTAGTTTATTAGAAATATTATTATGTTTTTTCCCTCTCTTAAGATAAGAGAGGGCTTAGGGTGAGTTATGAATTTTGTTATCATAACTCCTCCTTAATCCTCCCCTTACCTTAAGGGGAGGAAATTATTTACTTCACAGCAAATAAGATCTCATTTTGCATAGATTCGATATAGATTGCTTCCGATGGATTTATATTGTTGAATTTCAATGGATCCGATATCTTTGGTATTGGCGACGTGAGGGCCTCCGCAAAATTCTTTGGAATATGCAGACATGATATCTTTTCCTACATAATATACGTTTACTTGGTCGGGATATTTTTCACGGAAAAACATGCGGGCTCCTATTTTCTCAGCTTCTACTTTGGGCATGGTTTGAAATGCAACCGGTAAGGCTTGCTTAATCTTCTGATTGATGATCTCTGATACTTTTTCGATATCTTCAGGGGTGGGTTTTTTTTCAGAGTAAAAATCAAAGCGAAGTCGTTCTCCTGTAATATTTGAACCCTCTTGGCGTACACTTGAACCAAGGACATCAAATAGTGCCTGGTGCAGTAGGTGAGTCGTGGTATGGTATTTAATTGTTTGCTCTGATTGATCGGCGAGGCCTCCTTTGAATTTGCCGGCAGATGATGAACGGGATTTATCTTTATGCTGCTGAAACTCACTGTAAAATAGGTCTTTATCGAGCTGATGTCCGCGCTCTTTGAGTATTTCCTCGGTAATCTCGAGGGGAAACCCGTAGGTTTGATAGAGGTCAAAGGCTATTTTGCCATCTACCTTTTCAATTTTTTCTATCTCTTTCATACCTTGACGGAGACTTTTCTTAAATTTTTCAATTTCATCTTCAATGACTGGCAATATTTTTGACAAATCTGTCAATTTATCAAAATATACTCCATCGTATGTGGCGATCACTGTCTCGACGATTGGTTGTACATGTTCGCGGCCAAAGTCCTGGTTACCGAGTGCATGGATTTTGACTAATGCTCGTCGCAAGAGACGGCGCAATACATAGCCTTGTTCTTTGTTTGAGGGGTAAACGCCGTCTTTGATGATAAATACAGCTGTTTTAAAGTGGTCGGCGATGATGCGTATAGCCGCTCGATTTTTTTCATTTGTGTACTCTGCGTGGGTTGCTTTTTCGACAGCAGATATAATATCCGCAAAGACTGCGGTTTTAAAAACATCTGGGTCGTTTTGCGCTGCGGCAAGAAATCTTTCGAGACCTCCCCCAAAGTCTACATTCATTTTGGGTAATTCTTCAAAATCTGTTTCAGTTTTTTTGTATTGCATGAATACCGAGTTGCCTATCTCCAGAAATCTACCGCAATCACAATTGGGGTGACACTTGGGACCAAAGGCTGGATCATGCTCGACATCAAATTGGTAAAAGAGCTCACTATCGGGGCCACCTGGCTCACCTGCGGGCATATTGCTTGGCACTCCGGCGCGAGACCACCAGTTTTTTTTGGCATCATATAAAAAGATTCTTTCGCCGATTTCGGCTTTCATGCCGACTGAGGCAAAAATATCCTTCCATATATCTACACTAGTTTTATCTTGTTCAATTTCATTGTTACCTTCAAATGCCGTGACATAGAGCCGATGAGGATCGAGTCCGAGACCATTTTCTTTATCTGTCACAAATGTAAATAAGTTGGTGAGTTGCTCTTTTTTAAAATAGTCGCCGAGTGACCAGTTGCCAATCATTTCAAAGAACGTATCATGCCGGTTGTCTCCGACTTCTTCGATATCTTGGGCTCTGATACAAGGCTGTATGTTGTATAGTCGTGTACCTAAGGGATGTGTTTCTCCGAGGAGGTAGGGTACGAGCTGTTGCATGCCTGAACCGGTAAAGAGCGTGGTTGGATCGTTTTGAGGCACAAGAGGGATAGGGGGCACTTCTTTATGGCCATTTTTTTCGTAAAATGCTTGGCATTTGTTTCGAAGATCACGATATGTAAGTGACATAGTGGTACAATTATAGCAAAAGAATAGTTTCTTTTGTCATCCCCGACTTGATCGGGGATCCAGGCTACTTCATTGTTCCTGAATTCCTCTAGCTAAGCGAGACGGGAATGACAGTATGCGTTTCCAAGGACGATTACGATGAAGACGTAATAGAGGATATTAAACCCTGGATTCCCGCGTTCGCGGGAATGACAAAGAACCAGTTTAGGGATAATACATATTTATGTGGGATCACAGTATGTTATTTTTATGATAATCCAAACATCGGATAAAACCGCCATCAAACCATTTGTACAAAATATATATATGCCTCCTCCCCAGTCGCATAAAGGACATAATGGGAAGGTTTTGATCATAGGAGGCTCAAAACTATTTCACTCAGCCTCGCTTTGGGCCGCCGAAATCGCCACCCATTTTACCGATATAGTGCACTATGCTTCAACGAAAGAAAATAATGCTATTTTCCATGATCTGAAAACAAAATTTAGGAATGGTATGGTGGTAGAGCAAAAAGATATACCGTATTATGTGGAGGAAGATGACGCAATACTGCTTGGACCTGGGATGGTGCGCACAGAAGTTAAAAGTGAAAAGTTCAAAGAGAAAAGTTTTGATTCTCTATTGAATCTTGAGGATGAGGCAGAGTATTCACGTGAGATCACTCATTACCTACTATCTCACTACCCTCAAAAACGGTTTGTTATTGATGCCGGCGCTTTACAGATGATGGATATTGACTGGCTCAAATTACCGCAAGAAACACCCATCATAACCCCTCATCAGCTTGAGTTTGAGAGACTTTTTGGTGTATCTCTTTTGGATGTATCTGAGGAAGAAAAAGTGCAGAAAGTGACTGAGTATGCAAGGAAATATAATTGTGTGATACTGCTTAAAGCAGTAGTTGATTACATCTCAGATGGAGCTCGTGTGGCTGTTGTGAAAGGTGGCAATCAAGGTTTGACAAAAGGGGGAAGTGGTGACATACTTGCAGGTGTAACTGTCTCTTTGCGAGCGAAAAATGATGCATTTGAATCGGCGGTGATAGCCTCGTATGTAGAAAAAATGGCAGCCGATGAGCTGAGCAAAACAGACGGGTATTGGTACAATATGGAGGATCTCATCCATCAGATTCCAAAGACGTTTAGTCAGTTAGTCGGTCAGTCAGTTAGTCGGTCAGTCGGTTAGTCGGTCAGCTAGTTAGTCTCTTAGTCAGTTAGTTCAGATAGTTCATAAGTCGATGAGTTTTTGCATCGTGTCATCCCGTGAAACTGAGTCTGACTCGGTATCGTTAATCACTCCTCGCAATGACAGTAATAAGTTTTAGGAAAGTTTCAATACGACTCACCAACTAACAGACTAGTAGACTAACAGACTAGTAGACTAACAGACTAACAGACTAACAGACTAACAGACTAGTAGACTAACAGACTAATTAACTTACTGACTACTCAATATGTTATTTTTTTGTATAATAAGATTATGAATCGTGAAACAATCTTTGCAATAGTATTTGGAATACTTCTGGGAGTAGGCGTGGGTTTTTTTGTTTTATTTCAGACAAACCGTGAAGATCAAGCAAAAGTGATACCAGTGGCGCAGGAAAATCAGAAAAAACAAGTTGTCAAAGCGCCTGTCGCCACGGGCCAGACAGTCCTCAAAATAAACGAACCGAGCAATACAGTGGTGGTGACAAAAAAAGAAACAATGATAAAAGGAAAAGCACCCAAAAATAGTCTTATTGTGGTGCAATCGCCGGCCGGCCGCGATATTGTAAAAACTCAGGCTGAAGATTTTGCTATACCATTTACATTGGTACCGGGTGAAAATTTGATCAATATCAGTGCTTACTCAGGCAGTAGCTCTCCGCAAGAAGCTACATTACAAATTTACTACGTCCAGGAATGACACAAAAATCTTTAATTATTTTTTCAAGTTTAGCACTGGTTTTAGCTTCGGCAAATCCTATATTTGCACAAACGAAAACCGCAACTAATTCGGCTTCGGTAACACCTTCTAAAACTGTTTCTCTTTCTCCAACGACTGACGCAGACGAAGTAGATAAACTAAAAGAAAAAGTAGCTGAAAAAGTATCTAAACTCGCCAGTGGAGAAGATAAAGCAGTAGCTGGAGTGGTGCAGACGATAGCGAATAAAGAATTGACGATCAAAAATACAGATGGTGATATGGTGGAAATAGCGCTCGATGACACGCTGACTAAATATTACAATATCTCCGCCACGACAACAAAAGAAGTAAAGCAGACAGATATCGTAAAAGGTGATTATGTCTTTGCGGCAGGCCCGGAAATCGGAGGCCAAATAAATGCCAATGGTATATATCTTGATCAGCGGTACATTGTGACATCGGGGAAAATAACCGAAGTCGATGCCGATGAATATACGGTGAAGATTGTGACACTCGATAAAAATAATTTTGTACTTGATATACAAACTCGAACAACACAGGAAATGCTCAATATTAAAACTTTAGAATTGGAGAAAGTGGGATTTTCTAAGCTTAAAGAAGGTGATTCTATACATGTTGTCATGAAGGCAAATCTTCAAAATGACAAACAGACCCGATATGATGCAGAAAAAATCCTCATCATTCCCAATGAGTATTTTCTTCAGTAATATTCTATACTAAACTCCTATGTTTTCATTTTTTAAAAATATACTTGATTTTAACAGCCGCGAGGTGGCTCGTCTGCAAAAAAAAGTAGATGAAATAAATACTCTGGAAGAATCGATGCGTAAACTTGCTCTTGCTGACTTTCCGCAAGAGACTGCAAAACTCCGCGAACAGATACAATCTGGTAAAAAAACACTTGATGAAATATTGCCACAGGCATATGCGCTTGTACGTGAGGCAGCTCATCGTACTCTAGGCCAACGCCACTATGATGTGCAACTTCTAGCATCTGTCGCACTGCATGAGGGAAAAGTGGTCGAGCAAAAAACGGGAGAAGGTAAAACCCTGACCGCTACAGCGGCCCTTTTTTTGAATGCACTCGAAGGTAAAGGTACCCATCTCGTAACTGTAAACGACTATCTGGCTCGACGAGACGCAGGTTGGATGGGAGCTATATTTCATACACTTGGTTTGAAAACGTCGGCCATCATTTCGGCAAGCTCACTCATATACGATCCTGAATATAAAGATGACAGTACCAATGATATCCGTCTCATGCATTTGCGGCCTACCACCCGCAAGGAAGCCTATGCCGCAGATATCACCTATGGTATCAACTCGGAGTTTGGATTTGACTACCTGCGAGACAATATGGCTCAGGCCGAGGATCAACTCGTGCAGCGAGGTTTCAATTTTGCAATAGTCGATGAGGCAGACTCGGTACTCATC
>JAGOVB010000024.1 GCA_018060945.1 Minisyncoccota bacterium | reverse complement strand
ACTTCTTCGAGCTTTGCATTTTTAACTATCTTGAAATTTGGATGTTGTGAGACTTTTTCTACTGTAACTGGATCTGCGCGGAAGTTTCCGCTGCGGTTTAGAAGGGTAACAGATTTACAGTAAGCGAGGAGCTGAGCTGCGCTTTCAAAACCAGCGTTTCCGCCACCGATTACTACTACATCCTGACCAGAGAATAGAGGACCGTCACACGAAGCACAATAGGTAAGGCCTTTGTGTTCGAATACATCAGCTCCTTTTACATCGAGTTTTTTGCGCATACTCCCGGTGGTGATGAGGACAGTTTTGGCCTGGTACTCTGCTTTGTTTGTTTTAATTTTAAATCCCGCTTCTATCTTTTCGCAGATTTCACCTACTTTTATATCGACAGCATCTCGCGCATATGCACGGAGATGATTTTCCATGCTTTTAGCAAACTCATGGCCAGGGATCTTTATGGTACCGATCCAGTTTTCGATACCTTCAGAGACGACACTTTGACTTTCCCAATCTTTGGTAATAAAAATAGTTTTTAAATTCTTTCGTGCAGCATATACACCCGCAGCAACACCGGCAGGACCTCCACCTACAATAGCCAGGTCGTATTCTTTGTCATGTATCATCCTTCTATTTTAACTTACTTCTTCGCAAAAAGGCAGGTACTGCACCCCAGTCATCATCTTCATCAGCATCTTTTTTAGGAGCTGGTTTTTCTTCTTCTACTTTCATGTCTTTGATCGGTTCAGGCTTTGGTGAAGGAGCTGAAAGTGGTGAATGAAAGATTTTTCTTTTTTCTGGAATAGAAGGTGACTCGGTTGTCTGGAATACTGACTTTGGCTGAGCTGATGCTGGTGTCTCTGGGAAGCCGGCAGCGATAACGGTAATCTTGATCTCGTTTTTCTTGAGCTTGTCGTCGCGGATAGTACCGAATATGACTTTTGCCTGAGGGTCGATAGATTCGGTGATGACTTTTGCAGCGTCTTGGATTTCGAACATAGTGAGGTCTTCGCCTCCAGCGATAGAGAAGAGAACTCCTTTTGCTCCGATAATTGAAAGATCGAGAAGAGGTGAGTTGATCGCCAATTTTGCTGCTTCGATCGCTCGATTTTCTCCAGATGCAGAACCGATACCCATGAGGGCAGAACCTGCGTTTTCCATGACTGCTCGAATATCGGCAAAGTCGATGTTGATGATACCGGGAGTGGTGATGAGATCAGAAATACCTTCGACTGCTTGTCGCAAGATCTCGTCACACATTGAGAAAGCATTTTTCATCGTTGTCGTTTTGTCGATGATAGAGAGGAGGCGATCATTTGGGATGACGATGATCGCATCTACTTCTTTTCTTAAATCATCGAGTGCAGCATCAGCGATCTTTGAACGCTGTAATCCTTCGAATGCAAATGGTTTAGTAACCACCGCTACAGTAAGTGCTCCCAACTCCTTTGCAATACGAGCCACTAGAGGGCTCACACCGCTCCCTGTACCACCTCCAAGTCCGCAGGTGATAAATACCATGTCTGCACCTTTTATGGCTTCCTGGATCTCTTCACGAGTTTCCTCTGCTGCACGTCGTCCAAGCTCTGGATTCATCCCCGTACCCAATCCCCGAGTGAGATTCTTCCCAATATGAATTTTCTTTTTTGCAAGAGAGCGGTGCAGATCCTGAGCATCAGTATTGATCGCAATAAAGTCTACCCCTTTTACTTTGGAGTTTACCATGTGGTTTGTCGCATTTTTTCCTGAACCTCCAGCACCAATGACTTTGATTCTAGCGAAAGCTTCTATATCTGGTGTAATGTTGGGCATAATGGTTGGGCGGATTAATACCCCCATCATAACAGATACAGTTTTTTAAGGCAAAAATTGCTTAAAGAGTGCAATTATGGTGTTTTTTGTACGCTTGAGCGCAACAGCTCCATTGTGTAGAGATGGCCCTTCGTCTGCGTTTATACCGAGAATGCAAAGACCGTATGCTACGGCCCAGGTAGAGTCTTTAAAGTTTTCTTTTTCTTGTGCACTTGTGTATATGGTTCCGATACGAGCAGGGAGGCGTAGTGCTGCTTTCGCAAAATCATCGATAGTACCGAGCCCTGATCCACCACCAGTGATGACAATTCCTGCAGGGAGTAAACCGCTGCGACCAATTTTTTTCAAATGAGCCTCGATGAGTTCGAAGATATCAGTGAGACGCGCATAAATAATATCTTCTAACTTTTTTCGAGGATATGAGGTACCGGTTATCGCCCCAATTTTTATCTGCTCTGCCTCTTCGAGTGGAACTTTTAGTCCAAGAGCAATGTCATTTGTAATATCAGTAGAGCCGATTGGAAATACTTCAAGTGAAATCGGCATATTGTTTTCAAATACTACAATAGAAACTGTCTCTGCACCGATATTTGCAAGGACGCATCCGGCAATCTTTTGAGTTTTTGAGAGAGTAACTAAACTGGCTGCAATGGGTGAAGCCATCACATCTTGGACTTCGATACCAGCACTTTCCACTGACTGCAAAATGTCGTTTACATGATGCTCGAGACAGGTGATGTATAAGATCTTTACCTCGAGGCGGTGTGCCTTCATTCCCTCAGGTTTGCCGAGGACTGGTTTCCCGTCGATCTTGTACTGGATCGGGATCTGGTGGATTATTTTTTTATTTAAAATCAAATTTTGTGGAATATCTTTTTCGCACTGAAGGTGTAATTTTTGAATATCGAGTGCGGTGATCTCTGAGTCTGCACGCGTTACCATGATCGCGCAGGTCGAAGTGATTGTGCCCAAGCCGATACCGCCAATAGAAACAAAGGCACGCTTTATTTTGTGCTTTGCAATACGCTCTGCATTTTTGACTGCGGTATGGATACTCTTTGCTACATCTTCTGCATTTACTACATATCCGTGACGGATGCCTTTTGTTTCTGCTATCCCTGTTGCGAGTACGCGAGGAAAGCCTTTCTCATTTAATTCATGAGTAGAAGCAATCACAACCTTTACTTGGTATGTGCCAATATCAATTCCCGTTACAATGGAGCGTGATGACATGAAGTCTAAATATTGAAGTCTTTTCGAAACTTCTTTTCTATGTTCTCCATTGTACTACCATGATCGTATCCTTTCAAATGGACGAGGCCGTGGATAAAGAGAAAACCGAGGAAATTTTCGTACTCTCGATCAAAATCCGGAGCCATTCTTTTTGTCTCTTCAAGGTTTATGAAAATTTCACCTGATTCATCGTCGAGTGGAAAAGAGAGAATGTCGGTAGGTTCATCGATATTGCGATACTGCTTATTCAAAGACTGGATTTTTTCTTTTGAAACAAATACAACAGACAAATCGTACTCTTTTCCGAGTACGGCATCTTTCATGGCTACAAAGTCGTGAGGAGGAATCTTTGACGAGGTCTCATTAACGAGCATATCGAGGATTCTTCTCAGTCATTTTTCCGAGTTTGATGAGTTGCTGAACTTCTGCCTTTCGAGCAAGTGATTTTAGGGTCTTCTTCTTTACTTTGTAAGGAGAAAGTACTCGTGATGCATATCGGATGCTGCGCACTCGTGGAAGGATACCTGAGCCCTGTACTTTTTTGGTAAAACGACGAAGAACACTGAGAGTATTCTCGTTTGGATTTCGGTTGATTTCTACGTTTATTGACATGGGGAATATACTATCATAGGTGGGAAATATAGGCAAATCCTTACTTTTCAAGCTTCTTCATATACGCTCCAAGTTCTGAAATAAGGACGGTTTCTTGTGATCGAGTATCGTTATGGCGGACGATGACACTTTTTTCTACAGCTTCTTTTTTACCCATAATCATCGTGTAGGGAATACGCATACGCTCTGCGACTGATACTTGAGCGCCGAGCTTGTCTTTTGGAAGGGACTGGAAGACTGGTATCTTTGCTTTGCGGAGGATTTCGATGACTGGTAGGCTCAAAAGTTTTGCCTCAAAGCCAAGCTGCACAAAGTACACCCATGGTTTTTTAGTTTTTGTCAGTTCTTTTCGAAGATCGTTTTTTCCTTTTTTAATGAGGAGTGATATACCGACTCCCGCAAGTTCTTTCTTGAAACCAATCTTTTTTGAAAGGCTGTCGTAGCGGACACCGATCGCCAGTGTTTTGTCTCCTTCTTTGATTTCAAATATTGTTTCTGAACAGTATTTTTTGTTGCCGATTAGGTTGTTGTTGATGTTGTAGGGAATTTCGAGGGTTTCGAGAAATTCGAGCACTTCCTGGAAATGGATACGGCTCGCTTCGGTGAGGTAGTGGATCGCTCGTGGGGCGTTTGAGTTTATCTCCATGCATTTCTCATTGCCACAGCTCAATAGCTCTAGGGGGTCAGTTTTGAAGGCCTGGCGGCACTCTGGGTGCAGGTCATTGATGTGTTTTCGGTAATAGTTGCCGAGCTCTCGAGTAAAGCGAGCTATCGAGTCTTTGTCTCCGATGCTATTTATATCGATCGTGAGGTCTGTATGTCCCTCTTCTTTGAGCATGGTGCATGCAGTCTGGATCAAAGTGGCTTCAGCTATGCTTTTATTATTGCCCAATATTTCCAAATCAGCGTATCGTGAAAAGTCACTACTTTTTTTAGAACCATGTTTAAAAGAATCCTTTAAATAGAGCATGACAGGATGCGGGTGCTCAGTCATATTTTCTTCGTATAATCGTAAGAGCGCTACTTTTTCTTCGACGTGGAGGGGGAGATGGAGATCGCCATCCTCAACATGGTCGCCGTCGAGCATGTCTTTTGATTTGTCGATGTCAGTTTTTTTGATTTCAATTTGTTTATGAGGTGTAAATCCATAGTAGACAGGGATTTCACCGATCCTGTCGAGATGTTCGTGAGTAAAGTATTTTGCATCCTTGACCGGAGTATTCTTTTTTTTCATATTATTCGAATTTTATCTTGCCTGGGAAAAACTGTATTTCTGAAAACGGATACAATCGTATAAAAGCTCGCCCGATGATGAGGTCGCGTGGGAGCGGGCCCCATGATCGAGAGTCTGAGCTCTGAGCACGGTTATCTCCCATCACGAAATATTCATCATTTAAAAGAATTGTCTTTGAAGAGTCACTAATCTGGTGCTTTGGGTCGACAAAGTCATCTCTGAGTGTGGTTGTTGAGCCGGTTGTCGTGGTGATGGTTACTTTTCCATCTTTTATATCGACAGTTTCGCCTGGAAGTCCGATGATTCTCTTTACGTAATCTTCTTTTGGATTTTTTGGATATTTCAAGACGATGACATCACCTCGTTCCGGCTTTGAAAAACGATATGAGATCTCGTCGACGATCAAATAGTGTCCAGTGGTGAAAGTTGGGTCCATAGAAACACCGCTGACGATAAAAGGTTGAGCAATAAATGTACGAATAGGAATAACGATGATCGCAACAGTAAAAATAAACTTAAGAGTTTCTTTCATGCATCTATTGTAGACGATGTGGTATACTCTGTCCATGCCTTACGTAGTTGTCGGCCTCGGAAATCCCGGAGAAGAATATGCAAACACCAGACACAACACTGGTCGCATGGTTGTTTCTGCATTTTTGAACGAGCATGCTGACGATGATTTTATCTCAAAGAAGAAAATAAAAACACTGATGCCAGATACCTTTATGAATAATTCTGGAAAGGCAGTGGCGCCACTCGTAAAAAATCCTGATAACCTCATTGTCGTCTATGATGACTTTAATCTACCGATCGGTTCACTTCGAGTTTCATATAATAGGAGTTCAGGAGGGCACAATGGTGTGCAGTCAGTGATAAAAGCAGTAAAGACTGAAGCTTTTGTGCGAGTCCGTGTCGGTGTCGCACCTCTTACGCCATCTGGAAAGATAAAAGTGCCGCATGGCGAAGCTGCGATCGAAAAGTTTATCCTCGGAGAATTTAAAGATGCAGAACTAAAGGTGCTCAAAAAGTCTATAAAGAAAGCTGTAGAAGCAATCGATATGATTATCCTTGAATCAAGAGAGAAAGCGATGAGTATTTTTAACGCGGGGTAGGGGCAACTGCTAATTCGAGTAACCCAATTCGGTTATCTCGATCCTTTAAGATGTCGACAATGATATGTATATCCTCCTGCATATCCAGCGTTCTTTCGTCTAGCTTGTTCAAATCTTTTCTGAGCTGGATTGAGTCTAGTCTAAGTAGATCAACGGTTGTACTCAGATCTTTCACATCAGACGAAAGTGTGTGTATGCTGTCTGCTATTGTTTGTAATGTAATTTCTTTTTTCTTCATTACTAAAATTGTATCGGATTATGGGTGTCGGTCAATACTTTTTAACTAAAAAAGATAAAAATTCATACGGATTTTATTTCGATTAAAAAAGCCTTTAAATATCACACCGATTTTTCCTAAAAAGTGACCAAATTTGACCCCTTATGCTATTATCCACATATGTCACAAGGCATTGCGTGGGAAAAAGAATATAGAAAACCGAAACTCGTCTCTCTAAATGATGAACCCCAACAGGTGGTAAAGGATTTTCGACGTTTCTTGGGCGAAGTAGAAAATAAAAAACTTCTAGATTTGGGCTGCGGAAATGGACGAAGCCTAAAGTATTTCAAGGAATACGGTGCTGACGTGATTGGAATCGATATTTCTCCAACAGCTATCACACATACCGATGGACTAGGAAAAGTAGGAGACATGGGGAAATCACTCGAATTTCCTGATAATTATTTTGACATCATCCTAGATATCACATCTTCAAATGCCTTAAACGATGCAGAGCGAGCGGTATATATAAAAGAAATATATAGAGTACTAAAACCAGGAGGGTACATATTTGTACGTGCATTGTGCAAAGATGGGGATACAAATGCTAAGAATTTGATAAAGATGTCTCCAGGCAAAGAAAAAGACACCTATTATATGAGAGAGCTCGATCTCTATGAGCGAGTGTTTACGAAAGAGGACTTTTTGGACCTATATAAAGAATTTAAGGTGATAGAACTCGAAAAACAGACGCACTACGCGAGGCTAAACAATAGAAGCTATAAGCGAAACTATTGGGTTGCGTATTTACAGAAATAGTTGTGGTATAATTTTTGTATGAAAAAGACAGATAAAATTGCAGTTATCCTATCAGCAATTGCTATAGTTGGAGTAGTTTTTTATCTTTGGATGTCAGGTGTATTGGGAGGGGTCGATTCAGACGTCTTGTGGATTATTGGTGTAGTACTCTTGGGGTCAATTGTTTTTGTACTTTTGTTTCAGTCAGTCGATAATCTAAAAATAAGAAAGCGTATTAAGGAATTTTCTGTACTTGCTAAAAAGTTCTCACTTACGCACACCCACATAGCTCCGCC
>JAGOVB010000007.1 GCA_018060945.1 Minisyncoccota bacterium | reverse complement strand
CAGTTCTCCTAATACGGTTTAGGAGGTCCAGCGTCTCTAGTGCTAAAGCAATAGCGTTCTGAGACATTTTAAGTAAAAGAAGAACCCCGAAAGGGGTTTTTCTTATGTACAAAATATTTGATGAAATATACCTTTAATTCTAGCTTGCTCCTCTATCGGAAGACACTTTAAAAGTGCCTTGCATCTTTTACTGCTGAATGTCTTAATTTGCGAGAAAGAAAGGTAGCTTTCCCCATTTTCGATACTAACCCTATGTATTGAATCTTTGTGTCTTGAAGTAAGTGGAATGCCTATAAACGATTCTTTACTAATTCTGTGAAAAACATACACAGGTCGTGTAAATCTATCACCTTTTCCATCTATTTCAGAGCCAACATTAATACCAGCATGAAGACTCCAAATGTCTCCATTCATGATTACTGGTATGTAAGAATTATCCTCAAGCTTTTCTTTTACTTGGAACCACTCTGTAAAATTTTTGGTATATTTCTCTTCCACCCAACAAGAATAACAAACTGAGATAAAATCCAGATAAAATTTTGCCTAAATTTGAACTCCTCTGAGGAAAAAATGGGTATAAATATACATTTGACATTAATTAACTTGTATGATATATATTCTATGTTTATTACAGAAATTTGATTAAACACTTGCTCTCGTAAATAACCCCTTCTGTGTAAACAGAAAGGAGGTGACAACGATGAGTAAATCATTAGGTAAGTATTTTGTAGTAGTTCTTTGGTCAAGCAAAGAGTACTGGTTGGTCGAACCCGCGCTGATTCAAAGAGTGTGGGTAAGACAAAGCTATGAGGACGCCTGGCAAATATTTGAATGGTATACATGCCACCACGGACCTGTTTACAAAAAGTATGGTGTCGGTATGGCTGTTTACAATGACAAAGGCATCCAAATAAACCATGCCGGAGAAACCCTTCCGCTTCCGGTAAACTACAAAAACCTTTGATAGGTGAACCGAAGTCACCTCGATAAAATCTTCGACAACTGGGCAGCGAGCGATCGTATGCCCTTTTTTATTTAGTAATTCTTCAACCGATTGATCTTGTCGTGTTGGCGGATCTTTTCATGCGCTTTTGCTTCGATCTGTCGGATTCGTTCTCGTGTCACCCCAAACTCTTTTCCTACTTCTTCCAATGTGTGTGTGATGCCATCCATCAAACCATGTCGCATTTCGAGAATCTTTCGTTCTTTGATTGAAAGGTCATCGAGAATTTCTTTTACTTGATCTCCGAGGATTCGTCGTGAAGCCTCCTGATCTGGTGAAAGGATTTTGTCATCTGAAAGGAAATCTCCGAGTGTAGACTTTCCATCATCTCCGTCGTCTCCAACTGGGCTTTCGAGCGATACAGTATCCTGATCAATTTTTTCAATCTGATAGACCTTGTCTACATCAAGTCCCATCTCTGTTGCGATTTCTTCTGCCAACGGTTCTCGTCCCAAATCCTGTGAAAGTCGTCGGACGACTTGTTTGTATTTTGCGATTGTTTCTACCATGTGCACAGGAACACGGATAGTTCGTGACTGATCAGCGAGTGCTCGAGTGATCGCCTGTCGGATCCACCATGTCGCGTAGGTTGAAAACTTGTATCCCTTATGCCAGTCAAATTTGTCGACAGCCTTAAACAGACCCAAATTTCCTTCTTGGATGAGATCGAGGAGGGTGAGGTCGGGGCTTCGTCCTACATATTTTTTAGCGATACTTACTACGAGTCGTAGGTTTGCTTTCGCCAAAAGTGATTTTGCTTCACGATCCCCCGCTTCGATACGTCGTGCCAATTCTTTTTCCATCGCAGCATTTACGAGTGGGTACTGACCGATCTCTTTCAAATACATCTGAATAGAGTCATATGAAGAATCGCTTCGAGAACCGTAACTGTATCCCTTTTTAGCAGGTACCTCTGGTTCTACTTCGAGCAGTCCTCCACCTTCCAAAACATCGATACCAGAAACAGCAAGTTTGCCATACAACTCATCAAGGAAGACAATATCATTTTCAATCGTTGGAAACTCTCTCAGAATCTCATCGTAGGTCACGAAGCCTCGTTCCTTACCTTTGGCAAGTAGCTTTGTTGCTTTTGTTTCAAAATCTTTAGCAGACGTCTTTTTTGAACGTTCTGGTTTCTTTGCCGCCGCTTTTTTGATTTTTACTTTAACCTTTGTCTTCTTTACTACTTTCTTCTTGAGAGGTTTTTTTGACTTCATATGAAATATGTTATCTTAATAATATCACAGATCTTTGATCTCCCGCAAACGATTGGTAATGACTTGGCACTCTTTTAATAATTCTTCTGCTTGCTTGGTATCTTTAGCTTTTTCGGCTTTGCTGATTTCCTGCATTATGTCGGTAAAGCGTTTTTTGAGTACATCTTCTTCTAGGTTTTTGATGAGCTCAATTTTTTCTTTCTCGATATTTCCCTTTCTCATTTCAAACTCAAACATCAGTTCCCCTTTCACCATCTCCATATCTTTTGATATTCCTACATATCGTGCCCCGAGTATCTTTTCTATTTCTTTTAAAAGAGTGTCGTCCTGTGTGGCGTAGGCGATGCCAAAGATTTTCTTGATGATGAGATCGTGCTTTTCGATGACGGGTGGTTTTTCGATCTCTTTCTGAGGAATATCTTTTTTCTTTATCTTTTTTATATCTTCCCAGACCGCTGTCTCAGGTATACCTGTCTTTTCCTGAATCAGTTTTACAAATTGTGACTTTTGCATTTCACTGTCGATCGCGGCGATGATTGGGAGGACTTTGTCAGTAATCGCTTTTGATTGTTTTCTTTTTTCGACAGTCGCGAGTATTTGATTGAGTTCAAATTCGACGATCGGTGTAGCTTTGCGTAGAACCTCTTTCCATTCTTCTTTGTCTTTGAGGATGAGATCTGCTGGATCTTTTTCTCCTGGTACATCAGCTACTTTTACATCCATACCCAGAGCTAGAGCCATGAGCGATGCTCGATATGCTGCATTTTTTCCTGCAGTATCAGAGTCAAAAGCAATGATGACGTTCGGTGAGTAGCGACGCAGTGTGGTGAGCATGTGCTCGGTGAGCGCAGTACCTGACACGGCGACGGTGTTTGTGATGCCTGCTTGGTGCGACATGATGAGATCCATCTGACCCTCGACGAGGATGGTATATCCTCTTTTTCTAATATCGTTCTTTGCTTTGTCGAGCGCGTATATGGTGGTTCCTTTGTCATACAAAACAGTGTCGGGACTGTTTAGATATTTTGCTGATTCACCATCATCGACAAATATCCGCCCAGTAAAAGCGATGACTCGCCCACTGCTATCTGATATCGGGAACATGATACGTCCACGAAATCGATCGTAGTATCCTTTTTCAGTCTTTTTAATGAGACCTACTTTTTCAATATCTGATTCTTGATATTTTTTTAAATGATCGTGAGTTGCACGCCATTCATTTGCAATCCATCCAATACGAAAGTCTTTGATCGTTTCGTCTGTGAGACCACGCTTGTGAAGATAGTCTCTAATCTCTGGGTGTTTTGAAAGATTTTTTTCAAAGAATTGAGTCGCCTCTTCCATAATTTGGTAAAGATCAGTTTTGTTATCCTTTGGCTGGTTGGTGATGACTACTCCTGCCTTTTCGGCTAGAAGTTTTAGTGATCCTACAAAATCTAACCCTTCGAACTGTTGCACAAAAGAGAAGATATCTCCTTTTGCTCCACAACCAAAACAATAGTACGTTCCCCTCTCTGGTGAGACGAAAAACGAAGGTGTTTTCTCATTGTGAAATGGACATTTTCCTTTGTACGTATTGCCGGCTTGATTGAGAGTTACATAGGCCGAGACCACATCCACAATGTTGAGCTTTTGTTTTATTTGCTCAACTGGGGTCATGTTTAGTAGTTGTTTTCGTTTTCTTCTTTAGGGAATGCTGCTTCGATTGCTTTTTGTTTTGGGCTACCTTTGTATCCGGTACCTGCTGGGATGTGTCGTCCGATGATGACGTTTTCCATGAGACCTCCGAGTATATCTTCGCTACCTCGTAGTGCGCTGTTTATGAGCACTCGGTTTGTGTGCTGGAATGAAGCTGCTGACAACCATGATTTTCGTGAGAGTGATACTTCTGTAATACCCATCACTACTGGATCAGCTTTTACATCTTTTCCGTGTTCTGCAAGCATTGCATCATCAATCAATTCGCCTTCAGTTAGAGTTGAAGTACCTGGCTCGTCCACTTTGTATCGTGAGAACATCTGTCGTACGATGATTTCGATATGCTTTCGAGAAACAGTTTCTCCCTGCAATTCGTAAATCTTTCCTACTTCCATAATCACGTATTCTTTTGCTTTTTCCTGACCAGCATACTTGAATACATCATCGATATCAGCTGAACCGTCAGTGATGATATCTCCTTGCTTTACATGATCACCAACTTTAACTAATGGTGTACGTCGGTAATGGAATTTGTATTCGATTTCGCTTGCACCCTTCTTTGTTTTCTTTGTTTCTGGTACATCTGGGAGAACAGTGATGATCTTTTCTTTTCCAAGATCTTTTACACCTGTAACCATACCATCAGCAATGTTTACTACTGCTGGATTTTTTGGAGCTCGCTTTTCAAATACTTCTTCTACTCGTGGAAGACCCGCGGTGATGTCTCCTCCTAGTGATGCAGTACCTCCTGAGTGGAATGTACGCATAGTGAGCTGTGTTCCTGGCTCTCCGATCGCCTGAGCAGCTACAGTTCCCACTGCTTCACCGAGTTCTACAAGCTTGTTCTTTCCAAGGTCTACTCCGTAACACGCTGCACAGATTCCCTTGCTTTCACATGAAAGCGGAGAACGTACTGCTACTTCTGTAACTCCTGCTTCTTCAACTCGAATAGCACTAAGTTTGGTCAAGAGATGTCCTTTTTTGTAAAGCACTTCTCCATTTGGAGCAACAATATCCTGTGCGATCACGCGACCTCGAATGTTCTTTGATATTGGCACTTCGATTCCCTGGATATTTCCTTTCTTGATGAGGATAGATTTCTTTGTACCACAGTCTGCCTCGCTCACTACTACGTCTTGAGCCACCACGAACAATTTTCGTGTTAGGTATCCTGCCTTTGCAGTGTTGAGTGCTGTGTCAGTGAGACCCTTTCGAGCTCCGTGAGTTGTAATAAAGTACTCGATCGGTGTCAGTCCTTCCTTCATTGATGAAATAACTGGAAGTTCGATTGTCTCTCCGGCAGTGTTTGTGATCAAACCTTTCATACCTGCCATCTGTGTGATGTTTCCGATGCTACCTCGAGCTCCTGAAGTCACCATGTCGTAGACTGAACCTTTTTTATCCAATGCATTTGGAATAAGTTTTTCAACGTCTCCTTTTGCCTTGTGCCAGATTTCTACGTTCTTTCGTAGTCGTTCTTCTTCAGTCAAAAGTCCATCGTTGAACTGTTCCATAACAGTATCTGAAAGTCCCTTTGCTTTATTGATTACTTCTGCTTTTCCTTCTGGAACCCGCACATCACTGATAGACCAAGTGGTACCTGAGTAAGTTGTGTATTTGAATCCGAATGCCTTCACCTTGTCGAGGATCTTTGGAATAGCATCGACTCCGTAGACATTGATCATGTCGTCGATTGTAGCTGCCATTTTCTTTCGATCGATGTCTTTGTTGATAAAAGGATAGTCAGCTGGAAGAACCTCGTTGAACAAGATACGTCCAACAGTTGTTTCGAATATTTTGTCTGCGTGCTCAGCATATTTTAGAGTATTTGGAGCAAGCACTTTGATTTTTGCTCGAAGTGAAATGTCTCGGAAGTTTCGAGCTACGATCGCTGCTTCAGGTGATTCGAATACCTTTCCTTCTCCTTTTTCTCCTTCAACTGTTTTTGTAATCCAATAACAACCGAGGATGATGTCGAGCAATTTTGCTGCAACTGTAGGATCTCCGTTACCTGGTTTCAAGATGTTCTTGTCTGAAGCCATGATCTCTCGCGCTTCCATCTGAGCTTCTACTCCCAATGGTACGTGAACTGCCATCTGGTCTCCGTCAAAGTCCGCGTTGAACGCTGTACATACGAGTGGGTGTACCTGGATCGCATTTCCTTCTACAAGCACTGGTCGGAATGCCTGAATACCAAGTCGGTGAAGTGTAGGAGCACGGTTCAATAGTACGTACTTTCCTTTGATAACTTCTTCGAGGATTGCCCATACTTCTGGGCTACCATCGTCGATGAGTCGGCCTGCACCACGGATGTTGTATGCAAGTTCTTTTTTCAAAAGTCCTGAGATGATAAATGGTCGGAACAATTCGAGTGCCATGTGTTTTGGAAGTCCACACTGGTCGAGAGAAAGCTCTGGACCTACCACGATCACTGATCGTCCTGAGTAGTCTACTCGTTTTCCAAGTAGGTTCTGTCGGAAGAGACCTCGCTTACCCTTTAAGTTATCAGCAAGAGACTTGAGTGCTCGTTTTGATGCTGGAGAACCTGCACCTGCTGTCGCGTTTCCGTGTCGGATTGAGTTGTCGATAAGTGCATCCACAGCTTCCTGAAGAATACGCTTTTCGTTTCGTAGGATCACGTCTGGTGCATCGATTTCTTTTAGTTTCAAAAGACGATTGTTTCGGTTGATCACACGTCGATAGAGGTCGTTGATATCTGCTGTTGCAAATCGTCCACCATCAAGAGCCACCATCGGTCGAAGTGCTGGTGGGATAACTGGAATACGAGTAAGGAACATCCATTCTGGGCGGATCTTTGACTTGATCATGGCTTTCACAACTGAAAGTCGCTTGTTGATCTTATCTTTTTCAAGTGAGCTCGCTTTTTCGTATTCTTTTTCTAGATTTTCTGCAAGCTTTGAAAGATCTGTCTTTTTGAGGATTTCAAATATTGCTTCAGCTCCGATATTTGCTTCGAAGAGTGTTCCGTATTTGAGAGAAAACTTGTGGTACAAAACTTCGTCGAGTACAAGTCCTTCTGCCAAGCTATCGATGTCGTTTCGAGCAGTGTTTAGGAGCTCTTTCAACATTTCTTTTGTCTTGTCGTCCTGAGCGTTTTTTACTTTATTTTTAAATTCTCCATCGAGTTCTCGTAGGAATTTTTCTTTTTCTTCAGTGTGTACTTTTGTGATGATGTATCCGGCAAAGTACACTACCTTTTCGAGTTCTGCAGCTGACATACCCATCACCAAACCGATACGTGATGGCATATTTTTGAGGAACCAGATGTGTGATACAGGGCTCGCAAGCTCAATGTGTCCCATGCGTTCTCGTCGAACGATAGATCGAGTGATTTCTACTCCACATTTTTCACAGACAATTCCCTTGTATCGGATACCGCGGTATTTTCCACAGTAACACTCATAGTCTCGGTCTGGACCAAAGATTTTTTCATCAAACAAACCGCTCTTTTCTGAACGCTGTGTTCGGTAGTTGATAGTTTCTGCTTTTGTGATTTCTCCAAATGACCAGTCAAGAATACGATCAGGCGATGCTAGTCGGAGCATCACTGATGTAAAATCATTTGAATCTACTTGATTATGTTTATTCATATATTTTTATTTATTCTGACTGCTCATTATCTCCTTCTCTAATAAGTTCGACATCTAGTGCGAGACCTCGGAGTGATTTTAGAAGCACATTGAATGATGCAGGAATGTTTGGTTGGCGAAGTCGTTCACCTTTAACGATGGCATCGAATGCCTGTGATCGTCCGACAATATCGTCAGACTTGATCGTAAGGATTTCTCGCAATGTATGCGCTGCTCCGTGACCCAAAAGTGCCCAGACTTCCATCTCTCCAAATCGCTGACCTCCTCCTTGAGCTTTTCCTCCAAGTGGCTGTTGTGTGATGAGAGAGTAGGGTCCAATAGATCGCATGTGGATCTTGTCCTCCACCATGTGGTGCAGTTTCAAGATGTACATGTATCCGACTGATACTTTCTGATTGAACGCTTCTCCTGTTCGTCCGTCTCGTAGCTCCATCTTTCCATCTTCTGCAAATCCAGCTTTCTTGAGCTCTGCTCGGATTTCGTCTTCTGTTGCTCCAGCAAACGGTGGGACGATAGCCTGATAGTTGAGAGAGTTAGCTGCTAGACCGAGGTGCAACTCGAGGATCTGACCGAGGTTCATACGTGAAGGGACTCCCAATGGGGTCAAAATCATATCTACAGCACGTCCATCTGCCATGTATGGCATATCTTCTTCTGGAAGGATTCGAGAAATAACTCCCTTGTTTCCGTGTCGTCCTGCAAGCTTGTCTCCTACAGACACATTTCGTAGCTGTGCAATTTCAATATAAATTTTCTTGATGATTCCTGATTCGAGCTTGTCTCCTTTTTCTCGTGAAAATACTTTTACAGAGATAATACGTCCTCGTTTTCCGTTTTCCATTCGCTTTGATGTATCTTTCACATCACGAGCTTTTTCACCGAAGATAGATCGGAGGAGTCGTTCTTCTGGAGTGAGCTGTGTCTCACCTTTTGGTGAAATCTTTCCAACCAAGATATCTCCAGGTCGTACTTCTGCTCCTTCTCGGATGATACCGTCTTCTGCGAGGTTCTTTAGTTTTGCTTCTCCGACGTTTGGAATATCACATGTAGTAACTTCGGGACCGAGTTTGGTATCTCGAACGTTTACGACGAATTCTTCGATGTGGATAGAAGTAAACTTGCTGTCTTTAACCAATCGTTCAGAAATGATGATCGCGTCTTCGTAGTTTGATCCAGACCATGACATGAAAGCGATGAGCATGTTTTGTCCCAATGCCAACTCTCCTCCATCAGATGTAGAAGTATCCACAAGTACATCACCCTTCTTTACTTTTTGTCCAAGAGAAACGATAGGTCGCTGGTG
The DNA here is from genome assembly GCA_018060945.1 of Minisyncoccota bacterium. GTDB lineage: Bacteria > Patescibacteriota > Minisyncoccia > Phycocordibacterales > PALSA-1337 > JAGOVB01. Next base: position 21,003 of record JAGOVB010000007.1, on the reverse strand, counting down.
GAATGCGGTAAAGCCGTTTGTTCGCTGATAGTGAACAAGGTTGTATGTGTGTGTATCTTTTTTACCCTTCAAAACTACTTTTCGTGCATCAACACCGATGATTTCTCCATCTTCTGTAGCAACGAATATACGTCCTGTATCAAGCACTGCTTTCTTTTCGATACCAGTAGCAACAAGTGGAGCCTCTGGAATAAGACAAGGAGTTGCCTGTTTCTGCATGTTTGATCCCATGAGTGCTCGGTTTGCATCGTCGTGGTTTAGGAATGGAATGAGTGAGGTAGCGATTGAGAATGCTTGGTTTGTCGCAACGTCGATGTATTCTACATCGTCTTTTGCACATAGGGCTGGCTTTCCACCAAATCGAACTTCCACTACATCAGCAGTAATTTTTCCTGTCTTGTCATAAGGGATAGCGGCGTGAGCAATCTTTACTCCTTCTTCTTCAAGAGCGTTTAGGAATTCGATTTCACCAGTGATTTTTCCCGCCTTTACTTTTGCATAGGGAGTTTCGATCATGCCAAAGTCATTGATTCGAGCATATATAGACATACGTAGAATAAGACCGATGTTTGGTCCTTCTGGTGTATGGATTGGACAGAGTCGTCCGTAGTGGCTCGGGTGCACGTCTCGCACTTCGAAGCTTGCTCGTTCTCGAGTAAGACCTCCAGGTCCCAATGCTGATAGAGTTCGTAGATGCTCTACCTCAGCGAGAGCGTTTTCCTGTAGCATGAACTGTGACAACTGGTTTGTTGTAAAGAATTCTTTGATTCGAGCTTGGAGTGGTCGTGGGAATACAAAGTTTACTGGAAGCATCACATCAGGTTCTACGGTAGACATCTTGTCCTGAATATTTCGCTTCATCTGTGTCATACCAACACGGATTTTTTGCTGGAGAAGTTCTCCGACAAATCGAACACGTCGTGAACCAAGGTGATCAATATCATCCTCTGTTGCATCGAGTGTATTGTTGAGGTGGACGATGTGAGCAATGGTGGTTGAAAGGTCGCTTGAGTCGATAGTTTTTCGTTCAAGTTCTTTTTCATCCATCTTTTTCCCAAATCGCTTGTTGAAACGGAAACGTCCAACCTTTGAGAGATCGTATCGTTCTGCTTTGAAAATACCCCCGACAAATTCTCGAGCGTTGTCTGCGGTTGCAAGATCTCCATCTCGAAGTCGCTTGTGGATCTCTATATATGCATCACTAATTGTCTTTGCATGATCTTTTGCGAGAGTGAGCTCAATCGCGTGTCGTGCAGCTTCATTTCCTTTAAATAGGTCAAGGATAGCTTCGTCAGTTTCTGCGCCAAGCACTCGGAGGAGTGATGTCACTGGGAACTTTCGCTTTCGGTCGATACGCGCGTAAATAGCACCGTCTGTATCAGTTTCGATTTCGATCCACGCACCTCGTGCTGGGATGATCTTTGCACCAAAGAAGTTCTTTCCTTTTGTTTCTTCTGAAGTAAAGAAGATTCCGAATGAACGAGCAAGCTGAGGAACAATAACTCGTTCGATACCGTTTATAATAAAGGTACCGTGGTTTGTCATCAATGGAAAATCAGCAAGGAACATTTCCTGCTCTTTCTCGCTTCCATGAAGCTTGTTCTTTAGTTTTACCTTTGCCTTGAGCTGACCTTCGTATGAGAGCTTGTTTGCTTTTGCATAATGCTCGTCGTACTTCGGCTTTGATAATTCAAAATGTGTAAACGATAGCTCAAACTTTTTTTCTGCATAGTCGCGTATTGGTGAAAATTCTTCAAACACTTCTTTCAAACCGTTCTCTATAAGCTGATTGAACGAGTGGAGCTGTGGTTCTACCAAGTCCGGCATCGTTGTCAGCGCCTCCTTATAGCGCCCGAAATACTTTTTTTCTATTTTCATAATATAAAAAGCAAAAAAACCTAGGATTAATTTTAAGCCGTGTAATCCTTCTCTTTTAGCGACCGTGACTCAATCTCGAAGTTAAGCAGAGAGTAGCATAACTATTGGATTTTTGCAAGTGTTAATCTGCTTTATATCCTATCTTCCCCTTTGGCTCTACAGGTTCGTCTCTCATTTGATCCAAGGTCTCCTGTATCTGACTAATCTGCTCATCATGACTTTCAAGAACATCCACAATCTTATCTATTTTATACGCCACGCCTTTTTGTGTAGAGAGCAGTTCTCTCATTTTTATAAAAGCCCGAACGATGAAAATACTCATTTCCACAGCTTGTTTGCTTTTTAGGATGGCTGAGAGCATGGCAACACCATGTTCGGTAAAGACATAGGGTAAATAACGCTGTCCTCCATACCCTAAACTTGAGGTCACAAATTGTGACCTCAAGTTTGAAGTTTCTTCTACCGTAAGCTGAAACATAAAATCAGCTGGAAAACGCTCAATGTTTCTTTTAACCGCCTGATTTAGAACTTTGGTTTCAACACCATACAACAACGCCAAATCAGCATCGAGCATCACCCTTTGCCCTCGAATAACGTATATTTTGTTTTCGATTATTAGATTGATTTCTTTCACTCCTTAATTCTAAACAATCGAAAGTCACATGCAATAGCAAAAAGCAGAAAAACTTTATCAAAATTTCATTTCGACGGATGCTTTTAGCAAAAGACAACGGAAAGAGTTATTTAAACTAACAGCCAAATATAAAATAAAAAGACGAGTGGCCGCCGAAGCGCCACTCGTCTTTGCATGAAGAACGATCTCAGGTTTCACCCTGTGGTGGACCAAAGACGACCAAGACGGGAGAACCCGTCACGTCTGCTTCAGTAACTACCACCTTCCAATCCTCGCGGAGGGTAACTGTGCTTAGGCGACGCGTATTAGGAATCGCATCTTGAATCGCAACAATGAAGATTTGCTGAAGGATTCCGATGGCATAGCTTATGTGTTGAAGTACGCAATCTTCCGCCGGGCCTGGGAATTCGTCTTGTTCAAGAGCTGGTATCTGACAGCACACTTCATTCGCTAAAAGATGCACACCTCTGACCTATTTCTCTTCTATGGTGCCAATAACCTGCTCAGTCCCCACGACAGGTTTAAGCACTGGTTCAATTGAAAACACATATGTGCCGCTAACAACCTCGGTCAGACGTTTGACCAAATTGGATGCAGCACCCAGCCTGGGTACTTGTATAAACATCGCCAAATCAGAACTCATCACTGCCCACCGCTTGCAGAGGTTACGGTTAGGATGATAGACGAGTATAGGGTTTTCCTCGATCGCCACCAGCCAAAAGAGACCGGTCAACAATGGACACAGCTCCCTGCAGCGCGTAGCGAGCTCGGGGTTTTGTGGGTTGGCATACGCTATTTCCCGACAAAGTAGGATACACATCTGGAAAATGCGATGAGCAAGGGGAGACAAAACGGTGACAATCTTGGTCTCACCCTTCTCCGCACGACCGAATGAAAGATGTATGCTTTCAACCGGATCCTTGCTCACAAGGGCGAAAGTCAGCAATTCCAGCAATGTCATTTCTGACAATTTCTTTTGATTCATATTCCTCCTGGTTTTGAGTTTCAACCGCTCTTGAAGCCACACAGCTCAAGAAGTCTGAAAATACATTACATTGGATACGGTGACTCGTCAATTACTTGATTGCTGGCTGCGATCTTTCTGCATATATATCAATGAATTCGTAGACAGGTGTTTCGTCTAAAGTTATCTTGACCATGCTCCCTGTCTTCAAATCATCATTCGCATACTGATCAAAGATAAAGTTCCCCATCGAATACACGATCGGTTTTTCTTTATACCATTCTATTGTCTGTGTGATATGAGGATGTGCACCGATGACAGTGTCAGCTCCTGCATCGATAAATTTATGCGCCCAGGTTTTTTGAAGTGTACTTGGTTGTTTTTCATACTCTACTCCCCAGTGCGGAAATACAATAATGTAATCAGCAGTAGATGAAGCCACAGTGGAAAGCACTCGCTCGAAATTTCTATAGCCGAATTCATTAAATCCAATAAATTCAATCTTCTTCCCTTTGACTTCTTTTATATATGAAAGGTTGTCATAGTTCTCCCAATCACCAAAATATCCTATCCCTGCTTTAGTTAAAAAATCGATCGTCGTTGTATATCCCTTATACCCAAAATCACGCGTATGGTTGTTTGCGAGACTAACTGCAGTAAAATTATTCTTTTTCAAAAGATCCGCCACCTTTGGATCAAACGTAAATCTCAAGACATCATTTTTTGCCACGCTTTGATTCTCAGTAATAGTTCCTTCAAGATTCCCAACGACAATATCCGCGTCAAAATGTATTTTTTCAAAAGGATAGTCGATACCGTTTGCATCCATCAGCTTTCGAACGTGTCGATCAAACATCATGTCTCCAACCATCACAATAGTGACAGGATCTGACTTTGGGAGTTCGGGGGCAACGTAAATAACTTCTTTGGATGAGAAAGCTAAAAGAAAACCTGCAATAAAACTAGCTATTTTCAGCATTGTTTTTTCTCCACTCATCTATTTTAGCCTGATGTCCAGATAAAAGCACTGGGGGTACTCGGTATTTCTTTTTCTTGAACTCTATAGTGTCTGGTCGTGTAAATGCATCCTTTGCGGCAATGCGTGTTTCTTCAAGTGATGCAAAATCTCCCAACACTCCTTTGACCTGTCGAGAAATACTATCGATCAAAAGCATGGCTGGGATCTCTCCTCCGGTCAGAACAAAAGGACCGACGGATACTTCGTCTACCTTAAACACTTTTTTAACTCGTGCATCGATTCCCTCATATCGTCCACACACAAAAATAACATCAGTATATTTCTTAGCCGTTTCTTTTGCGTATACAGTGTCGAACTGCTTTCCTTTTGGGGTAAACCAAATGATTTTAACTTTTTTGTTTTTGCCTTTTGCTTTTGCGATCGCCTTTATGACAGGTAACGCTTGGATGACCATACCAGGACCTCCTCCGTATGGTTTGTCATCGACACGACCGACACCGTAGTCTCGTGGATTGTAAAATTTAACTTTTATTTTCTTATCCTCGATAGCACGCTTCAAGATAGACTCATTGAGATATGAGTCGAAGGCATTTGGAAAAAGGGTTATAACGTGAAAACGCATATACCCTTTTTACCATAAAATGCCTTATATGTCGAGATCTGCCATCGCTTCGTCCAAAGTCTTTGTTGCAACCTTGTCCTGTTTTAGTCCTCCTTCTGGTTCGTTGATCTTGAGGTTTACACGAGAGTTGTTCTTCATACCGACAACGCGGAGAAGTGTACGGATAGCTTTTGCAGTATTTCCCTGTCGTCCGATGACCTTGCCCATGTCCTCTGCACCTACTTCGAGTGTAAGAAGCACGCCCATTTCATCTACTGTTCGGTTGATCTTTACGCTTTCTGGTTTTTCTACAAGGGCCTTGATTACAAAGTCTAGGAATTGAATGTCTTTTTCTGGCATAAATGTATATTAGTCGATAATACAGTATAAAGTTACTGTTCAGTATAATTGTACCGCGTATAGTTACGCTGTAACAGTTGAGTTATTCACAGGTGCTTCTTCTGATGGAGCTGCAGGTGCAACTGGGGCTTCTTCTGCAACAACTTCTTTCTTGGTTGCTGTTTTCTTTGGGAGTTTGTTTACTTTTTTACCCGCAATCACTTTTTCATTTACGAGGAAGTTGTGGAGTGTATCTGAAAGTTTTGCACCAGTAGTCATAAGTTCCTTGATTCGGTCGATTTTAAGCTGCTTTATATCGTTCTTGATTCGTGCATCGTATGAGCCGAGCACTTCGAGGAATTTTCCGCTCTTTGGACCATTTTTTGAATCAGTCAAAACAACACGAAACTTTGGTTCGTGCTTGCGTCCTACTCGTTGAAGTCGTATTGCTAACATGGGTGATATCCTAGCATTTGCTAGTAAAAAAGGCAAATTGGTGTATAGTTATTTCATGCGCAAACTAACAGGTATCATAAAAACGACTGGAAAAGGGCTTGGTTTTGTTCCCGATCCAAAGGACCCCGAAAATGACATCCGTATCGAAGAAGGATTCCTCAATACCGCTCTAAACGGCGACACTGTAGACCTCGAAATCACCAAAGATGGAGCTCGAGTCGTACATGTAGTAAACAGGGTCAAAAAGAGCTTTGTGGGTACAATCGACCTCGAAGGTGCTTTGATCGTGGTGCTTCCTGATGACAAAAAGTGTTACACTAAGTTCTCTATCCCAACCAAGTTCGTCGGTGATGCAAAGAAAAATGACAAGGTTCAAATCGAACTCAAAGAATGGACTAATCCAAAAGAGCTCCCTATCGCCGAAGTCACTCGTGTCCTCGGAAAAAAAGGAAATAATGATGCTGAGATGGAGTCTATCGTCCTTGAAAAAGGATTCGACACTCGTTTCCCTGCTGGAGTCGAAGAAGAAGCAAAGAAGATCGAAAAACACAAAGACGATATATACAAAAAAGAAATTCCGCTTCGTCGAGATATGCGTGAGACGTTTACTATTACCATCGACCCATTTGACGCAAAAGACTTTGACGATGCCATCTCTTTCAAAAAACTTCCTGATGGAAAGTATGAGATCGGGGTCCACATCGCCGACGTATCACACTTTGTCACTGAAGGCTCTGCACTCGACACCGAAGCACTCCACCGAGGCTGCTCGATATACCTCGTCGATCGAACTATCCCGATGCTTCCTGAAGTCCTTTCAAACGATGTTTGTAGCTTAAACCCAAATGAGGACAAACTTACATTCTCTTCAGTTTTTGTCATGGATGATACTGGAAAAGTATATGAACGATGGTTTGGACGAACCGTGATCAACTCTACCCACCGCTTTACCTACGAAGATGCTCAAGAGAGCATGGATAAAAATGGGATATACCACGAAGAGCTACAGACGCTCAACAAAATCGCAAAGAAAATGCAGGCAGAAAAGTTTTCTCGTGGAGCTATCGAATTTGAACAAGACGAAATAAAATTCATCCTCGATGCAAATGGAAAGCCTACTGGCGTATACAAAAAAGAACGCCTCGACACGCACAAGCTCGTCGAAGAATACATGCTCCTCGCAAACCGAGAAGTAGCAAAATTCATCGCTGACTCTGTAGAGAAAAAGAAAGTGGACTTTTCTGGCTCGATATACCGTATCCACGATACACCTGACAAAGACCGTATCACTGACCTCGCACAGTTTGTAAAGGCACTCGGATACGATCTAAAGACCAATAATGGCGTTGTGACCGCCTCAGCGATGAATAGCTTGATGAAACAAGTGACAGGTACTCCACACGAAGCCTTGGTCAAAACTGCGGCAATCCGCTCAATGCAAAAAGCGATTTACTCAACTAAAAATATTGGGCATTTCGGTTTGGCATTTACTTTCTATACCCACTTCACATCACCAATTCGACGATACCCAGACCTCCTCGTGCACCGAGTACTCCAAAACCATTTGGTTGGAAACAAGTTTGATCATAAAGACATCGCTCGATACCAAAAGATTGCAGAACAGTCTTCAGAACGAGAAGTCTCAGCAGCCGAAGCAGAACGTGCATCAAAGAAACTCAAACAAGTAGAATACATGTCAGAGAGAATCGGTCAGACATTCGACGGAACAATTTCTGGAGTTTCAGAATGGGGAATTTATGTTGAAGAAGTAAATACCAAATGTGAAGGAATGGTAAAACTCCGAGACATGAAAGATGATTTCTACACCATCAATGCAAAAACCTACTCACTCACCGGACAGCGAACAAAAAAGAAATATACACTGGGAGACAAAGTAAAGTTTAAAGTAATGGCTGCAGATTTAGATCGAAAGACACTGGATTATGTGATAGTGGCATAAAAAAGCCCCAGCGAGTGTATGTCCTCGTGGGCGCTTTCTACAAATTTAAGTTCCGAAATCAAATCGGAAATTTCTGAGCCTTCATCATTTCCAGAAAAAGACCCACTGGAATAGACTTACCCATAGCTTCCATTACTGGTAGGATCGCCTTCAGATCTTCGGCATGTACCCCAGTTACAACTGGGGTTCCAGATTTCACTAGGCCAGACAGACCATTTGGATAATGAGTGACAAACTCAAATGCTGCCATATTAATCAAAGTTGACTGAGTGTGACCTGTATTCTTGGCGATTTCGTTAAGACGGGCTAAAACTTCAACATCAATTCGAACAGTTGCGACTTTCTTTGGTTCTTTAGACATTTGTGCCTCCTTCAAGTTCATTTCAGACACGGAGACCTTCTGGATCAACATACTGGATCCAGATGAGTGTAGTTCTCGGAGATAAATTCAATTTTTTCACACAATGAAGCTCTTCGATGATTATTCTCCAAGAAAGAACGGAGGCATTCATCCTTGTTTTCCGCTCAGGCCATCCAATCGTCTGAATCTCGATAGCCAGAGCTGGTGCGTGGCTGAAGGGACCGTTCTCGTAGGTATAGTAATCAATATCTGAGATTGAAAAAGACTCATGGGCTGCAGACGCTACTTTTAGTGCGAGTGCATCATAAATAGAAATGAGCCCAGAAACGTTAAATCTCGAGGAATCGTATCTGACAGTTATCTTTGGCATTTTTACTCCTGTATTTTGTTTTGATTGTGCGCTATCGGTCTATCTTATAACATTTATATAGATCAAAGTCAATGGCTATTTCGCCACCTTTACGGCCTCCTCAAACTGTATCGAAAGTAGTTTTGATGCCCCATCCCCTCCCATCGTCACCCCATAGAGCACTCCTGCACGAGACATGGTCTCTCGATTATGTGTAATCAAAATAAGCTGTGAATATTTTGCCAAGCTTTCGATCATATCTCCATACTTTTTAGAATTCGCTTCATCGAGTGCTGCATCTGTTTCATCGAGAATAATAAAAGGTGGTGGATTTACTTGTGAAATTGCAAACAACAGCGCGATCGAGGTCAGCGCTCGTTCCCCTCCTGAAAGCATCATCAAACCTTTTGTTTTCTTTCGTGGAAGCTCTACATTGATATCGATTCCCTCGGTTGTGGTCAAAGCAGCTTTTCCTCCACCAAACATAAGCATAAAGAATTTCTGGAACTCTATATTTATTTTCAAAATACCTTCTTTAAACTCGAGATCCAGACGTGCATCCAAATCAGCAATCATAGTTTCTAATGACGCTTTTGCCTGAATTAAATCAGCCAATTCTTTTGCCAAAAAAGTATCACGTTCTCCTACTTCTTTAAATTCTTTTGAAATTTCATCGCTATTTCCTACTCCGCTGTCTTCGATACGGATCTTTATCTTCTCTAGTGCGTGCCGTCGTTCCTCCTGTGCCTCACGAGGTTCTGGAGTTACTTCTATATTTTTGTAATCAGCAGCTTCACGTCCACCCAAGACATATGCTTCTTTGAGTTCTCGATCAAAATTGTCTTTCAGAGATTTCAAACGCATTTCATCTGCCTGCAGAGTCGACAAAGTTCCTCGAATTTCATTTACCCGAGCGATGATTCTAAACATATCTTTCTCTGCGTCACGATTTGAATCTTTTTCTTTTTCGATTTCTTCTTTGAGACGATTGTACTCCTGGGTAAAATCAAATTCTTTTTTGATACAGTCACCGATAGCTATTTTTATTTTTTCTTGTTCTCCACGAAACTTTACGATATTTTGTTCATACTCAACAACAACTGTATTATCAATTTGAGTTTTGTGTTTTTTTATAAAGTCAGAAAAGAAGGTGCGGATGACGTGAATAGGGTGAAAATCCTCTATTTTATTTACCACATCCTCCACATCTTTGAGGTATACCATCTTAGTATCCTCACGAGTAATCTTTTCTTTTTCACGCTCCAGCATACGATCAAGGGCACTGATCTCTCCTTCTATTTTCCCTGACTCACGAGAAAGTACATCTTTTTTATTGCGAATATCCTCAATTTTCTTTTCGATGTGGATTACGTCCTCACTTTTTGCATCTTTGTGCTTTGATTTTTCGATGCGTTCCTTTGCGACAGCAAGCTCTCGTTCTAAATTATGAAATTCTTTGAGTGGCGTTTGTTTTGCGGCAATGATACGTTCGTTTTCGCTTTGGATATAAAAATCTTCGCGGCGGAGATACTCGCGATACGTTGCACGGAGCTCGTTTCGAAGCTCGCGGACTTTTTCTACTTTCTCAACTTGTTTCTGGAGGAATTTTAAATGCGGAGCGATCTCCCGGCGAAGAAGCTCGACTTCACGCATGTTTTCTTGAGTTTTCTCGAGCTTTTTAACACTTTCATTTTTCTTGTATTGATAGATCTTGAGGCCCAATGCATCTTCGATCATTTCACGACGCTCATCTGGTCGAGCGGTGAGGATACGATCTGCTTCTCCCTGAGATATTATGTGGTGCCCAGAAGCCCCTATATGCGCCTTGGCGAGGAGTTCTACAATATCTTTGAGTCTCACACTACTACCGTTTATATAGTACTCATTGACCCCATCTCGATGGACGACACGTTCGAGACTGACTTCATCAAAATCAACACCCAAAATTCTTTTTGTATTATCAAAAACTACTTTTACTGATGCGCGATTTGTATTGCCTCCATTAAAAATGAGATCCTCTCCTCGTTTTCCTCGCATCGACTTTATCGACTGTTCTCCGAGCACAAAACGAAACGCTTCAGCACTGTTTGATTTCCCTGAACCGTTTGGACCGACAATGGCAGAGATCGGAGAGGTGAAATACAAAGTCGCCTTTTTTGCAAAAGACTTAAATCCGGATATTTCGAGCGACTTTAGGTACATGCAAGTATTTTATCATACCTGAGATAGTTCGAGATTTTTTACTTAATACATTGAAACCTGTATCTACCTTGATCTCCAAATCATCAATTCGCTTGTCTACTCTATCAAATCCATCATCCATCTTTTGCTCCATACGTTTTAGCTGATTAGCTGTAACCATTGCTAAATCATTTATCTCGTTTGAGACATGTTCGACAATAAACTGCTTCATTTCTTTATTTGAAGCATCTAGAGCGGTTTTTATCATGGCTGGGACCTCGTCGTGTATGACTGTTTTTACAATCTTTGGTACCTCTTCTCTTAAAGCTGTGTTTACTGTATCTGTTATAAATTGCCTGTCGTTTTGATCAATATGTATATTTAATTATAAGTAATACACAAACGATAGCAAACCGAGATAAAATATTTATGAATTTTTACCTATTTGAGTGACTGGGAAACAGAATTATTTATCTGTAAACTACCACCCTTTCACTTCGAGCGCCTTTTCAGCTGCTTTTTGTTCTGCTTCTTGTTTTGAGAGTCCTGCACCAGTTGCTACCTGTACATCACCAAGGAATACTCCGAGGGTAAAGAGCTTGCTGTGATCAGGCCCAGTCTCTTTGAGTGTTTTGTATGAAGGAGTGATACCTACTTTTTCTTGAGCGCGCTCCTGAAAACGACTCTTTGCATCGAGCCATAGTTTTTTATCTACTATTTCATCGATATCCACTACTTCAAGTAGATTCCTTGATACGAAATTTGCAGCAATGCCATATCCTTGATCGGTATATATAGCGCCAATGATCGCCTCAACTGCATCAGCGATAATGATCGAGCGAGCACGTCCGACGTCTTTGGTTTCACCTTTTGACATTAAAAGATACGGATTGATCCCCATGATTTCACCTACTTTTGAAAGACTATTGGTATTTACGAGTGCAGAACGGTATGCAGTGAGATCTCCCTCTGCTCGATCTGGGAATTTGTGATATAGGAAATTTGTAACGGCAAGCTCGAGTACTGCGTCTCCGAGAAATTCGAGGCGTTCATTGTGTCCTAGTCCAAGTCCACGGTTTTCATTTATATATGAACGATGTGTACAGGCCTGTCGAAGAAGACTTGGGTCGCGAAATTCGACGCCAATTTTATTTTCTAACTCTTCAAAATTAGGAAGTTTTTTCTGCACTGAGTAAATTTATTGCTTTAGTAATGATTGGGAGCATGTCGTTGTAGAAATTGAGCTCCAAAATATCGGCCAGTCGGAACCATCGCGCATCATCGAGCCCTCCAGTTGTTCCAAGCTTGATTGGGTCAAACTTTGATTCTGCTAAAAAGTAGTTTACTTGCTTGCGTAGCTTGCCCAGCTCTGGATCTGCGGCAATGTACTCATTATTTCCGAGGACTTCGCCGATCGTGATATCGAGCCCCATTTCTTCTTTTATTTTAAACACAGTTCCTTCTTTGACATCTACATCAGCTGGAATTTTACCTTTTGAAAGAGTCCAGTGGCCAAAAACATCGTGAACAAGCGCCAAATATATTTCACCTTCGTTTTTTGCATAGACGACTGCACCTCCAAGCTTTTGGATCGGCATTTTTTCATATGGAATATCAGGGATTTTTACTTTTTTCTTTTTTGGAGCAGCATCCTTTCCTGGTTCTCCGATCTCTTTGTACACAGACCCCAGTACTCCGTTTACGAACTTTCCGCTATTTTCTCCTCCATATGACTTAGCAAGTTCGATTGCTTCGTTGATCGCTACTTTTGCTGGAACTTCATCACGATTTGCAAACAAGAGTTCGTAGAGACCAACACGCAAAATATTTCTATCTACTACAGATATTTTGTCTATTGGCCAGTCGGGTGCTGCTTTTTCGATGATGAGATCGAGATCTGGACGCTTTGCGATGATACTCTCAAAGAGAGTGCGCATAAACTCAATATCACTCATACCTGGAGCAAACTCAGCTGCGTTTCGATCGAGGATCCCCTTCAAATCATGGTGCGCTTCTTCACCGCCAAAGTCCCATTCAAAGAGTGACTGGAGAACTATTGATCTGGAGAGGTGTCTATTTGCCATTTTTATTTTTAAAGGTACTGTTCACAATGCTTATGTTTATGCTGTCGTTTTTGTTTTTGCTTTAGCGACTTTCTTGTCGAGCACTTTCTTCATATCAATAATCATTTTACCACGGTAGTATCCGCATTTTGCACACATAGAGTGTCGGAGGTGCATTGCAGCACAATTTGAACACTTTGAAAGACGAGCAGCGTCTATCGCGTGATGACTTCGTCTATTATCTCGGTGAGCCCGAGTTGCGCGCATTCGATTTACCATAATGGCTATACTATACAGGTTTTGCTGTTTTTTGCAAGAAGGAAACCCTGTGTAACGGTGACTTTCCACCATTTTCGATGGCTATATAGTGCGCCTTTGTTCCATACCCTTTATGCCCCTCAAAGCCGTATATAGGGTACTTTTTGGCCATTTTACGCATATATCTGTCCCTAGTAACCTTAGCAATAATGGACGCGAGGGCTATGCAAACCTCCTTTTCATCGCCTTTTATAATCGTCTTTTGTTTTTTAAATTCTGGAGGTGCTTTTAAACCACCATCTAATAGGACTTGGGTATCCGTAGGAAAAATAGAAATGGATTTTGCTAACGCTTTTTTAATACAAAAAGAAATTCCTTTTTTGTCTATTTCTTTTGCACTGATGCTTGTGACTTTGTATTGCACTTTATCTTTTATGATAGAAAATATTTCTTCACGCTTTTTTTCTAAAAGTTTTTTTGAATCTTTTATCCCTTTGTACTTTTTAGCAATGCCTGAAGAAATCATGCACGCACAAACAGTAACAGGCCCTGCTATAGGGCCTCGTCCAACTTCATCAATTCCAATAGTATATTTCATGAGTTGAATCCTATTTTACCTTTTTTCTGAATTGGTTCATCTGTGAGCTTTCTTAGAACTGAAATTATATCAATAATGTGACCTTCCATTTTCTCTACTTTATACGCCAAATCTTTGTTTGTCGCCAGTAGCTCTCTCATTTTTATAAAAGCACGAATGATGAAGATGTTCATCTCTACAGCCTTTTCACTACGCAATACTGAGGACAACATGGCCACGCCATGTTCGGTAAATGCGAAGGGTAAATACTGACTACCACCGCGTCGTTTGTTTGTGGTCGCAAATTGCGACCTCAAACGCTCGGTTTCCTCCTTACTAAGTTGGAACATAAAATCCCCTGGAAATCTCTTTATATTTCTCTGCACCTGTTCGTTGAGACGCTTCGTAGGCACTCCATACAAAAGCGCCAAATCCACATCGAGCATGACACGCTGGCCACGAATCATCAGTATTTTATTTTCGATAATAGAAATAGACTCCATGTATCGATAGTACAACACTTCTTTTCTATACAGAAAGTGCATAAACTGTGTATAATAAATCCATGTCTCACCCGTTTATCCATCTCCACGTTCACAGTCACTACTCTCTCCTAAACGCCCTTCCAAAGATCGATGACCTCGTGGCAAAAGCAAAGGAGCTCAATATGCCCGCGCTTGCGATCACCGATGCTGGAAATATGTACGGCGTGATCGATTTCTATATGGCGTGTGTAAAGAAAGGAATAAAACCAATTATTGGTGTGGACTTTTACGTTGCTACTCGAAAACGAACTGACCAGCAAGCGGGAGTCGATAGTAAGCGACATCGACTGGTGCTTTTGGCAAAAGATTTTGAGGGGTATAAAAATCTGATCAAGCTCGTCACCTACTCAAACCTCGAAGGCTTTTATTACAAACCACGTATCGACAAAGAATTGATGGAAAAATATGCTGGAGGTCTCATCGCGATCGCTCCATCTTTTTCTAGTGAAATCTCTGCAGCTCTCAAGATGCGTGACATAGAAAAGGCAAAAGAAAAAATAGCTTGGTACAAAAAAGTCTATCCTGATTTTTATATTGAAATCACCCGCCATCCAGAGATCGATGGTCATGAAGGACTCATGAATCAGCTCATCAAACTAGCGCATGAAACCGATACTCCGCTCGTCGCCGCACACGATGTGTACTATATAAACGAAGAGGACCGCGCAGCTCGTGACACACTCATGCTCGTAAACACTCACGGAGATGGATCTGATCGCTCTGATAACGAAGATGAAAACTTTTCTTTTATATCTACCGAAAAAGCTAATGAGCTTTTTGCCGATATTCCTGAAGCACTCGACAATACTCAAAAGATTGCAGACATGTGCAATGTCACCCTCACCCTCGGCAAATGGCTATTTCCAAAATATGTTGTTGAAAGTGGACTTTCGTACGATGAAGAGTTGCGGCGCATTGCCTATGAGGGGATTCCGAAACGAGGACTCGAACTTACTAAAGAAGTGACGACACGTCTCGACTATGAACTTGAGGTTATCAAAAACAAAGGCTACGCACAGTACTTCCTCGTAGTGACCGACCTCCTCAAATACGCGCACGAACACGGCATCCTCACCAACATCCGAGGATCGGTTGCGGGATCTCTCACGACATACGTCACTCGTATTACAAACGTAGACCCACTTGCCTACAATCTCCCCTTCGAACGTTTCCTAAACCCAGAGCGACCATCTGCACCCGATATCGACATGGACTTTGCCGATAACCGTCGCGACGAAGTGATCGACTATGTACGAAATAAATACGGACATGACAAAGTAGCTCAGATCGGTACGTTTGGAACGATGATGGCAAAAGGTGCGGTGCGCGATGTCGCTCGAGCGATGGGTTATCCATATGAAATCGGCGACCGTATTTCAAAACTCATCCCTATGGGTGCCCAAGGCTTCCCCATGACGATCGATCGAGCACTCGAGGAAGTGACTGAGTTCCGAGAACTGTACAACAAAGATGCGGACACAAAACGTATTGTCGATATGGCAAAAAAGATTGAAGGTTGTGCCCGACACATCTCCGTCCATGCTGCAGGAGTGGTGATCGGACCTGAGGCACTCGTCGAGTATGTACCTCTCCAGTACGACACTAAAGGAGATAATAAAATCATCACCCAGTACGACATGTACGCCGTCGGAGAAGACGGAGTAGGACTTTTGAAGTTCGACTTTTTGGGTATCAAAAACCTAGCCATCCTCGCTGATGCTATTGAGCGTGTAAAAAAGATCGAGGGCATCACTATTGATATCGATGAAATACCTCTCGACGATGCAAAGACTTTTGAAATTCTCGCCAAAGGTCAGACTACCGGACTGTTCCAGTTAAACGGTACTGGTATGACCAAATTTTTGGTCGACCTCAAGCCAAGCCGTATCCACGACATCAACGCGATGGTGGCACTCTATCGTCCTGGACCTTTGGAATCGATCCCAGAATACATCGAACGAAAGCACGATCCAGAAAAGATAAAGTACTTGGACCCTCGTCTCAAAACTATCCTCGACATGTCGTACGGAGTGGTCACCTACCAGGACGACGTTATGATGATTGCGATCAAGCTCGGTGGATACTCATGGCTCGAAGCAGACAAGCTCCGAAAAGCGATGGGTAAAAAGATTCCAAAAGAAATGGAGGAACAAAAAGGAAAACTACTCGACGGTCTCGTCAAAAACGGATTGACCGAAAAGAAAGCGATGCAGCTCTGGAAACTGATCGAGCCGTTTGCCGCATACGGATTCAACAAAGCACACGCTGCAAGCTACGGTCGTGTGGCATACCAAACCGCATACATGAAAGCAAACTACCCAGCCATATACATGTCAGCAGTGCTCACCGCTGACTCAGGAGATGTAGAAAAAATAGGTGAATTCATCGCTGAGTGTCGACGTATGAATATCCCAATTCTTCCACCGGATGTAAACGAAAGTTACAGTCAGTTTACCGTAGTCCCGGGAAAAGAAAAGACGATCCGATTTGGGCTCGTCACCATCAAAAACTTCGGCCAAGGTGCTGCGACAGCGATAATTGAGGAAAGAAAAAGAGCAGGTGCATTTACCTCTCTTGCAAACTTCCTCGACCGAGTCCGTGATCGAAATTTAAATAAAAAATCCCTAGAAGCACTGATCAAGGCAGGGGCCATCGATAGCTTTGGCATCGATCGTGGTGTCCTCATGGGAAACATCGAAAACCTTTTAGCCTACAACAAAGAACATGAGAAACTCCCAACAAACCAAGACTCGTTATTTGGTCTCATGGAAGATACCAGCACATTACCAAAGCTAAAGCTTGTAGATGTGCCACCTGTCTCAGAAAAAGAACGCCTCGCCTGGGAAAAAGAGCTTCTTGGTCTCTACATCTCTGGCCACCCACTCGATCAGTATCGAGACAAGATAAATTCTCGAGATATGAATATCATGAAAGCCAAAGAGGTTGATGATACCGAAAAAGAAGTCATCTTCCCTTGCATTGTTGAAATGGTAAAACCATTAAACACAAAAAAGGGTGACATGATGGCATTCCTCACCCTCACCGACTTTAGCGGCTCGATCGAGGCGGTCGCATTCCCGAAGCTATATGAAGGAAACAAATTACTCCTCCAAGTCGACAGGTGTTTAGCGGTAAAAGGAAAAGTAAATGAAAGAAATGGCACAAAAAGCTTTATCATAGAAAAAGTAAAGGAATTGTAGTACTATACACGCATGGAAATACAAGATAATGACCACCGAAAAATAGGCAAGGAACTAGAGCTTTTTACTTTCTCTGATACCGTTGGAAAGGGACTTCCTCTCTGGACCGAAAAAGGAGCAGCAATCCGTCGCGAGCTCGAGCGGTTTGTTGTAGACGAAGAGATAAAGCGAGACTACAAACACGTCTATACTCCTGACATTGCAAACCTTGCACTATATAAAAAGTCTGGTCACTATCCTTACTACAAAGACTCAATGTATGCGCCTATCGTTATCGACGACGAAGAGTACATGCTCCGTCCGATGACTTGCCCACACCATTTCGAGCTCTATCTCTCAAAACCTCGTTCATACCGAGAGCTCCCTATGCGTATAGCAGAAATCGCAAAACTATACCGTTACGAGCAGTCTGGTGAGCTAGCTGGGCTGGTACGCGTTCGAAGTTTCTGTCTTTCAGATGCACACATCATATGTGCGAGCGACGAACAAGCAAAACAAGAGGTCAAAGGTGCGCTCGACCTCATCGAACACATGGCGAGTGTCTTTGGTCTAGTAAAGGGCGAAGACTTCTGGTACCGCCTCTCTCTTGGTGATCGAAAAGACGACAAGAAATACTTTAAAGATGATGCAGCATGGGATCGTAGTGAAGAGATCCTCCGCAGTGTTCTCAAGGAGCAAAATGTAAAATTTACAGAAGCTGAAAATGAAGCTGCGTTCTATGGACCAAAGATCGACGTACAGATGAAAGACGTTCGAGGAAAAGAAAATACTGCCTTTACTGTGCAATATGACTTCGTTATGCCAAAACGTTTCGCCCTGAATTTCGTAAACAACGAAGGAAAAGAACAAGAATCTATCGTCGTTCACCGATCATCGATCGGAGCAATCGAGCGAGTAATGGCATTTCTTATTGAAAAATATGCTGGCAAGTTCCCTCTCTGGCTTTCACCCGTTCAAGTCCGTGTGATCCCTATCGCCGATCGACATAATGAAAAAGCACAGGAGTACATCGCCCTCCTTCGTGACCTCCATATCCGTTGCGATATCGATACCTCACCAGAAACATTTGGCAAAAAGATTCGAAATGCAAAAACAGAACACGTTCCATATTTTATTATTCTCGGTGACAAAGATATCGAGGCAGGAAAAATAACTCTCGAAAGTCGTGACCATGGACAGATCGGACAGGTCAGTATTGAAGAGGCACTTGAACGGATTGCAAAGGAAATAAAGGAGAAGAGATAATATAAATAATACAGAAGCCCCTCCGGAAACGGCAGGGGCTTTTTGTGTCACATTTCTTCGAGTGTGAGCTTCTCGGCTTCTCGTAGAGCTTGGGACAAATCAATGCCCAGTCCTTGAAGAAGTTCTTCGCGCTCTTGGAGTTCTTCCAGAGTCGCTCTTTGCTGCGTACCTTTGAAGGTGATAGCAGCAATGCGGAGAAGGTCAGACCGACGGAATTTATCCATTGGCCACCTCCTCCTGAAGGTGCTGGTATGCGATCTGAATCGCAAGAGCTCCGCGTGCTGCACGGTGAGGGTAGTTCCTGATCCAGGACCCATCCCTACCTACAGCTGTCAGATTTCGAGCCAAAATGCAAAGGGCATCGTCAGTGGCAGTGTGAATGTGATGGCGGACAGAATCCACTTCACGACACCGATCACTGACGGACTCACATGGTTTTGGACAAACCTCCATGAATTCAACAACCGTCTCCGCGTACCTCACGCAAAGTGCAATCGTTGAATCCAAGAGTTCTGACAAATCGTTGCCGTCACACATCTCGCGTAGTGCAAGTAGGGTGACTTTTGCTCTTGCGACCGACATACCAACACCTCCTATGTGGTGTAAAAGATCAGTCCTGTTCACCTTTATATTATAGCACAATACTACCACTTAGGTCAACATCCCATAATATGGCCTATCTCAGCACTACTTTGAAGCCTTCGCAATCAAGTACATCACTGTACAGAAGAGGATGATTGATATACAGATAAATACAAATGTCCAAGGGATATTGTCGAATATATTGAAATTTGAATCAGGCGTTTCTACTACTGGTGCAGGCGCTGGCTTTACTGTTACTGGTTTTTTTACGATTGATTTTGCTGCGGTAGAAATATTTACCGTACCGCAAGAAATAGTTGTTGTCTTCCCTGCTGAATAGACACTGACTGTGGCATATTTTGGACCGGTCGATCGATAGCTTGTCACGACTGATTTCTGACTACCGCTGAATCCGTCACTACCTGACCAGATGTATGAATATATACCATTGCCTCCAGTTGGGTATACTGACCACGTCACGACAGAACCTACTCGAGTAGAGCTGACGTTTGGTGCACAAGTTGCAAATAGAGTGGTTGGAACTACTGGCGCATATACCGGAGCATAGTTGTAATTATAATCACCACCGATTACGACACTGCCACATGAAGCTGAAGTGCTTTTACCAGCAGAACGGACGGTCACAGAAGCACTTTTTGTACCGCTTCGATTGTATGTTTTTGAAATAGATTCATTATGCCCTGAAAGACCGTCAGTACCTGACCATGTATAACTATATGTTCCGTTTCCTCCATTTGCATATGCTCTCCAGATGACTCGGTCATAAGTGTTTCCGTATGATGTGTCTGGATAACAAGAGACGCTCGGACGATCGTAGTAATTATAGTCATAATCATTATAGTAATAATTCCGATCATCTTGTATATACACAGTCCCACACGACCGTGTGATAGACTTGCTTCCCGAAGTCACTTGTACAGAAGCACTTTTTGATCCTTCGTTATCGTATGAAATAGACGCGCTTGAGCTGTTTCCATCCAAACCTTCTGACCCACTCCAATCATAGCTGTATGAGCCTGTTCCTCCAGAAACCGTCGCATACCAGCGTACTCGCTCGTCAGTATCAGCATACGACACATCAGAATAACAACTTACATATAGATCATCATAATAGTTGTTATTATCGCTACCGCCTGTATTTGTATTGTTTGTGTTCCCTGTTACTACTCCGCCTGGGCTGTTTACATTGCTGTTTATATTGAAAGAGTCGTTGATACTATTATCGACAGTAACATTGTCTTTACACCCATCTCGCCACGCGAAAAGACAGAGTGGATCAAATATATTTCCAACTCGAACTGCTTGAGCTGGTTGTGGGAGTATGAGAGTAACGAGAACAAATGCAGCTGCTATGTATAGTTTTTTCATATATAAAAATTGTATATAGAAACGGGCTATATGTCAATTGTAGCTTTTTTAGCGTTTGACTGAATAAAGTGTTTTCGTGCTGGCACGTCAGTTCCCATGAGCATGTCGAATACTCGGTCGGCGTCCTGTGCGTCGTCGACATTTACCTGTTTGAGGATACGCGCAGCGGGATCCATAGTAGTTTCCCACAACTCATCTGCGTTCATTTCTCCGAGACCTTTATATCGCTGGATGCTAACTTTTGCCGGTTTCTTTGGATCTTCTATTTCTACCTCTGGGACTTCTTCTCCTTCGGTAACTTCGACAATTTCCTGGACTTCATTTCCAAGCGCTTTCATCTTTTCTTCATCACTGTAAAAATACATAATCTCCTTTCCTCGTTTTACTTTGTATAGTGGTGGTTGAGCGATATAGATAAAGCCGCCATCAACCAATGGTCTAA
>JAGOVB010000023.1 GCA_018060945.1 Minisyncoccota bacterium | reverse complement strand
GGGACCTCTTGGTACACTCACAAAGACACTAAAGCCGACTGTAGCTGTAGTAGTAGCAGATGGAAAAGTAACTCTTACTCCAACTGAACACACCCTCGATACACTAGCGCTCTGGGGAACATACTCTTCACATATTCAAAACATGGTTGCAGGAGTAAATAAAGCTTTCGAGAAAAAGCTCATTGTCGAAGGAATCGGTTTCAAATCAGAAGTAAAAGGAGCTGATCTACACCTCGCACTTGGATTTTCACATCCAGTAAAGGTGGCGATCCCAGCAGGACTCAAAGTAACTGCAGAAAAGAACATCATCACCATCTCGGGTATTGATACTGCTGAAGTAGGAGAGTTCGCTGCAAGTGTGCGAGCATACAAGAAGCCTGAACCATACAAAGGGAAGGGTATTCGATATAGCGATGAGGTCATTCGCCGAAAACAGGGTAAGAAATCTGTATAATCAGATATAATTTAGAAATATATGAAAACAATACTTACTAACATTGAACGACGACATAAGCGTATCCGAGCTAAAATCTCAGGTACTGCTGAAAAGCCGCGTCTCTCTGTTTTCAAATCAAATCGTTACATCTATGCTCAGCTCATTGATGATGTAAAAGGAGCTACATTGGCTGCTGCATCAGGCACTGATGGTACAAAAGTCGGAACAGACATCGCTACAAAGGCGTTGGCTGCAAAAATAACAAAGGCCGTCTTTGATCGAGGAGGCTATCTCTATGCTGGAAAAATCCAGGCTATAGCAGATGGAGCTCGAGCAGGAGGACTTCAATTCTAAATATATGGAACCAACACAAACAACAACACCAGAAGTAAAGCCAGTAGCACCAGTTGCTGCAGCACCTGCACCACGATCTGCATCTACTTCAAATGCTCCGATGAATCGACGACCACGCCGAGGCGGACCTCGTGAACAAAAGGAACGAGTAAAGCCAGAGTTTGATACAAAGATCATCAGCATCCGCCGAGTGACTCGAGTAGCATCTGGAGGACGACGATTTTCATTCTCTGTAGCACTTGTTGCAGGAGACCGAAAAGGACGTGTCGGAGTAGGACTTGGAAAAGCAGGGGACACATCTCTTGCGATCGACAAGGCTACACGAGATGCAAAGAAAAACATGATCCGAGTAGCACATACAAGCGCTATGTCTATTCCACACCCAGTTGAGGCAAAATACAGCTCAGCTCGTATCGAAATCATGCCAGCGAAAGGACGAGGTATCGTCGCAGGAAGCGCCGTACGAAACGTCGTGGAGCTTGCTGGACTCAAAGATATCGTTGCAAAGATCCGATCTGGAAGCAAGAACAAGCTGAACATCGCTCGAGGAGCGATCCAGGCGCTTTCAAGCATCACTAAGCACCCAAAATCATATGCAAATAAATAATTTACAACCAAGAACAAAGACCAAGTCTAAGATGATCGTAGGCCGAGGTGGCAAACGAGGAAAGACTTCTGGAAAGGGAATGAAAGGACAGAACTCACGTTCTGGACGAAAGAAGAGACCAGAGCTCCGAGACTTTATCAAGCGTCTTCCAAAACTACGAGGACGAGGAGTAAACCAGTTTAAATCATTTGATATAAAGCCAGTCGCAGTAAACATCGGTGATATTGAGCTTGTCTTTAAGGCAGGGGAAACAGTCACTCCAGAGACATTGCTTGCAAAGTTCGTTATCGAAAAGGTAAACGGAGTCATCCCACCAGTCAAACTATTGAGTGTTGGAGAGCTTACTAAAAAGGTAACTATTTCTGGTTGCCTCATGTCAGCAGCAACAAAAGCAAAGGTTGAAAAAGCTGGAGGTCTGGTACAATAGTCCTATGAATACCATTTTCACGAAACTCAAGATCGTCTTAACAGATAGTGGTTTACGAAAGCGCATCCTATTTACCATCAGTGCACTCGTTGTATTTCGACTACTTTCAGCAATACCGATCCCTGGTATCGATGCACTACAACTAGAACGACTACTCGATTCAAATCAATTGATCGGTCTTTTGGATGTATTCTCAGGAGGAGGTATGTCACGGCTTTCAATCGTGATGCTTGGTGTCGGTCCATACATTACCGGTTCGATCATCATGCAGCTTTTGACCATGATGTTCCCAAAGCTAAAGGCGATGTATCGTGAAGAGGGTGAGGCTGGACGTCTAAAGATGTCTCAGTACTCTCGTATGCTTGCAGTACCACTTGCTGCACTTCAGTCATTTGCATTCCTTACATTGCTCCAAAAGCAAAATATCATCATGCCTTTGGGTGGTTTGGATTTTGCAGTAAACATCCTCGTGGTGACTGGTGGCTCACTCCTCCTTATGTGGATCGGAGAGCTCATCTCTGAGTTTGGTATCGGAAACGGAGTATCACTCATCATTTTTGCAGGTATC
This sequence comes from Minisyncoccota bacterium, assembly GCA_018060945.1. GTDB lineage: Bacteria > Patescibacteriota > Minisyncoccia > Phycocordibacterales > PALSA-1337 > JAGOVB01. The sequence goes on along the minus strand of JAGOVB010000023.1, from coordinate 5,349 downwards.
GTGACCGCATTACCGACTCATATCGCTCAGTTTGTCTTTGGATTTAACCCAGCACTCATCCCTCAGTACATTGTATTTGCAGTGGTGGCTCTTGTGGTTATTGTTGCAGTAGTTGCAGTCACCGAAGCAGAGCGCCCAGTACCCGTGACCTATGCACGACAGCAAGGGAGACCGGGTGGAACACAAACATATCTACCACTTCGTATCAACCAGGCTGGTGTGATGCCAATCATTTTTGCACTCTCTATCCTTCTTTTCCCACAAGTGATTGCAAACTATCTTTCAACTGTTTCAAATGCAACTGTTGCAGACTATGCGAGCCAGGCGAGCCTCCTTTTGGCAAATCCATGGTTCCACGGTGTTATATATTTTGCCTTTGTATTTATCTTTACTTACTTCTACACTGCAGTTACGTTCGAACCAAAGCAGGTTTCAGAAAATCTTCAGAAAGGAGGAGCATTTATCCCAGGTATCAGACCAGGTGATCACACTACAGACTACCTCGCAAAGGTAGTGACCCGAATCACGCTTGTCGGCGCCATATTCCTCGGTGCGATCGCCGTATTGCCAGTTATCATGCAGGGAATCACAGGAAACCAGGCATTGGGTATCGGGGGTACAGCACTCCTCATCGTTGTCTCAGTAGTTCTCGACCTCATCAAGCGTATCGATGCTCAGGCGTCAATGCGAGAGTACTAAAACTCTTGTATAATCTAGACATGAACCAACAGGTATTTATTTTGATGGGAATGTCAGGTTGTGGAAAAGGAACCCAAGGAAAACTCCTCACCGATCATATCGGTGGGGAAACCTTGTATGTGCAAACAGGTGCTGAAATCCGAGAGTTTATAAAAGGAGATTCATATACCCAGCGGTTGACTGCAGCTGCATATGACGAAGGTGGTTTGATGCCAGAGTTTGTTACGATCGCAATGTGGTCAAATCTCCTTTCTCGAAAATATACCGGAAAGCAGCACCTCATCATCGACGGCACTCCTCGCAAGATCCATGAAGCCGGGACGCTTCACTCTGCAGTCGAGTTTTACAAACTTCCAAAGCCTTATGTTATTCATTTTAAAATGAATAAAGAAGAAGCGCTCAAACGACTTATTTTACGAAAACGTCAGGATGACAACGAAGAGGATATTAGAGCGCGACTCGATTGGTATGATACTCATGTACTGCCGACAGTCGAGTTTTATCGCCACAATCCACACTATTCTTTTGTAGAGATAGACGCTAACCAAACTGTAGAAAAAGTTTTTGCTGATATTTTGCAACAGATCGATGGCCATCAGAATTAAAACAAAAGAAGATATTGCTACGCTCCGTGAGGGTGGCAAACGCCATGCAGCTATTTTACAAAAAGTAGCGGAGCAGGTGCGTCCAGGTATTGCTACCATTGAGCTAGACAAGATTGCTCATGACCTCATCCGAGCCCAAGGTGATGTTCCTTCGTTTTTAAACTTTTCTCCTCAAGGTGCCAAGTTTCCTTTTCCTGGAAGTATTTGTATATCTGTAAATGATGAAATCGTCCACGGCATCCCAGGTAACCGCGTTTTGAAAACAGGTGATATCGTCAAACTCGATCTCGGACTCACTCATGAAAAGCTCATCACTGATGCAGCGATCACGGTCTCTGTCGGCACACCTTCAAAAGCAAACGAAGAGCTCATGTACCATACTGAAAAAGCACTCGAAGCAGGCATCCGCGCTGCAAAGGGTGGCGCTACTGTTTCTGATATCGGTGAGGCGATCGAGAGGTACCTTTTTGGGCATAATATAAATCTCATCGAAGATCTCTGTGGGCACGGGGTAGGGTATGCTGTGCATGAAGATCCGTATGTACCAAACTATGCGTGGGATGAGGGTAAAAAGATCACTCTAGTTCCTGGTATGGTCCTCGCTATTGAGCCCATAACGACCCTAGGAGACGGGAAGATGGAACTCTCCGATGATGGATTCACCTACGCCACCAAAGACGGCTCTACAGCCTGCCAATTTGAGCATACTATTTTAATAACAAAAGGAGAACCGGAGGTATTGACAATATAGTCAATACATGCTATACTATAAGGGTAAAAGTGATTGAGGAGTCACTAAACCTACTCTAAAATCACTTTGTCAATTCTTTGACAAAACAATAGCGAATAAGGACATACACCGTAATGGTGATGTTGTTCCTCTTCGCCTAACTGAGAGATAGCGTAAAAAACTCGAATCTCGGTTCGGTAAGAGGGATCGCATGGTGCAGGACTTAGTGCCTGCCTTGTGGTTCCTTCATAATGTTGTTTGAGTAGCTGCTCATCAATATTTTGATACATGTTAGTCGGGAGCAATCCTGCGTCTGCCGTAACGATACCAGGCCATTAAAAAAGTGAAAAACAGTGTTCGTTATATCTCGATCCGTGAAATCGCTCTGCAAGATGATGGCGATAAGGTGTTTGTAGCTGGAGCCTTCGGCCATTGCGGTGTTAACCGGAAAGGCGATACATCCACACGGGATGCGATCGCCCGCATCCTTGCAGATGGCGAAGCATTGCTTCGCCATGCCTTAACCACGTACAACATCTCTCTTCCCACTAATTGGGGCGGAGCTGCTCTTGTCCACGATGTGGACGGTGGTATGTCCTGGTTCGGTTGGCGCAAGGTGGATGGGAAGGTCTTTGAGACCGCCGCTCGCCGTGCAGGTTGGATGCGTGAGATGGCCGTGCTCATCGCTGAGCACCCGGAATTTTTCCGGAAGATGGTTGTCAGGGTTGCCAAAAGCCCTTCGCGGGGGATGAACTCTCCTGCGAATAAGGGAGCTTGGGACGTTGTCCGTTTTTTGACGGGAGCATCTCTTGAGCGGTGGCGTACTCCTGGACACGCAATGCGGACCATTTCAAAGGCGATTTGGAAAGCAAGGTGGATTCTAGCTCCTTGGGAAATTGAGTCGGTTCCCTGGGTTGTCGTTCTTGATGAACTTTCTCTTCAGCGAGGTGCAAAGCGGTCTAATAAGATCGCGAAGCGCCTCGCTAAAGGGACGCTCAATCACAATGTATTCACTGGGGGTTCGTCAACTTACAGTGAGCCTTTGGATCTCGAGTTTTTCCGGGGTTTTCGCCCCAGTACTTGGAAGAACTTTACTCCGGCGGTTCGGGAGTATTTCCGCCAAAATATGGCGAAGAAAATCTGCTTTCGTGATATCACTGTCCCTGAGCAGACCACCGAAGATGGAGTCGTCTTTCTCCGGGAGGGTGTCATCAATCAGATCAAGGGCTACTCCTTGGTTGAGGGATACACATCCTCGTCTGAGGGTAGAGGCTGCCGTCTCGAGCCTGCTACCCTGGTCGTCAGTCCTAGTGGTAGGACTTACCACATCTCTAACACCGCTGCTGGCTTCGCTGGAAAAGAAGTTTCCTTGTCAGCTGGAAACAGCTGGAGCGGCTGGGGAGATCATTTCTCCTCTCCACTCGAGACCTCCACTCGTGTGGTCAAGCACGACTACATGTTCTGGTGGCGTTATTTCATCCGTCTGGCACATCATGCTTGGCGGAGGCAGGACGTCGAAGCAAAGGCTTCCGGGTTGGAGGTTCCGAAAAACTGCACAGTGCTGGTATTTGTCCAGGACAGCCTGGATGCTGGTAACTGCGAGGCGGGAACAGGAGCGTTCGTTGAACGTTCGGGTTGGCATGGGCGAAAGTTCGTGCCGGTTAAGTGGCTCATTAATTCTCGAGAGCAGCGTGCAGTGAATACTGCCAAAGCTGCATTGAGGCGCTTCTACAATATGCAAAACGCTGCATAAGTTATTGAGGTACGCCGACTACCTCGCTCATGTGAGCAAATTGTCGGACAGGGAGGATTTTTGAATCCTCCTCTTTACTAGACTCCTGACTTTGTCGGGGGTCAAGTGAGAGTCGAAAGCCTCCACGATGCTATAGATATTCGATATGTGTATTTTCCTCAATATGCATTAGTATGTCCGTAGCCTTGTGGAGGTTTGTACTTCACGAGAAAGGAGGTGAGAATCAAATGATAATTGTAGGAATTGCAATTGTCATCTTCGTAGTCGTCTTTGCCGGAGTTGTTACCCAGCCATGGATATTGGTCTTTGGTGCAGCTCTGGTGACTGCGTTGTTTGTCGCCCTGAAGAGATCCCCGCCGAGAATAAGGTAGGGGGTCTCAAGCGCCCAGACTTCGGTCTGGGCGCTTTTCTTTTTCCAAATTTTTTATGCTACTATCAGAACATGATCGAACGAACACTTGTGATTATAAAACCAGATGGGGTGGAGCGACGGTTAGCAGGGGAGATCATCAAGCGCTTTGAACAGATTGGACTCACTTTGCAAGCGATGAAGATGTTGAAGCCGGACGAGGATCTTATCGAAAAACATTATACGATTGATCCCGAGTGGATCCGTCTTTCTGGAGAAAAATCTATTAAAAATGCAAAAGAAAAAGGACATCCGACCCTTTCAGATGTTCCTGAAGAAGTGGGAAGAATAATACTAGGAAGTTTAAAGAATTATTTAACAAAAGGTCCAGTGATCGCGATGGTCTGGTCAGGACCTCATGCAGTGCCGATCGTGAGAAAGATAGTGGGGGGTACTGAGCCACTTTCATCTGATGTGGGGACAATTCGAGGAGATTTTGTCTTGGATTCATATGAAATTTCAAACAAAGAGGGGCGTGCGATTAAAAATCTTGTGCATGCTTCGAGCTCAATCAGAGAAGCAGAAAGTGAGATTGCGCACTGGTTTTCAAAAAGTGATATACTTTAAGAGGTTATAGGAGTATTAATCCTTATAACATATTTTTTGGGATCTCAGCATCGAATTCACCTTGGTGGTTCGTGAGAGAACCCACCTGGCTTAGGCTAGGTTAATACTCCCGTAACCTCACAAATACATCTGCATCATGCAGGTGTTTTTGTTTGGTACGCTTTTTGTTGGTATACTAGGCGTATGAAAAAATATATCCTAGCGCTCGTCACGTCTGCTCTGGTTCTCAGTCTCCATCTCTATGGGACCGAACACGCACTGTATTTCTACTATCCTTGGTATGATCTACTTCTACATTTCCTTGGTGGCGCAGCCCTCGCATTTTTTATTTTGATTTTTACCAAAAGCTGGAAGAAAGCACTCATCGGTATGCTCATATTGGCTACAGGTTGGGAGATATTTGAATACGTACTCAATATTGCAGGGGAGAACTATATTGTCGATACTACCATCGATTTTATTATGGATCTCATAGGTGCATTTGGGGCTATATTTTTAAGTAAAAAATAATGTTTATCACTTTTGAAACAGGAGTGGGGAGTGTGACTGGAGCAAACTTTTTGGTGGAGACAAAAGAAAAGAAATT
>JAGOVB010000006.1 GCA_018060945.1 Minisyncoccota bacterium | reverse complement strand
GAGGATATCACCAGTGTCGTCTCCTAAGAGACGAACCAAAGAGTCCTTAAAAATAAATCAGGAACCCCGCGCAAACGGGATCCATTGCTTAGAGATTTTTGAATTCGATACTGTAAATGAGTTTCATTAAGTATCCTAGCACACAAACAATTTTATGTCAAGTACCCCCAAAGACATCGCTTATCTTGATCAGACCCTCCGTCCCTCACGGTGGGATGACTATATTGGCCAGAAAAACATAAAAGACAACCTGCACATCCTCCTCACCGCAGCAAAACAGCGTAATCACCCACCAGAACATATCCTTTTTTATGGTCCTCCCGGACTAGGAAAGACGACTCTAGCACACCTCATCGCAAAAGAAACAGGAGCGGCAATCAAAATCACTTCAGGCCCTGCTATTTTAAAGGTTGGTGACCTTGCTTCCATCCTCACAAACCTCTCTGCGGGAGATATTCTCTTTATCGACGAGATCCATCGACTCAACAAAGCCATAGAGGAGGTGCTCTACCCTGCCATGGAGAGTGGTTCACTCGACATCATCATAGGAAAAGGTCCTTCTGCCAGAACTATCCAACTAGAACTGCCTCCATTCACGCTTATAGCTGCGACCACACGCGTAGCCATGATCTCTGCTCCCCTTCGATCACGTTTCTCTGGAGGTACCTTTAAACTAGAGTTTTACACCGAAAAAGAAATCGAAGAGATCATCAAACGTTCAGCAAAGATCCTGGATATTGAGATCGAACACAATGCAGCAGCTGAAATTGCAAAAAGAAGCCGCTTCACACCACGTACTGCAAACTATTTCCTCAAGCGCTGCCGCGACTATGCTCAGATAAACCACTCAAAGCTAACAAAGGATATTGTCGACAAGGCTCTCCACATGCTTGGTATTGATTCCCTTGGACTAAATCAAGCCGATCGTGATATGTTAAAAGTCATCATCGACAAGTTTGATGGTGGTCCAGTTGGCTTGAGCACACTTAGCGCTGCGACAAGTGAGGAACAAGAAACCATAGAAGACGTATATGAGCCGTATTTGATACAATTAGGATTATTAGAACGCACAAGCAGAGGCAGAAAAGTAACCGATAAAGCATACGCACATGTCAGGACATAATAAATTTTCAAAAATAAAACATCAGAAAGCAAAAACCGATGCTCAAAAGAGCAAGATCTTTGGCAAAATGGTACGCCTCATCACAGTGGAGGCAAAAAAATCAGGAGGAAATCTCAAGTCCCCTGGTTTGGCAAACGCTATTGAAAAAGCACGCAAAGAAAATGTGCCAAATGATACGATCGATCGTGCGGTAAAGAAAGCAAACGACAATAGTGCAGTCATGGAAAACATGACCTACGAATCATACGGTCCGGGAGGATGTGCCATCATCATCGAAAGCCTAACCGACAATCGTAACAAAGCAGCCCAAGAAGTAAAACACATCCTTTCAAAAAACGGATTTGAACTAGCGGTCCCAGGGAGCGCTTCATGGGCATTTACAAAGACTGCAGAAGGATGGGTCCCACAGACTATGATCCCGGTGAGTGATGAGGATGGAGAAAAATTACAGACCATTATCGACGAACTCGAAGAAAATGACGAAGTCCAAGAAGTCTTTACCAATGCAGAATAATCGCGTCCTTGCTATCGACCCTGGATTTGAGCGATTAGGTATCGCTATTATCGATAAAGATAAAAAAGAAGTACTTCTCTACTCTGACTGTTTCAAAACGTCTCCGAAAGATAGTTTTTACGTGCGCCTAAAACAGATCGGTGAAGAGATCCACCGTATAATAGAAACATTTGAACCTACTGCTTGTGCTATCGAAACTCTTTTTTTTGAGAACAATCAAAAAACAGCCATGCATGTAGCGGAAGCACGTGGTGTTGTTGCATACGAAGCTGCTCGGAGAGGAATCCCCATATTTGAATTTACTCCCCTTCAGATAAAAATGGCGATCACGAGCCATGGACGAAGCGATAAGAAACAAATCATATTTATGGTGCCAAAATTAATTAAAATAGAAAAAGAAATCGCGCACGATGATGAGTACGATGCTATTGCCATCGGTCTTACATACTTTTCCACAGTGAAAAATAGTTGCAAAATTATTTAGTATTTGTTACAACTAGAAAATCAGATTAATAACGATAACAAAACGAAATGTCAGCAGACGAACTTGAAGTAGAATTTGACCCGAAAAAAGCAAAAAAAGTTGATGATGATTTAGAAATCGGCGAAGTCCCGGTGGTGGTAGATGGTGAGGAGGAAGAGGTTGAGGGCGAGGACGAAGAAGGTGTGCTCGAAGAAGAGATCAACCCTTTTGGTGATCGTTGGGAAGAATAATTACAAAACAATCTTTAAGAATCTCCGCTTGCCTATTTTGATTTCAACAGGCTCGGAGATTTTTATTTGTGCATCTGTCACCTTTCCTGTTCCGACAATCTCTACGCCATTACCTTCTACAAGACGGCGAAACTCGCTTTTTGATTCAACGATTTTGTTTTCTACGACAATATCAACAAGCATTTTCCCTGCTTCAGTTTTTATTGTCAAAATATCTTCTGGCAATTCCCCTTTTGAAAAAGTCTGCTCAAATGCTTGGTGTGCTTTTTCTGCAGCTGCTGCATCATGACAAAGTGTCACAATCTTTTTTGCAAGATTTATTTTAATTTCTTTTGGGTGGATATTTGGAACGCTTTCTTCAGTAAGGAGCTCATACGCAAGCGGCATCATTTCATCGGTCCATGACATAACCTTTCCAAACATATCTTCGGGTGTTTGGTCGAGGCTGACCATATTACCTTCGGTTTTTCCCATCTTCTTTCCGGTAGGATCTACCAAAAGCTTTGTAGCAATAACAATTTTATCTTTATTCTTTGCAAGATCGCGACCCATGAGCATATTGAAGGTCTGATCGTTGCCACCTATCTCTCCATCAACATCCATTGCCACAGAGTCGTATCCTTGCATCAAGGGATACATAAATTCGTGGATATGGATCGGCTTGCCTTCTTTCATCCGATTCGCAAACATGTCTCGCTTGAGCATTTGATCCACGGTCACTTGAGATGCGAGCTCGAGCACCTCACCAAAATTCATTTTTCCGAGCCATTCAGAATTGTATTTTAGTTCTGCAGGATTTTCTCCTTCGAAAGAAATAAATTTTGACGCTTGGTCTTTGTATACTTTTGCATTATTGAGTACTTCTTCACGAGTCAGCTTTTTACGTGTAGCTGTTTTGTCGGTAGGATCACCGATCATCGCAGTAAAATCACCTATGAGAAAATATACCTTGTGCCCCAATTTCTGTAGTTTTGAAAGTTTTAAAAGAGGAATGATGTGTCCCATATGGATAGTAGGTCCTGTAGGGTCTACCCCCAAGTAGAATGTGAGCTTTTCTTTTTCAAGTCGAGACTTTACGGCTTCTTTATTTGGGTATACGTTCTCTATTCCCCGGTTTAATATTTCGTCGATCATACCACCAATCTAACACAAACTGTGCTAAAATTCATCAAATGAGACACCGTAAAAAGATAAAGAACCTGGCTCTTTTAACCAGTTCCTTGGGCATCATATGCGTTGGCCTAGCTATTTTATGGCTTTCGACCATCAAAATGCCTGATATTTCTTCTTTTGAACAAAGACGGGTCACTCAGAGTACAAAAATCTACGATCGAACCGGCACCATCCTCCTCTACGATGTGCACGAGGACACAAAACGCACAGTCGTCCCTTTTGACCAAATCTCTGATTATGTAAAAAAAGGAACTATTGCGATCGAGGACATCGACTTCTATAACCACATCGGAATCAAGCCGACCTCAATAATCCGTGCCGTCATAGCAAACCTTGTCCCAGGAGGACTGACCCAAGGAGGCTCGACGATCACGCAGCAGGTTATCAAAAATACCGTACTCACCAAAGACAAAACTATCACCCGAAAGCTAAAAGAATGGGTTTTGTCTTTAAAGCTTGAGAAAATGCTCACCAAAGATCAGATTCTCTCGACATACCTCAACGAAACTCCTTACGGAGGCAGTCTCTACGGAGTCGAAGAAGCAAGTCGCGCATTTTATGGAAAGAGCTCAAAAGACCTCACTTTGGCAGAAGCTGCATACATCTCTGCCCTATCGCAAGCTCCGACCTACTACTCGCCATACGGAAAAAACAAAGCCGCACTCGATGCACGTAAAGATCTTGTTCTCCTAAAGATGAAGGAAAACAAATTTATTACTCAAGAAGAGTACGATGCCGCAAAGAAAGAAGTAGTAAACTTTCTAGAACGAAGCAGTACCAGCATACGTGCTCCACATTTTGCATTAATGGTAAAACAATACTTGGTTGAAAAATATGGTGAAGATTTTGTATTTCAAAATGGTCTAAAGGTTACAACCACCCTCGACTATAAGCTTCAAGAAAAAGCTGAGGGTGTAGTAAAAAACTTTGCCTCAAAACTAAATGATGACTATGGGGCAAGCAATACCGCTATGGTTGCGATCGACCCACGAAATGGGGACATTGTCATAATGGTTGGATCAAAAAACTACTTTGATCAGACGATTGATGGTAACTTCAACATCATCACAGCACACCGACAGCCCGGCTCTACCATGAAGCCTTTTGTGTATGCTGCGGCGTTTAATAAAGGCTACACCCCAGACACTATGCTATTTGATGTAAAGACCGAATTCTCCAGCGAATGTACCCCTGATGGCAAGCCAAAAAATCCTAAAAATGACAAAATAAAATGTTACTCACCTGACAACTATGACGATATATACCCAGGTCCCATGACTATGCGTTTTGCTCTGGCACAGTCAAGAAACATACCCGCTGTAAAAACGCTCTATCTGGCGGGGATAAAAGAATCGATCTCTCTTTCAAATGAAATGGGGCTAGAAAGTCTCAATGATCCGGATCGCTACGGACTCACACTTGTACTCGGAGGTGGTGAAGTCTCTCCTCTCGAGATTACGAGTGGGTACGGAGTCTTTGCAAATGATGGAATTAAAAATAATCCTCGCTTTATTTTACGAGTTGAGGATAACAGTGGAAAAGTTTTGGAGGAGGGTCGTACAGTACCAGAACGTGTACTTTCTGAAAACACTGCCCGACAAATATCTGATATTCTTTCGGATAAAAAGGTTCGTATTGATAGCCTTACAAACCTCCTGAGTGGAGTTCCTCGAGAAGTAGCTATAAAAACTGGTACCACGAACGACTACCGTGATGTGTGGGTTATCGGTTACACCCCCTCCCTCGTGCTCACCGCTTGGGCTGGAAACAACGACAACAGTCCTATGGAGCGAAAAGTTGCTGGTCTCATCATCGCCCCTGTTTGGTCTGCTTTGTTTGCTGATATAGCGTCTTCTCTACCAAATGATTACTTCAAGAAACCAGAGCCTCTCCCCCAAGGACTCAAACCAGTACTCAACGGAACCTGGAAAGGTGGTGAATCATACTTTAAAGACACTGTTTCAGGAAAATTGGCTACGGAGTTTACTCCAAATGAAACAAAAGAAGAGGTTATAAATCCTAGCGTCCACTCTATCCTCCATTGGGTAGACAAAGACACCCCCCGAGGACCTATCCCAAAAAATCCTGAAAACGACTCACAGTACATATCTTGGGAATATGGTGTTCGAAAGTGGTTTGCTGATTGGCAAAAGAAAAACCCTGGTTTTACAGAATCAAATAGTTTCTACATACCAGTAGAAAAAGATGATGTTCACACAGCAGAAACTCAGCTACAAGTCAGTCTTGATACTGATCTTCCAAATCGAGTTGATGATGAGGATACGGTAACTATTAATTTCTCAGTAAAAAGTGAATTCCCTTATCGAAAATCAGAGCTTTATATCAATAACAAATACATTTCTTCAACTGAGAGAAAGTCATTCTCATTCATTCCAAAAGATCTTGATCTAGACGGGGATATTAGTATCACCATACGATCATACGATTCTGTATACAATAAAGGTGAAAAGACTTTTGATCTAAAAGTTAAATAATATCGATAATATTTGGGATTTTCTCTAAAATCTTCGCTTTCTTCATAAAGATTTGGTTTTTAACAATCGAGCTTGCTCGAACAGTAACTACTTTATTCTTTATTGAAATATCTTCAACAGGAATATTCATCTCCCTTAGAGAATCAATAATGATTTTCTTCTGACTTTCCTTATCAAATCCTAACTTTTTAAACTTCTCTAGAAATTGGGCTATATTGAACATTAGCGGTTCATTGGCATTACTATGTAGACAAAGGCACTATCAGGAACACTTCGTATTACTACAGGCTTATTAGGGCCATTAAAGGTGAGAGAAAGACTATCTGTTTCAATAGATTGAAAACAGTCTGTAATATACTTTTGATTGAAGTTTACTTCGATGGGTTCCCCTTCTGTTACAGCTTCTACTTGGTTCAACGTATCTCCAATATCATTGTTTTTTGTAGTGATTTCAAAAACAGTATCACTAACTTTTATATGTACTTGATTGAACTTGTCAGAGAAGATGTTTGATATTTTTAGAGCTTGTATTAGGTCTTGCTTTAAAACAACAACGGAAGTTTTGCTTTCTTTTGGAATGATCTGTCGATAGTCTGGAAAAACACCGTCTACCACACGAGAAACCATATATACATTCTCAAATTCACATGAAATTTGGTTTTTTGAAAGAGTAACTTTAACATCTCCCTCTGCTTTTTCTATCACCCTTACAAGCTCAGAAAGATTTTTAAAAGGAATCAAAATAGCTCCAAAATCCTTACTTTTCTTTATCTTTACTTTCTTTGCTGCAAGCCTAAATGAGTCTGTAGCCGCAAAAACAACATACCCTTCTTCACAGTATATATATACGCTTGAGAGCTCTGGCTTGACCCCTGACGTTGAAGCACTATACCAAACAGACTTGAGTCCTTTTACAAATTGTTTACCGTCGAGTTCAAAAGAATCCCCTTCAACTCGTGGAATCATAGGGAAATCGTCTATTGGGAGAACTTTTATAGTAGTGTTGTTTTTAGATGTACTTATTTTTAGATTTGAATCTTTTAACTCCATTTTTATCTTTTCACCCGCCACTCCAGAGAGAAATGTCGAAAGTATAGTGCCTGAGACAGCTACTGTTCCAGGCTCATCGATCTTTGCTGGAACAAGAATCTCTATACCTAGATCTAGGTTTGTTGATTTTAGAGTGAGATTATTTTTATCTGCCTCGATAACAATACTTGAGAGTATAGGTAATGAAGCATTTTTCCCTGTGATCTTTTCCACAGTACTGACTGCTTCCATGAGTCTCTCTTGTATACATTCTATTTTCATACTATTTCTAAATTAGGGCTATTAAGGCTGTTAATATGTGGAAAAGTTGATTTTATCTTTATTTTGCAACATGTCTTGTTATAAAGTTATTAACATTTTTATAACATTGTCCTCAACTGACCTATCTCTTGAGATAAAAGTGAATTAGTTTTCAACTCGTCTTTCACTTTTTCACAGGAATGAATCACAGTTGTATGGTCTCTTCCCCCCATCTTTTCCCCAATTGATGGGTAAGAAATGTTGAAATCTTCTCGAAGGAGAAACATGATTACCTGGCGAGGTTTTACCACTTCTTTTTTGCGGGTTTTGTCGTATATGCTTTCTTCGTTGATATTGTAGTAGTTGGCAACTATTTTGATGACATCTTTAACAGAAGTGTTCTTTTTTGGCTTTGTATTATCTTTCAGAATAGTTTTTATATCGTTTATGGTTAGTCTCCCTTTCATTTGGGTTTGGATCGATATGGTATTCATTACTCCTTCCAGTTCTCGGATGTTGCCGTCCAAGCTTTCAGCGATATATTCGATGAGTTCTGATTCTAGAATAAGGTTTTGTAGGAGACTTTTAGCTTTGATGATCGCTAAACGAGACTCTAGGTCTGGTGAAGGAAGATCTATAAGCATTCCCGCACCAAAACGTGAGCGGAGACGATCTTCTAGACCAGTAATTTGGTTCGGATGTTTGTCTGATGAGAAGACAAACTGCTTATTCTGCTCTAAAAGAGTGTTAAATAGGTGAAAAAGTTCCTCCTGAAACTTTTCTTTGTTCGAAAAGAACTGGATATCATCCATAATAATCACATCATACTTGCGGTAGCGTTCCTTAAAGTCCTGGGTCTTCCCTGTTTGCAGGGCAACGAGACACTCAGATCCAAATTTTTCTGAAGTCATATAATAAACCTTCTTTTCTGGGTATGCTTCTTTGATAAAGTTTCCTATTGCTTGGATTAGGTGTGTTTTTCCTCTCCCCGTATCTCCGTATATAAAGAAAGGGTTGTAGGCTTGTCCTGGTCGCTGTATGACTGCTTGAGAGGCTGCGTGTGCGAGCTCGTTGTATGGCCCAACCACGAAGTTTTCAAAGGTATATTTTGGGTTTAGGTTGTCGTTTTTGTTAATATAGAGGTCTTGAAGAGGAAAACTCGCATTGATTTGAGGACTTTGTTTGTTTTCAACCTTCTTTTTATCCTTTTTATCAGATATAACATACTCTAAAGCCCGAACTTGTTCGTTGTATTTTCTCAAAACTCGCAAAATATTGTTGTGGAACTTCTTTTGGAGCCATTCTTGGTAAAAGGCACTAGGAACGTGGAGGTAAACTACGCCATCGTCTATCTTCCCGAGAGAGGTGTCTTTGAACCACATGATGAAATTGCTCTTCGATACTTCTAACTGGATTTCGTTTAGGACTGACTGCCATAGATTATTTATATCGATCATAAGCAAATTATATACCTGTTTATAAATGCCGCTACTTGTGCAAATCGATAAATTTTGTTGAAAAGCTGTTGATTAATTGGGGATAATGATATATAGTGGTAAAACTATGTCAACAACATATAGCCCTAAGAGACGAAAGCGCGCACGAACACACGGCTTTCTCGTAAGAAACAAATCAAAGAACGGAAAGAAGGTTCTTCAGCGACGCCGACAAAAAGGCCGCAAGAAGCTATCTGTCTAGTATGTTAAAGCGCTCAACCAGGCTCTCAAAAGACCTGTTTTCAGAGGTGATGCAATCAGGAAGAGCATTGCATTCGGAAAATGTTTGGTTGAAATACAGAAAAACCGGCGATTCAACTGGCCGGTTTTCTGTGTCTACACCTAAAAAAGTAAGCAAAAAGGCAGTTGTTCGAAACCGTGCTCGAAGGCGTGTATATTCAGTTGTTGTCCCCGTCAAAGGTATCCAGGGAATCATCTTTGTCAAAAACGATCTAGAACAGGTTCCGTTTACAAAATTAAGCCAAGAAGTGGCTTCCCTATTAGCTAAAGCTTCGCTACAATAGTCCCTATGTACCACGAATATATTTTCAGACCTTTATACAATGGCTTAATATTCCTTTTTGATTTCCTTCCATGGATCGATGCAGGACTCGCTGTTATTATTTTTACTTGTATTGTAAAGTTGGCTCTCTTTCCTCTTTCAAAAAAAGCGATTATCACTCAAGCTCGAATGAAAGAAGTGCAGCCAGAGCTCGAAGCCCTTCAGAAAAAGTTTAAAGATGACAAGCAAGCTCTTTCGATTGCCACCTTCGATCTGTATAAAAAGAAACAAGTAAATCCTTTTTCAAGTATTTTACTTATCCTCATCCAGCTCCCTATTCTTTTTGCTCTATACTCTATATTTGTCCGATCTGGATTGCCGTCAGTAAACACCGAACTACTCTATTCGTTTATAAAGGTGCCTACGATCAACATGCATTTGTTTGGTTATTTTGATATTGCAGGTAAAAATATCATCCTTGCTATATGTGCTTCAGTTGCTCAGTTCTTTCAGATTAAATATGCTGTAGGAAAAACTCCAGAAAAGAAGGATAATGCGACATTTCAAGAGGATTTTGCTCGAAGCATGTCAGTCCAGATGAAATATGTATTCCCAATAATGGTATTGGTTATTTCATACACAACCTCAGGGGTGATCGCTCTCTATTGGATGGTTAGCAGTTTGTTTACCTTGGGACAAGAGATTTACGTAAAGAGAAAGATTCTTAATCTACCAAATCAATAGACCAGAGACTGAGGTCGTTGTAGTTTATAAAGAATAATCCCTGTTCTTTTGGATCTAGTGTAAGGTTGATCGCATCGATAGACACTCCTGTTTCACTAAATAGATTTGAAACCTTGTATACATCATTTGTGACAGTGTCTAAGTGCCATATTTGGTCTACTCCTTTTGTCAGACCCTTGTACCAGTCATCAGGCAGGTTTTTGAGAGGTTCTGTAGAGACGGCACAATAGAGACTTGTCTTTTTTATATTCCCCCAGACACATTTCTCAGGTAAGGTTTGGAAAAGAGTATTTTGGTTTGAGCCATCAGCGACAGTGAGAACTCTGTTTTCTACTCTCCCTGCCACAGAGATGCTATATAGGACTTTTTTTGCATCTCGGCTAGTATTTGTCGTAAGACCATTTAGCGGCCCAAGAATCTTGGTGAGACCTCCTGTCTTTGTATTTAGAAAGAAAAGATAGCCTGGGCTCAAGCGGTTTGCTTTTGTGGTGAGGGTCACAGTTCCCTCTTCTGGCCAGGTCGCGATCCATTCTCTGAGTGGAGAATTAAAAATCTCTGCCTTTGCAGTTCCATCAAGTTTTGAAATGTACCCAATAGATCCTGTGTTGGTTTGTTCTAGTGTAAAAATGAGGTCTCCTTTTGGAGATATGGCGATAGAACTAGTGTTGTTTGAAACAAACTTTGCTTTTATCTCTTCTCTAACCGGTGCGTACACCGTTGTTACGATTTCAGCCCCCTCTTTTATGTATCTCATCAAAACATTTTTTCCATTTGCATCAAACAAGCTCTCATAGACACGCAAAATGGTTGTATTTGAAAGCTTTGTTGGTTTTTCTGTTGCTATTTCAGCATTGTATACATGTCCAGTACCTCGATCAACAAAGAAAACTGAGGTGCTGCTTGCAGTTGATGAGCCGACGATGCCAGTGGCCACGGGGGTGGTGTATAACTTACGGATCTTAGGTATTTTTGCTACAGATGGCTCTGAAACAGTGCCAGTCGATGTTCCTGTAGGAGTTTCAGGGTTTGTTTGTGGTGCAGGTGTGCTTGGATTTAAAGGTGAAAAACCCGGCCGTGTAGAAGATGCGTTGTTTTGATTGTTTGCTCCTCCCGAAGTCCCCTTTTCAAAAAAGAAATACCACCATGCTCCGACAAGAAGGAGGACTATGATGATGAGACTGAAGATGAAGGTGGTGGTTCGGGTCATTATTCAGATGTTTTAATAATCTCGTTCAGCTTTTCGATTCCGAGGGCTTTGTCAGCACGCAGCTCAGCTGAGTGTTCTTCGGAAGTGTTAGGGTAAATCGGCAGATCATTGATTTCTTTAACCGCTGCTTCCATCTTCTTTTTTAAACTCGCTTTAAATTCTGGATCGTTTGCCCCAGTGTTGTTAGCCTTGATATATTGGATTTGATCAGAAATTAGTTTTGTTTTTTGTGCAATTAGGCCATCGAGTTTCAGTTTAGAGGTGTAGTACCCCTTTAATTCTTTAATCTTTTCCTGTGCTTCTATATCGTTGTTGTCTGCAGCTTTCTTTATTGCTCGATCAGCAACCCCCTCGACGTATTTAATTTTCTCATCAATTGTTGTTCCGACAACGGGGTTTTCTGGGTCACCTAGTCCCGCGATTTCTTTTACGAGTGCATTGCCTGCATCATAAGAAGCCTTCAGAGAAGCCTCAGTTCCTATCATTCGAGCTTCTTTCTCTAGAAGAATTGCTTCTTGAGTTGCTTCGTTTGCTTTGGCTGCAAGATTCGTCGCGTCTTCCGTGGTCGTTGCTTTTTTTGCGTCTTCAAGGTATTTTGCCGCTTCAGAACGTTTAAGTTTTGCTTCGGCCTCGAGTGGTCTTGCTTTTATGCGCGCTTCAGTTAAATCTCGATTAATTTTGGCATCAACGGTTTCCAACAGCTCATTATAATTAAATGCCTCTCCGCTGATCTCGATTGGCGATAACCTTGTGTCGACATTTACCAACCTCGGGTCGATGGTTTCAAGAATGAAGTAAGAAGAGATGATGGTGATAAGTCCCCAGATTGCGTTACCTATTCGAGCTTTTGCCTCGCTCTTTTTAGTGACGATATCACTCATCGCATATTCAAAACCTGCGTATGTTATAACCACCACAGCTGCAACCGCAGCAAAGGCGATCGAAAAATTGAATACATAAGCGATGTAGGTATCAGCTTTTATTTCTTTGAGCATTGTTCCATCTGCACAGGCAGTATCGCTCTCCCCCTGTCCTGTGTTTTGAATGCATGGTAAAGGCTCAAGTAACGTGTAGTTCGAGGATGCGGCAAATGAGAAGAGTGGAAGGAATATGAATATGGATAAGATTATTTTCTTCATTCTTGTTCGTCTGTGCGTTTACTAAAGTATACCGTAAAATCTTGTTTTGCGGACTGGAGAATATTTCGAGCACTACGTATTTCCAAACCTATCAAGGTTTGACCACTTACTGTGCCATTATTTCTAAAGGTAATGCTCTTTTGAGTACTCAAATCTGGCTGAATATTGCCATTGATGCTCCAGTTGTACCCCCCAATATCGCTAAAGTTGTAGGGAGCCGCTGTTATTTTGAATTCATTGTTTGTAAGCGGTTCTTGGTTTACGAGTGCTCTATTGTAGAGTACTCCGTACAGCGGGTCTTCTTTATAAAATTGGATTTCTGGGTCATAGAAATCAACCGTGACCGCCCCAGCACCTCTTGTGAGGCCATCTCTCGACTGCACATCGACACGAACTGTCATCGGTTCAGGAACTACTGTTCCAGCTATGACGACATTTTGTTTACCGTATCCTGAATTGCTACCCAAAACAGTCGATCCTTTTTTCCAGGTATAAATAAGATCTTGAGGATTTATGCGGGTATTATTTTTGTATAGTTCGGGCACAGCTACAAAACGGATCAGACCTTGATATGATGGCAGCCCCTTCCCTTTATATAGAGGGGGTGTATATCCAAGTGCTTCCCAAGCTATGCTTACATCGCCTGGTCGGATGACGACATTCCGACGTAAATCTCTACCAGTCGCAGTACGAATAGCTATACCGACCGTAGTACTTTTACCATTTGCGGGAGCATTTATTATAAAAGTGTCTACCCCGGTGCCTGATTGAGCTTGCTTGCCATCCACAAGCCAAGTAATCGACGATCTAGTCAGATCCAGAGAATAGCTAGTAACCTTGATAGTCACTTGTTGTCCGGGTGCAGGGCTTTCCGGACTCATGTTTGTCTCAATGCTATCGATACCAGTAGGAACTTGGCCAAAAGCTGATATTGGTATGAAAAAAAGTAATAAAAGTACAAAATAAAGACGTTGCATCGTCCTTATATTGTATCACGACCAGTGGGGAGACGAACACCTTGATTTTGATTTAAAGGCGCCCTTTTATTCAGTGAAGCAACTTTTGTTATTTTTGACAAAATTGCTGATTTTTCTTCAGCTTTCCAAAAAAAGTATATGATTATCAAGTCTAAAGTCCACAAAGGCAATGCTCCAATAAGGGGTAAAAGCTCTAGGCCAAAGACACCAAACACACTCGCAATCATTTTTGGACTAGCCATGCTCACTCCAGATATTTGTAATGTAAAAGGAAGTAAAATACCTACCGCAATGTCAATGCCAACGTTAATAGCCACACCCACACCGGTTAGTGTGAGTAAAAATTGAACTAGGTCTATAAAAATGATGATGGCGAGGAATAATTGCCACTTTGTCTTACTCATTGTTGTTCGAGCTCGGCTTTTGCTCGTTTGATTTCTAGGATTTGTGAAGGATTTGTAGTGATGATTTGGTCTTCGGTATAGGAAGCGATTACTTTTATAGCTACATGTTTCATCCCGACGAAAAATATTCCCTCCCCTACATCTGATTCAAGAAGTAAGTACTTTTCTTCGTCAGTGAGGTTGAATGTTCTTTGGATAATATCCATAGAAGATGCTGACTGCTTCATAAGCATCTGGATAGAAGAGTTTGTGATGATCGGTAACCCGTATGGAGACTTGAGGAAGTCGTCGACATCCTGAGTGATGGTTGCCAAACCGAGGAAATATTTTCGTCCTCGCTTTGCCAAACCAAGTAGGAATGAAGCCGTATCTTCTGATTTCATCATCCACCACGCCTCGTCGATTACGAGGAGTCTTTTCTTTAGATTTTTACGAATTGCACTCCAAATATAGTGGGTGACGATATACATCGCTACTGGTTTTAGCTCGTCCTCCATATCTCGGAGTGAGAATACAACAAACTTTTTATTGATATCGACGTTTGTTGGGCGATTGATAAAACCAGACCAGGTTCCCTTTGTATATTTTGTAAGACGCTGCACGAGGGAATCAGCACCCTCCATACCAGCAAGCACAAGCTCAAAGTCTGACATGAGCGGCGGTTCTACATTTGCAAAGTTTGATTCAGCAGTAATATCTTTTAGAGCGTAAGTTTCAGTGATTGCTCGATCGACGATCGCGTCTTCTTCTTGGGATAGTCCACCCAACATAATTCGGAATAGCCCTACCAGGTTTACGATATGAGAACGCAATACATCAGACACCGCCTCGTCTTCTCGTGGAATCGGCAGGTCAAAAGGGTTGATATGGTGCTCTGAAGTAAGTGAAATGTTGAAGTACTTTCCTCCTGTTGCTTCGGCCATGTATTCGTATTCTCGTTCTGGATCGATCACAATCACTTCGGTGTCGAACATCAAGCTACGGAGAATCTCAAGTTTTGTTGTGTATGATTTTCCAGATCCGGCTTTTGCAAAAGTCACTGAGTTATAGTTTTCAAGTAAGAATCGATCAAACAAAACGAGAGACGAATTGTGTCGGTTGATTCCATACAAAATACCTTTGTCAGATGTGAGGTCAAACGAAACAAATGGGAAAAGACTAGAGAGTGGAGATGAGTTAAGTTTTGAGTGTACTTCGAGTAAGTCTGTACCGGTTGGGAGGACGCTCTTGTACCCTTCTTCCTGCTGAAACAGGGCGGGCTTTATATATACAAGTTTTGATTCGAGAATTGATTTTACTTCAGACTCAATTTTGTCGAGTTCAGCATCGTTATCTCCAAATAGGGTGATGTATACTCCTACATCAAATATCTTTTCCTGTGCTTGTAGAAGATTGTCACGCAGACTTTCGAGGTCTTGGTAGGCGGTGTCGAGCATCGGATCACGCACCAGCCCCTTTCGCTCTCGGTCATTGATCTGACTTTGTACCTCAGCAACTTTCTTTTGGAAGTGTCGCAACACCTTTGCAGTATCTACTGGGTGTATAAATATTGAAATATTAAATATCTTGTCGAGGTTGATGATGGGTGCAAACCAAGACTCGGTGAGGAAGCGAGGGTATGAGATAACAAAGAAAGTTCGCGCCACTTTTTCGCCCAAGTTGAGTTCTTTTGGGGTTATTTTGAGCGCAGAAGGAGCGATGATGTCTTTGAGCTCAAGTACACCAGCCTCATATATTTCCTGCGGTAGTATGGATGCTACTACTGGTTTTTCTTCTTTTTTACCTGTTAAAAAGTCGATGAATCCCATGTTAATTAATTTACCTGAATAGGTTTTTCGGTATCACCTGGGTTAAATATCTTATAAAATAGCTCGACCACTTCCTCAGTCCCTAGCTGAGCTACGCGCACTCCACAACGCACGAGCCCTTGTTCGACAACGCCAATGCGCTGCTCGAGCTGGCTGCGGTTTTCTTCAAATGCCTGGGTATTACCCATCATTGCTGGTTCTTTTTTCTTTTTCCCAAATATCTTTGATATAGGAGACTCCCCCGCTGCGAGGATTGGTGGTGTGTATGGAATCACCACAAAGAAACTTTTTGACATAATATTTGTGTTCTCGACAAAAGTTTTGATGAACTCGATGTATTCTCGAGTTTGTATTTTCATCAAATCATTTACTTGTTCTTTGTAGAGTCCCTCGAGGAGTGTGGTGTACGGTCTGATGTCGAGCTTTCGAGATTGGATAAACATCTGTACTGAAAAGTCGAGCGAGTTTATGAAATTTTGAAACTGAAAGATGATGGAGTTTTGTTCGTCCTGTGATTTCAAAGCAAAGTTTAGGGATGATGCGAGAATAATTGCTCTCATAGACCCATCACGAAGAATAACGATTCCGTCGCGGATTTCTTGGATGGGTACAAATTCTTGGGTTGTTTTTGATGAAGGTGCTGCCATGTATGTATTTTACCTTTGATTCTTGTCCGAGTATATACTCTCCTTTATATCCAAGCTCCATGTAAGGTCCTTCAGTCTGCTGTTTGATATCTTTGGAACCAGGATAGAGGCATATTGCTGGGCCTCACTAGCAGTCTCGTGTGCCGGAGTTTTGTCCATCTTCTTCCAAATATAGAGTTTTGGGCCAGTAAAATACTTGAATGCTGCCTCTACTATATATATGAATGGGAAACGTTGATGTACTCTGCCAAATGCGAGCGCTACTGCAAAACCGAGTACGAGAGTAACTGGGACTATTTTTATGATAAAAGGTAGCGGTAGTACTCGATATATAACGAAAGACAGTCCTGCCCCTCCTGCTAGATATATAAACTGCTTGGCAGTGAGTGGGCCAAAGATTTTGTCCTCGACTTCGATGAACTGTGGTACTTGGAAACGCATGACACTATTATAGCATGCACCTTTTACATAATCGGTTCGCGATATGGGTCAATGTTGTACTTCTTTTCCACTTTTGTCTCTTCGATGTGCGGTGAAGCCACTGTGTTTTTTAATAGGTGCTCGGTCAGGTCTTTGGATTCTTCAACTGTGGGCGTTGGAGTGGGTGCTGGAGTCGGGGCCGGTGCAGGCTCTTCGACAAGTGGTGCTGGTGGAGTGGCTGATGGCAGTTCTAGTCCCCCATCCTCAATGTGTTTGAGAATTTCGTCAGGAGTTTCGAGGCGGTGTTCGGGTTCAATTGCTGCTCCTTGCTGAATTATACTCCGCAAGGGCAAAAATATTTCATTGTTCACTGTATCGGTGATGGATATAGCTTTATCCTCATCTACCTCAAGTTTTTTTTGGATTTCTTCAACAAAGTCTTCTGGTGATCTGAGGCCAAGTATCGAAAGAATAATTTCAACTTCGATTTCAGATATTTGATCGATACTTAACTCTTCCAGATCTCTTATTTTAAGAAGTCTTTTGGGTAGGTCAATAGCCCCCAGCGCCTTTCTGTATGCTGTGGGAAGTTCATTTATCTTTTGTTTTAAAATGTCTTGGTCCATTATTATGCTTTGTCTTCCTTAGGTTTTTCTCCCACGCCCTCTTTTTCGTCTGATTTTGAAATCAGATCTGCTAATTCTGCAATACGAGTCTCTTTTTTCCCCTTCTTTATTTCTTTTTCTATCGCTTTCGCAGCCTCATCGTCAGCTTTGCCGGTGATTGGGTTCCAGCTACTCTTTAATCGCTTTGCCATATCCATTGTTCGCTCATTTTTAAATTCTTTCTTCTTTGCGTCCGTATTTTTAAGAGCCTCTATCTTCTGGTTTTTCTGCTTTATGTATTCTGCAATCTCTGCCTTTGTCTTTTCTTCTTCTTTCTTTGCATTTCTACCCTGCGCAGTTTTCTCTTCAGGGTCGTTGTTAATAGAAATTTGAAGTCTTCTTATGTAATCCTGCTTTCGTTCAATCTCTCTTTCAGAAGCTTCAATATCTGCCTGGGTTTTCTTTTTAAACTCTTCTAGTTTACCCTCAACAGCCGAGTCGGGCAATTCTAATTTCTTTGCCAATTCAGTTCTTGCCTTAACATATTTCTTTACACGGTCATCATAACCACCCTTTGTGCCTCCAAAGGTAGCTCCTGATACTTTTTTAAGACCACCCGAAGCAAGAACACCTAAGTCTGGATTATTTGATGCGAAGTTTTTAAATGTTTCAGTTCCAGCAATCCCTTTTGCAAGACGTCCAAACGAGTGTTGTCCAGCAAACCCTCCAGTATTTCTAATCGCCCCCTGCCCCATTTTACTCAACCAGTTGATCCCGTTTATTCCAAAGTCCGCCCCTTTTCCGCCATAGCTTTTTGCAGCTAAAAGGCCTGTATATATTATGGTAACCATAATTCCATATTGAACCAAAGGGCCGATAGCACCCCCGCCAGCAAATACGTTGGCGAATGTATTTTTTGAAGGGTTTGCTAGAGCGATAAAAGCTGGGTCAGTCATTACTTTTAGTGCAATGTAGATAAAGAAGAGAAATATTGGTGCGAATAGACACTGGTCTAACAATTTTTTCATAAACTCCTTACTCTTTGATTGTAGTTGAGGAAAAGCCAAAGCTAGCGCTGGGAGTGGGGAAAACGCCATTAATACCAAAAGCATGACGAATCGCCACAGAAACATGAGACCAGCTGCTAAAAAAGCAAGTGCCAATACGAGCATGAGTACTATTCCCCCTACAGTCGATACGATTGAGGTTACATTAAAATTGGCCTTTTTTGCAGAGTCGCGAGTCGATGCATACAGACTTTGTAACTTAACTACCTGCATTATTTTTGTTGATATACTCCCTGACGCTTGTTTGTTTTGTTCACCTGTACCGTACCCTAGGCTCTGCTCTATAGTTGGATTATATTCTGGTGTAATAGCGCTATACACCGTCAATGTAAGTGAGTTAGAAGCGTCGATAATTAGCTTGGTTGCGAATAGGCTAAAGTTTACTAATAGGCCAGCAAGTACTACGCCGACGATAACACTTTTGCTATTAGATCCACCCAGGATCATCTTGATACTTGCCCACACGAGAATAAAAATAAAGAACATTCCAGAAATATCTCTGATCAGTTTCCATACGACTTCAACTGGTGATGTCGCACAGTCTGCTGTTGTACAATTTGGCTTTTGTAAAAAGCTTGCAATGTTCATATTTAGAGTCAAAGCGTGGTCAAAAAGATATGCAGATAGTTGTAGGAATTTTCCAACAATCGGCATGACCGTGATGACAACCAGCTCGTTTACACAGTCTGTGAGACTATTGCCAGGTGTTACCACTCCGATCCCGCAGGCAGCGTATGCAACCTTTGGCACCGCAAAAGTACTTCCTATTCCGAAGAAGATAATGCTTGTTATGAGAATGTTTCCAATTATTTTTTTCATTATCGTACTCTGCCTGAGTCAGCGGCACTAATGACTGGGAATATGACACATTGCTGCATGAAGCGGTCAGCTTGCTGATCGACTGGACCCATATCTGTAAGTATACGATCTCGTTCAGTTTTTGCACTGTCGATGTCTGCTGGTAAGTGAGTAACTCCTGGATTGTTTGTGTATGACCCATACAGCTGCGCAGCGCCGGCAATTTCGTTTACGGTTTTTGCTGCTTGTGCGTCAGTTTTTATTTTCCGAAGAGAGTTGAGGAGCGAGTCTTGTCCCGTTAATTCGCTTAGCAGTGTAGTAGATTTTGGTGAAACCTTAATCTGGATCACTGACTCTATCTCCCCTATCTTACTTTGTCCAAAGGTAGTCTGAGTCGAGGTAAGGTTTGGAATATTACTTAGCTTGTTCACAAAGCACATCTTCGCAGTATCAAGCTTTGTTTTTGTTTGGAGTAGTTTGTTTAATGACTGGTCCTTGTAGGTTTTGTATTCAGTCTCTTTTATGATGAGCGGCTCAATACCCTGTAATATTTTATTTTTCAACCCTGTGAGCTGCTCGTTGGTAGCCGCTTGTTGTTCCTGGAGCTGGCTGATGTATGATTCTGGGTCTCTCGCACCACTTCCAGATAACCCACGAAGGCCTGAAGTAAGAACTTGTTTAACCATCTGTGCAAAAAGAGCGTTTACTATTTCATTTATTTCATCAGCTAGGTGTAGTTCTTGTACGGGGCTATCATAGCTTGTATCAATTGCATTTGCGATTACTGAACCTGGTGTGTACACGTCGCAACCCTCAGTTCTTTGGTATGAATTTGGATCTGCAACAGGGCCAATCTCATCAGATGGAACGTTATTTTGTCCTTCGCCGGGCTGAGTAGGACCTAAAAACTCTTTGTCCCCTGGTGCAGCGTTGTCACTACATTTTTTCCATGAAAGGAATCCTCTTCCCTGATTCAACTCATCTCGCTTTTGTGTCTCAAGAGTAGAAATACGAGCTGAGAGTTCGTAGTCAGCTTGGACATATGCTCCGTAGAGATTGTTTTGAGGCTCGGTCGTCATCTCTACAAAAGCTGGCCAGTTTCCTTGTGCAAAATCTCCAGCGGTGAATCCGTTGATTGATGCATTTTCGATTGCCCCACTTGCATTTGCAATTACGTCAGTGAGGGTACAGGCAATTCTTTTTTGAAAGGGCTGATATTTGAATGCCAGTTGCAATTTTAGGTCGATACTAAAAGGACTACACAAAAAGCCCAAGTATTTGTCGTTCATAATCATCTGACCAAGTGCCTCATCCCCTATTGTCTTAAAAAATTCTCCAGGATTTGAAACGAATGCCGGGTTTCCATCAAAGCCACTGTTGATCCATGTCACCACGCTTGAGGTGAGCTCTCGTAAGACCATTTTTCCGAGCATGTACGCGATCTGGTCCAGGAAAAATTCTTTTAAAGTAAGTGATTCGCTTGATTGAGCAGTTACCCCAACAGCTGTTGCAATTGTCACCGCAACAGCTGTAAGAGGTATGTCTTCAACAGGTATTACCGCATTGGCTGTCTTTGGAAATGAGATACCAATTGCTGCAAGCATTAAAATTGATAAAAGTATCTTTTTCATTGTGTTTTAAGGAAAAAATATCCTGGCTCGTCGGTTGTGTAGGTGATGTTGTTCAACCGCAACAATTTTGCGATTTCAGCAAAAGACGCCACTAGTTTATCAAAAGAAGTCTGAAGAATAGCCAGTCCCTGGATTGAGCTCATAGGATCGACAAAAGTCTTGCTAAAAGCCTCGATTATAAAAGAAATACTACTCACTGCATTTATGAGTCGTAGGTGTATATCGGCGGTAGCGAGCGGAACGTTTAGATTGA
This sequence comes from Minisyncoccota bacterium, assembly GCA_018060945.1. Taxonomy (GTDB): domain Bacteria; phylum Patescibacteriota; class Minisyncoccia; order Phycocordibacterales; family PALSA-1337; genus JAGOVB01. Next base: position 10,302 of record JAGOVB010000006.1, on the reverse strand, counting down.
GAAGTTGCTGAGTCATGTCTTTGTACCCTTTCACGGAAGGTTTTAGCTCTTCGATAAAACGAGGATTTTCTGTTGATAGCGCGTCTTTCAGAATATTTATTTCGCTTCTCTTTGCGAGGGTATTTGTTTTTATGATTGAAGCGACTGAATTTCCATAATCTCGGATAGTTGCTTGTTGAGAAATCTTTACTGAGCTCGCACTGTATTGCTGAGGTGATGCTGGTTGCATGTTTGCATCTACCAAATTTTGAACAGTTCTCCCTTGTGCCTCTTTGTCATTTTGTAAGCCTACCTCCTTTAGATTCATGTATTGAGAAAAGAAAGAGCGAGCCAATTTGTCCGTTGCTGTCAGATTTTCTGGCTTTTTACTAGCAACAGATTCTTTTTTATTTATGCTTGCAGCGTCAGATACCTTCGGGTCTGTTCCCCACAGTGCCTCCTCCCAGTCTTTGAGGCCATCTCCATCAGAATCTTTGTATGTATCGATGGTACCTGCAACTAGGTTCGATGTAGAGGTTGGGGCTGTGTATGTAGTGATTTCCTCGGTTTTATTTTTATACTCAGCAAGGATAAAAGCACATGTGACAATGGATACAGAAATGAGAATTAGTGCAAATACTTTTTTGCTAGGGATCATCCCTGAAATTATATCAAGAATTCAGCATTTGAGCGATCTTTTTCCAGGTTAAAATGTGTATATCTTCAGCGCGGATTTTGGGATTTAGTGAAAGTTCGTTCCAGATTTTTCCGAGCACCTCTTTTGGAGCAATTTTTTCTAAATTATTGATCAACACTTTACGTTTATGTGCAAAACCAGCATGGACAATCTCAAAAAAACGTTGCAAGTCTATATCCCTTGGTTTTTTGATGTTGTAAATGGCCAAAATTGCTGAATCTACCTTTGGAACGGGGTCAAAATTTTCTGCTTTTATCGTTTCAATGTATTTTGGATCACCAAATATCTTTACGCTGAGGGATAAAATACTTTCTTTTTCTTCGCTCGCGATGCGCTCGGCCACTTCTTTTTGAACCATGATGATCACGAGGCTCGGTTGAGCGGTTTCCTGTAGAAATCGTCTAAAAAACTCACCCGTTATGTAATATGGGATATTCGCGATGATTTTATAGTTTCCAGAATGAGAGTATTCTAAAATATCGCCATGAATAAGGGTTAAACTAGGAAATTTTGCTTTTAGGCTGGATATGAGGCGATCATCTTTCTCAACTGCAGTTACATTTGCACCAGATTTTAGTAAAAAATCAGTCAAAAAACCCATTCCAGGGCCTACTTCCAAGATATTATCCCCTTTTTTGACCTCACCAGCACGCAAAATAGTCTCTGCTATGGCAGGGTTTGAGAGAAAGTTTTGACCTAAAGTTTTTTTGGCTTGCATATTAAAAGTCGATAAATATAGCTTTTACCCCTGTTGGCACCTCATTTTCTTTGATATCGATATGGTGCGAAGGTACATCGTCGATAAATTCTGAGGCCATATTTACCCTCTGTGCTCCGAATATAGTACGGATTTGAGCCCATGACAAGTAAATCTTTTTACGTGCCCGTGTCAGAGCTACATAAAACAATCGTCTCTCCTCTTCCCCGTCTTCATCGTGAGGGAATAGTCCCTGTTCGAGTCCTACGATAAATACATAGTCAAACTCCAAACCCTTCGAAGCATGTACAGTCATGAGCTTGATCCCAGCTTGGGGTACTTGTAATTCGTCTTGATCGCTTGCGAGGGCAGCTTCGGTGAGGAATTTTTCTATTGCTTCCTCAGGTGGCATGCTGTCGTACTTGGTCGCTACCGTTACCAACTCTTTTATGTTCTCAAGTCGTTCCTGATCGTCAGCCGTTCCGTCACGCAATGTTTTTTCGAGTCGTGACTCAAACAAAATAAATTTGATTGTGTCTGAGGGTTTATTTTGTAAAGCAAACTCTTTTATTTTTACCAGCAAGTTTTTGAATTCTTGGACTTTTATCTGAGTTAGTTTTGGGAGTGTTGCCTCTTCTCCATTTACCACTTTTGCAACAGTTACTTTTCCGATTCCTCGGACAGGAGTATTGATGACTCGCACCATATCGCTCACGTTTTCTGGATTGAGTGCTGCTTTGATGTATGAAATTACGTCTTTTACCTCTTTTCGTTCAAAGAATTTTGTCCCCAAGACTTGGTACGGCACGCCTTTTCGCAAACAGTACTCTTCGAGAATACGTGACTGGAAGTTTGCACGATATAGAACAGCGATTTCATCCGGTTTTACACCCTTGTCGATGACTGCGTAGGCTTCATCGATCACAGTGCGAGCCTCTTCATTTTCATCATATGACTCAAACAATGTTACCTTGTCCCCTTCTTCATTTTTAGTAAATAGATTTTTTTCTCGGCGTTGTTTGTTTTTCTTGATGACTTCATTGGCAACGTCCAAAATCCGCTGTGTTGAGCGGTAGTTTTCCTCGAGCAAGATTACTTTTGCATCAGGGTAGTCCTTTTCAAAGTTTAAAATATTTTGGATGTCAGCTCCTCTCCAACTATAAATATTTTGATCGATGTCTCCCACCACACAAAGATTTTTTTCTTTTTCCGACAACAGTGTTGCAATCATGTACTGTACTTTGTTTGTGTCTTGGTATTCATCGATATGGATAAATTTCCAACGATTTTGATAGTATTCTCTCACCTCTTTATTTTTCTGAAGAAGGACCGCAGTCTTTAAAAGAAGATCGTCAAAATCAAACGCTTTTTCTTTTTTTAGTGTTTCCTCATATTTGGTCCAGACCTTTGCCGTCATCTCTTCAAAGTACTCACTCGCCTTTTCAGTATATTGTTCCAGTGTCACAAAGTTCCCTTTTTCGCGGGATATGGTGTTTTGAAATTTGGCTGGGTCAAATTGTTTCGGATCGAGATCGCACGCCTCAACTGCTTCTTTGATCGCTCGCTTTGCATCCGATTTGTCATATATGCCAAAGTGGCGTGGTATGCCCAAGACCTTGTGCTGTTCTTTTAAAATATTTACCCCGAGAGAGTGGAATGTACTCACAAAGGGGGCTTCTCGTTTGTCAGTCAAAATATTGAGTACTCGTTCCCGCATTTCTTTGGCTGCCTTGTTCGTAAAAGTGATTGCGAGGATTTGATGGGGTGCAGTACCCTCTTTTATCAAATTTTCGATCCGGTGGACGATGGTTTTGGTCTTTCCAGCTCCAGCTCCAGCCAAAATAAGGATGGGGCCATACATGTGTAAGCTGGCTTCTTTTTGTTGAGAGTTAAGCATGGAAATACTATACCACGCTACTCTATTTTTTGATTAAAATTACGCAATTTTTGTTGTCCACAGTCCAGTTTTTTGATCGGTTGACTTTAAATTTTCTTAGTATATCCTATACGAGTATCCATGAAAAACAGTGCTACGAAATGGCTTAGCAGAGCCACAATAATACTTACCCCCCTCCTCATATTACCGACTACAGCATATGCCGGTTTTTTTTCATTTATGTCAAATGAGGTCAATGCGTCCGCTTATGCGAGCTTTGATTCTTCAGAAGCAAACTCTCAAAATATAAATCTCCTCGAAGGTGTCCTCAGTTTGAACCCAAATCCAAACCCTGGACGTACCGAAGCCACCGTTATTTCTGGTACCGCACTGTATTCTGAGACTGGTCCATCAGGAACTATGGCAGATGTCAATGACGTGCTATCCACTACTCAGATCAGTACATATGTAGTGCGTGAGGGTGATACATTATCAGAAATTGCTTCTATGTTTAAGGTAAGTCTGAATACCATATTATGGGCAAATGAGGGTTTGACCGCTAAAAATCTACAAGTCGGTCAAACTCTTATTATTTTACCTGTCTCGGGTATCCGTCACACAGTAGTAAGGGGTGACACTCTCTCTTCAATTGTTTCAAAATACAAGGTTCGACTAGATGATGTACTTGATTTTAATGATTTAAACTCAAATTCTACTCTTGCTGTAGGTGATACGGTCATTATCCCAGACGCCGAACTCCCTTTTGTACCATCAGCCAAACCTCAACTCACCGCGACGCTTCATGGTGCAAGCGGTCCAAGCTATCCTGGATATTATCGTCGACCTATTGTCGGAGGAGTAAGATCACAAGGATTGCACGGATTTAATGCTGTCGACCTGGCTGCTCCAGTGGGTACACCGATATACGCTTCTGCTGCTGGAACCGTCATCATCAGCCTCAACGGATTGTGGAATCAGGGATATGGTAACTATGTCGTAATCTCACATCCAAATGGAACTCAGACACTATACGGTCATGCGAGCAAGCTACTTGTAACTGTTGGTCAGCGCGTAAAGCAAGGAGATCTCATTGCCCTTGTAGGTTCTACTGGTAAATCTACCGGTCCCCACGTCCACTTTGAAATCCGAGGAGCAAAGAACCCATTCTAAGTTTTAGGTCTGTATTGCAGGGCTTCCAGTATATCTTTTGTCTCTATACGGTCTCGATTTTCTAAGAAAGCTATTGTTTGAGCTATTCTGATGGTCTTATAGTAAGCTCGTGCAGATAGGTTGAGTCGTTTTGCAGACAGGGTGAGGAGTTTCTCCACTTCCGGTATAAGCCGGATTTCTTTTTGAATATCGATTTCCTTTCTGGCACTCCCTACTCGCTCTGCTACTACTTGTGACGTTTCACCTGGATTGATATTTGAATTTAGCTTTTCATAATCCACAGTACTGACTTCTATCCACATATCAATACGATCGATAATCGGTCCAGATAGTTTCTTTTGATACATTTTGATCTCAGCTGGGGTGCAAGTACAATCTTTTTGTTTGGAGCCCATATATCCGCAAGGGCAAGGGTTCATGGTTGCGATGAGTATGCAATCAGCTGGGAATTCAATCGATGTTTTGGCACGAGCGATCAATACCTTTTTCTCTTCAAGGGGTTGTCGTAATGATTCAATCACAACTTTGTCGAATTCGGGAAACTCATCGAGAAAAAGCACTCCTCTATGAGCTAGGGTGATTTCGCCTGGTCTAGGAAATGTCCCTCCCCCAACCATCGATGCATACGAAGAGGTATGGTGCGGATTCCTAAAGGGTGGGTGGGTAATCGCTTTTTTAGAAAGAGTACCAACAACTGAGTGGATACTTGTGACCTCGATGGCTTCTTTTGCTTTGAGTGGTGGCAAAATCCCCCACAGTGCTTTGGCGAGCATCGTTTTTCCGGTTCCTGGTGGTCCAAATAAGGCAATGTTGTGTTTTCCAGCAGCTGCTATTTCTATGCCCCGCTTAGCATTTTCCTGTCCTCGTATGTCTCGCATATCAATATCAAAATCTGGCCTTGTGTATGTGATCTGTGTGGGTGGTTGAGCTGTTATTTTATTTTTTCCAGTAATATGCGCAATGACCTCATCGAGCGTGTGTGTAGGTATGATCGATATGTCAGGGATGATGGCAGCTTCTTCTGCGTTAATGTGTGGGACGATAACTTCCGTAAAGCCTGCTTCTTTTGCTTTTTGCACTAACGGCAATACTCCAAAGACCCTCCGTAGACTTCCGTCCAAAGAGAGTTCGCCCAAGTATAGCGTTTTTGTATTTGTTGCTTGTATTTCCCCACTCGCGATCAGATATCCCACAGCTATCCCCAGATCAAAGTGAGAGCCCTCTTTCCGAGTGTCAGCTGGAGCAAGTGAAACTACCACTTTTTGATTTTTCTGTTTTGGAGAGATGTATCCTATATTTTTGACTGCAGCCGAGACACGATCCTTTGCCTCATCCACAGCCTTATCCCCTAAGCCCACAATTGAAAATGCGTGTAGTCCATTTGCGATATCAGTTTCGATCGTCACGATAACGGACGAAAGAAACATATTTTGCCCACTAAATACTTTTGAATATTTCATCCCACCAGTCTAGCAAAGTGGAAATGAAGGAAATTTTATTTCCGCATGTGCTTTACGCTTGTTCGTGCAGACGGATTTGCTTCGAGACGTTCTCGCTCGATTTCTTCTCCAGATACCTCACATATACCATATTTACCATCAGCAATCTTTTGGAGAGCTGTTTGGACTTCGCTGAGTTGCTTTTCGAGCTGGGCAAGAATAGCTTTGTGTTCCTCGAATTCTTCGAGTACGTCTGCTACTTCGTTTTCGTCAGCAGTGTCAACCTGGCTGTCGTCTACCGTTGCTTGCCAGTCCTTTGGATTTGCAGGATCTTTTCTTCCAACTGTAGCCAGCTCCTCCTCAAGAAGAGTTTTTTCCTTTAGAAGTCGATCTTTAAAATATTTTAAGTCTTTTGCATTCATACACTCATACTACCTTACATACGTTTGTTTTTCAAATCGGTCTATTATCTCAAGGAATGTCTCCTCATTTGTGGTGATTAAGAGGGTTTCTCTATCTAAGAAACCGTAAATTATAGCAATGTTGCCTGAGGTGTCTTTCAATATTCGTACGTCTTTGTTTTTTAGAATTCGATCTTCAAATGTGTTGGCGTCGATAACCTGTTTGTCAGAAAGCCAAGTCTTTGTATCAGCGTATAGATCTGGCTCCCATTTGAGCATTCCAGTAAAGGTGTTTTGGAAGAATTCTGTTTTTAGAACCAGATATGGCTCGATTGTTGCTGATGTTTTGTGGAATCCAAACATAAAACGTGTGAGGAGTGACCGTCGCACTGTCTCCGGTGATCGAGTTGTAGAAAGGCTGATAAATTCTTCAGCGGTGATGAGAGTCGGCTGGCTTTCAGGTCCTTTTGTAAAATATAGTTCGGACACCTGGTCTTGCTCCAATCTTGCTGCTGTCTTTTCGTATGCTAGAAGATCTTCGAGGCGTTTATCCACCAAAGTGCCCAAGACAACTTTCTTCTGTGTGTTTGAAGCGAGTAGTCCACGGTAGCCTGTCTTTGTGGGTGTGTCAGGTAGTTGTAGGTTTGCGAGAGGACTCTTTGAATAAAAATACAGTCCACCGAATATACCTCCAGACAACAGGAGGATGCTGAATAATGTCAAAATTATTTTTCTTCCACCCCCACTGTGCTCGACTGGAGCCGGTCCATTTGTAATCACCTCCGGAGGTCGAATCGTCATAGGTGGAGGTACCTGCTGTGCTGGTTGATTTTGTTGTGTGGATTGAGATGCTTGTGCTGCTTGAAAAGCCTTAACCTCGCCCTCTGCTTTGCGGACGTTTTCTGCAATCGCCATCTGTGCAACTGTTGTAGTATTTTTGCCCAACGCTTCTGCTACGTCACCTTGAAAAGTCCGGAGGCTTTTAATACCACCTACACCTATTTGGTTGAGTTCTTTTTTACCTGATTGTGGAGAATTTTGTTCTTCTGGGAGCATTTACTACTCTAGTATAGCAGGTTTTTTTCTTCGATTGTTTTGTGGACGGTGGCCACTCCCTAAAAGATATGTTCGTGGATTTTGATCGAGATCGATAAAATCGTCTGCTGCCTCAATAAGTTTTGAAGAAGTTGATTTTCCAAAAGACGCTACTTCTACCTGGCACCCTTGGTTGAGTTGTAAATATTCTACAAGTGGGACAAAGTCTCCGTCCCCCGTTATGAGTACGACTGCATCGAGTTTTGGTGAGAGTTTGATTGCATCTACTGCAAGTCCCACGTCCCAGTCAGCCTTCTTGCTTCCACTTGAGAAGATCTGGAGATCTTTTGTCTTTGTTTCGATACCCATTTTAGTGAGTGCTTCAAAAAAAGCCTTCTCATCCCCTGCTTCAGTGGTGATTACGTATGCAATGGCACGGATCAGTGATCGTTCACCGAGGGCATCTTTCACTATTTGGCCGAAATTTACTCGTGAGTGGTATAAATTCTTTGCTGAATGGTAGAGGTTCTGTGCATCTATAAAAATTCCTACGCGCTGCTCTTTATGCTTGATAACTGTCATTATTTCTTGAGTTCAAGTTTCTTTGTGATACTTGAGTACTGTTTTGGATTATGTTTTTTTAAATAATTTAGGTGTGTTTGTCGATCTGCAACCATAGAAAGGAGTCCTCGTCGTGAGTGATTGTCCTTCTTGTGTTTCTTGAGGTGTGAAGCAAGCTCGTCAATCTTCTTAGTGAGGATTGATACTTGTACAGAAGCCGAGCCAGTGTCTTTCTCGTGCATAGCTCCTGTCTTTATTGCTTTGATTTTTGTTCGTGGTGATAACATATATAATGTATAATGTCTCAATACGATAGCATAAAAGCCTTTGAAATGCAAGATTTAAAGCAACAATTCCTCGAATATGTAGAGATAGAAAAAGGCCGTAGCCTGAGCACGGTGCGGAATTATGATCAGTATCTTAGCCGTTTCTTCGATCAGGCAAAGATCAAAAAACCAGAAGACATAACTGACTCTACCCTCCGAGAGTTCCGTCTATGGCTCAACAGACAGGTAGCACGGCCTGATCAGCGTGGAAAAGATACCTTAAAGAAGCGAACACAGAACTATTACCTCATTGCCCTCCGGTCTTTTCTCAAATACCTCGCAAAACAGGGCATAAAGTCCCTTCCCCCAGACCGTATCGAGCTTGCCAAGGTTCCTGAACGATCTCTTGATTTTATCACCGCAGATGACCTAAGACGCCTATTAGAAGCTCCAGGTGACAATCTTCGCGACAGAGCCATCCTTGAGCTCCTCTTCTCTACAGGACTGCGTGTTTCTGAGCTCTGTGCCCTTCCCCCAGATATCAACCTCAAGCTTGATGAAATGTCTGTTCGTGGAAAAGGAGAAAAAGTACGCGTTGTTTTCCTCTCAGACGATGCTAAAAAGCATGTAAAAGCCTATATGGACAAGTCAAAACATATGTCAGGCACTCTTTTTGACCTCACTCCACGTGCAATACAGAGAATCGTGCGATTTTATGCTACAAAGGCTGGTATCAGTAAAAAAGTCACTCCTCACGTCCTTCGTCACTCATTTGCAACAGATCTGCTGCGTAATGGCGCTGATCTTCGCTCAGTACAGATGCTTTTGGGCCATGCAAATATCTCAACAACTCAGATTTATACCCACATCACCGACTCCGAATTGCGAAACGTGCACAAAAAGTTTCATGGTAAAGGGAGGAAATGATATAGTTTGTGCATGAAAATCATTTCTTGGAATGTAAATGGTCTCCGTGCAAACGTAAAGAAAGGTGGTTTTGATTGGCTAATGGCTCAAAATGCAGATATTTTCTGTATGCAAGAGATAAAGGCAGAAGCAGACCAGCTCCCTCCCGAAGTTCGTGCTCCAAAGGGCTATCATGCCTTTTTTGAATCAAGTAAAACCCGCAAAGGATACAGTGGTGTAGCCATATATTCAAAAGTTGAGCCGTTGAAGGTAGAGTTTAGTGTAGGTAATCCAGAACTAGACCAAGAAGGCCGTATGATCACTGCATTCTATGAAGATTTTGTATTCATTAACTGCTACTTCCCTAACGGAGGTGGTGGACCTGAACGATTAGCCTACAAACTCAAGTTTTACGATGCTTTTTTGGAATATATCAATAAATTAAAGAAAAAAGGCCATGAAGTTATCTTTTGTGGGGATATTAACACTGCGCATACTGAGATCGACCTTGCCCGACCAAAGGAAAATGTGGATAACACAGGCTTCCTCCCTATCGAACGTGCGTGGCTTGATAAAGTAGTAAAGAATAATTATTTTGATGTGTTTCGATCACTAAATCCAGAAAAAAAAGAAGCATATACATACTGGGATATGAAAACTTTTGCAAGAGATCGCAATGTTGGATGGAGAATCGATTATTTCTTTGTAACAAAAGGAATTCTAGAAAAGGTAAAAGAAGTTAGTATTCACAACGATATTTTAGGATCTGATCACTGCCCCCTTTCAATAAAATTATAAAGGACATAGTTATCCACAGTAATGTCCTTTACATGTCTTTTACTGTTGCTATAATGATCACAGGTCAGTTTAGAGGTCAACCGAGACTTCTCCGAAGAACTATTTTGTTCGCCGGAGAGAGATCTCCGAACATATAGTTCTTCACAATACGCTAGGGTAGTTTCTAGTCGTGTGCCCGAGGACGTTTCCCCTGTTTAGCTTAGATCGTGAGCGCATCACTTCACATTCTTATCTTTTTAAGGACTCTGTGGAGTCCATTGTAATAAATGAAGTTGCGACACCTCTTAGGTAAGCTCGATGGAATACATTCTCAACAAACCGTATTTCCAAGCATCAATCTAGCTTCGAATGCGGTTTTTTGTTACTTGAAACTATGTTAATCATGAAACATGATGCTTTTTTCGTATTTCACCTAGGTTTTTAGCCTCCGTTTCTTCTTTTTTGTGTTTTCCCTCCTCTCCCATCTTTTTAAGCTCT
>JAGOVB010000022.1 GCA_018060945.1 Minisyncoccota bacterium | reverse complement strand
AGAGTATGTTCCCCAGAGCGCTAGTGTATCGAGGGTGTGTTCAGTTGGAGTAAGAGTTACTTTTCCATCTGCTACTACTACAGCTACAGTCGGCTTTAGTGTCTTTGTGAGTGTACCAAGAGGTCCCTTTACAGTGACTACTCCAGAAACAGACGTTACTTCTGTCTTTGCTGGAATCTCAATTATTTTTTTACCTATTCGTGACATATATGTAGTATTACCAGATTTTGAATAATAGCTCTCCTCCGACCTTTAGTTTTTTTGCATCAACATCGCTCAATACTCCTTTTGGAGTTGAGAGGATGAAGTTTCCATATCCAGAACGGAAAGGACGAATATCCTTTGCCTTTCGGTAAATACGTCGTGAAGACTTTGAGATACGATCAACACCGTGTACACGAGGCTCATCACCTAGGTATACGAGTCCGATTTCGAGTGTCTTTACGATCTTCTTTCCTTTTACTTCAACAGAAGCAACATACCCTCCCTTCAAAAGAACGTGGGCAATGCTTTCCTTAAGTGTTGAATACGGTACAGAAACAGATGTCTTTCGTGTCATGCTCGCATTGTTGATACGAACAATCAAGTCTGAAATAGGATCGCTTACCATGATGATTTCTTTATACCAGTAATGATTCCTTCATTTGCGAACTCACGGAAACAGATACGACAAATTCCAAAGTCTCGCATATAGCCTTGTTTACGGCCACAACGAAAACATCGTCGAACTACTCGACTCTTGAATTTTGGCGGTTTTTGCGAACGTGCAATAACTGATGTTTTTGCCATTTGTGATAAATTTTCTAATAAAAAAGCAATAAAAATAGCGTTGGTTAGCTTCTCTGGCGATTGCCGAGCCTGCTTCCAACTTATTTATAGACTTATATTCTCTTGGTAAAGAATTCCCACATACTAGCATAAAGGTTGGGGCGGGTCAATATTAATTCCCAGATCACTCACAATAGATGTTTAACCCTGCCCTTCAACTGAAAAGTCTGCTTTGTTATAGATTGAACAAAATTTGTGCGACTTAGAGCGTGCTCTAGAAGTCCGCTTAGTTTTTCCATGATGTAAAACAAAAGCAAAGAAAGAAATAAGAGAAATGGGTTTGATATTGTAAAATAAGCAGCGTTCAAGCATATTGAAAGTATAGATAAGGGAAATAGTAGTATAAATACAATAAATCCAAAGAAATTCTTGTAAATACGAAAATACTTGAACAAAGGATCGTCTGGTTGCTTTACCTTAGGTCCTTCATCCACTTCTTTAATATTACTAATCCCTTCAGATCTTCTAATCAAGACTTTCATTTTGTCATATTTACTATCAGCCAAGAAAAATAGTATATGAAGTAAAGATGTTTTGACTAGAGCGGCCAATCGACTCCAAAAAAACATATCTCTCAGGTGATTGAGCTCCAGTAAATCAATGAAGTCATTTACGCTGTATTCTATTGACTCGAAATTAATGACCTTTTTTATTGGATCAAAATGAATGTCATCACCCCTACCAAAATCATAACTGGTAGGACGTTGAAATATCACTGAGGATGGAGCCACCATAGTCCATCTGAGATTTTCATCATTTGGATCATACACAACGCAACTCACACTACCGTGTACTGCCCCTTTTTTCAGATACACTGTAATGAACATTACTTTGTTGTCTTGAATAATGTCTTGATTCTTGTATCTTCTAACAACCTGAATGCCTTCAGCATCTTTTAGCTCAAACAAAAAGATATCTCTACCATCTTTTATATATAAATTTTTTATGGAGTTTGAAATTGGGATTAGGCTCATATTTAATAACTATGCCTTGATTTTAATAAAAATCCCTTTCACTATCTTCGTCCCCGCAAATAGCTGTATGGGGAGCGGGCCTCTGTTGGTGATTTCTAAAGCGAATTGGTTGTCGGTATCTGGTTCACAGAGTATTGATCCCTGACATGTATCGAGTCCCATTTGTGCGATGGTCGCTCGTGTTGAGAGTAAGCATGCGTACATTAATCAAATTTAACTGTAGAAAGAAAAGGGTAATATTCTATTGGGTCTGTGATCGACAAATTTAATATAATATTGTCTTTAGAAGACCTCATCTCATACGCAGAATATCCATGACCATCCATAGAAACATACCACCCTTGTATGGTTGCACCGCTGACTAGGCCCTCAGGAGTTTTGATCGCTTCCTTTTTTTCAAATTCAGCAAGTGGACCTCGTTCTACAGACATTCGACTGCCCATCCCACAATCAAATATCTCGTCTCCATTGTATTCATCCGCAGGTATAAAATCCCAATTTTTTGGAATCTTGATTGTATAACCCAACTCACTTTTTACCAATGTTTCAGTCGCAAAGCATTTCTTTCCTTTTACATAATATACACCCCTTCTGTCAGTTATCGTATAAGATCCGTTATACACAAAAGTAGATCGATCAACATCTTCTACGACTGCATTGTTGTAAAAGACATGCTGAGCATCGAGTGAATATTGTCCAGCATTACAATATCTTCCTTTGTAAGGAATGATTTCAAATGTATTCGGATCTGCGTCCTCTATCTTTTTTCCTTGCAAGTAAACGCTATTTTTATCTTTCCAATAACTGAATCCGCAATGTTCATCCATTTCTACCTGTTTTTCTATCTTTACAAAGGTTGCCGGATCAGCTGAAACCACGATATTATCTATGCCGCTACGCCCATCTCGATAGTAGACATGCTTTCTGTCTACAGAATATTTATCAGTTAATTCTCTTTTATTATCTTGTAAAGTGAAGAACCCGATTACAGCGAGAGCAAGGACGAGAACCAGTGAAAGTAAACTCTTTTTATGTCTCGCCAAAAATGAGGCTTTCTTTTTCATATAGGTAATATAGCACTCTGGGTATAAAATGCGAGTCTGTTTGAGGTTCCAAAGTGGAACCTCAAGTTTTGACATTTTCATCTACTAGTATATATTTTTATTACAAATGGCTTCGGTCCTCCCCGTAAGGGGGTAAAAAGAAAAACTCAGACGAGTAATTGTTGTCTGAGTTTTTCTTTTATTAACCTTGTTCAAGCAACCGTAGCCTTGCACGAAAATCTCTATGCTCTTCATCACTTTCCTCTGCTTTATTACGTAATTCACGAACTAGATTTGGAACATCAATCAGATACTCTTTCATAAGATCGAACTTATGCTCAAAATCTTCCTGAATAAGTCCATAGTAAGTCGCGTTATCTTTCTTGATTTCGTTGTAAAATAACTTATTTTCTTTACGTATTTCTTCTCTCATTAATTGAAACTTATCTTCAAGACGATCTTCAAGCTCTTTCTTAATTTCTACTACCAACTCTTTTCCAAATATCTTTAAGTCCGTTTTTGTTATGTATTGATTATCATTCATAAGTGTAGAAGTTATTTCTTAATTCCTACATTGTATTAGGGCCAGAAAATAAAGCAAAGCACTTATCCCCGAAAGTCTAAAATAAATTTTATTTCGACGGGGTCTTTGGTGGTTTTTAAATATTACACAACAAAAAAACCGCTTGCGCGGTCTTTTGTTTTAGTCTGTACTATCTTACGCTCCAAATACCAAAAGCAGGAGTTTTAATGCATGACCCAAAACTCCAATTACCCCGAATACAATAGCTACTAAACCTCCAATTTTTCCACCATTTTTTCTTATAGAAACTCCCGTCCACAAAACAAAAATTGATATGATGAGAGGTATTGTTGTAGTTGCCAAATACGTTGGAGTAATATGAATTGAGTCAATTAGCACGCGAGAAAAAACACTTAACACCCCAAACACAATTGCAACCAAACTTTTGAAATCAGTGCTCATATATTTTTTAAATGATTATATGTATAGTATAACAAAAAAACCGCGTGAGTAGTTTATCCGAGAGCGGCGAGCTACATTTGATGATATTATTTATTTATGAAAACATACACCGAAAATGGGACTAGGTCTATCCTTTGGAGTTTACTAGTGAGTGCTCCGATACTAGTAGTGGTTATTTACCGCTCATTTAACACGCCTGAGTTCACATATGTATTGCTTGGCTGTGTTTTGACTGTTATTTTAATATTGATTGTACTCTACTCATATCCAAAAACCTCCCTGACTTTGTCTGAAGACAAATTTATATATAAAAAAGGTGGTAAAAACATAGACTCAACATGGTCTGATATATTGACGATATCTTATCAAAAGAATGATCTCGGTGATCCTATAAATCCAGCATCTTTTTTTATTGACACTAAAAATGGATTAACAGATTTGATCGACTTGAGAACAATGGAGGATGGTTCCAAACTAATTGAAGACTTAGAAAGACTCTCTGGAAAAAAGATGCTGATTGGTGATCTTAGTACAAAAATCTACCAAACCTACCCGAGATAAACAGAAAACCGCTTGCGCGGTTTGTTTGTTATTCTGCCTTCTTGAATGGGAATCCGAGAGCGGTGAGGAATGAGATGGTTTGCTTTGGATCTTTTGAGCTAGTGACGATGGTTACTGCGAATCCAAATACATCTTTTAGTTCTTCGTCTGAGGTTTCTGGGAAAATAGTGTGTTCTTTGATACCTAGTGTGTAGTTCCCCATGTTGTCGACTGCCTTTGTAGTGATACCTCGGAAGTCTTTTGTTCGAGGAAAAGCAATGTGGACAAGCTTGTCGAGGAAGTCATACATACGTGCACCTCGGAGTGTGACCTGGTATCCGACAACATCCCCTTCTCGTACTTTGAATGTAGCGATAGATTTCTTTGCAGAACGTGGAGCTGCTTTCTGACCAGTGATTTTTGCAAGACGATCAGCGATGAGCTCGATCTTCTTTTTGTCCTTGATAGACCCGATACCAGTGCTGATTACTAGTTTCTTGATACGAGGAGTCTGCATTACGTTTGTGTATCCGTATTCTTTCTTCAGGGTCTCGTATGATGATTTTTCTAATTCTTTAATCGTTTTCATAAAATTATTTTGCGAGCTTTACGTTTGATGCGTCGATCGGAAGTGTTTTGGTGATAGTCTGACCTTTTGCCTTTCGAGTAGCTTTTTGATGAGCCTTTCGAACATTGACTCCTTCAACCACGATTTTACCGAGTTTTGGGAAAGCCTTTGCGACCTTACCTTTGGTTCCCTTATCTTTTCCTGTGAGGACGACAACTGTGTCTCCTTTTTTGATGTGAAGTGTATTCATATATTTAAACGATTTCAGGTGCTTTAGAGACGATAGTCTGGAAGCCTTTTTCCTGGATCTCTCGAGGAATCGGACCAAAAATACGACCTGCTACTGGTTCTTTCTTTCCTTTATCCAAAATAACTACTGCGTTTTCGTCGAATCGGATGTAAGAACCATCAGCTCGTCGGAATGGCTTTGTAGATCGAACAACCACAGCGTAGAGTACGTCTTTCTTTTTGATCGCCTTTCGAGGTTCTGCTTTTTGTACAGAAAGTACAACAAGCTCACCGATATGTGCGTATCGCTTCTTTGAGCTACCGAGCACTTTGAAAATTCGGCCAATCTTTGCGCCTGAGTTATCGGTTATTCGTACTATTGAGCGTGGTTGGATCATATTATTTTGTTTCTATTACGACAAATGACTTGTGTCGTGAGATAGGTCGGCATGATTCGATAGTGACCTTTTCCCCTACTTTCTTTGTGTTGCCTGGGTTGTGTACTTTGTATCGCTTCTTTAATACCATGAACTTCTGGTATTTTTCGTTCTTTACGTATCGTTCAACAAGTACGACAACAGTGTCTTTCATCTTGTCAGAAACCACAACACCTGAGAGTGTCTTTCGTCGGACGATATTCTTTTGTTCTGGTGTAGTTGGCATGTTAGGTGTTTATATCATGAAATGACGGTCTATGCAATGTTTCGGCTCACTACCTTGGTCTTTACAGAGATTTTAACCCCTGCTCCCTTTAGGGCGTCGATCGCAGTCTTGTCATCCACTCCGTCGATTTCAAAAAGAATTCGGCCAGGTCGGATAACCGCTACGTATCCCTGAGGATCTCCTTTTCCTTTACCCATTTTTACTTCGGCAGGCTTTTGAGTGTATGGTCGATCTGGGAAAACTCGGATCCAAACCTTTCCAGTCTTTGCTGCGTATCGTGATACTACTTTTCGAGCAGATTCGATCTGGTTTGAAGTAATTCGGCCAGCAGTGATTGCCTTTAGTCCATGAGAACCAAATGAGAGTTTTGTTCCGCGAGTTTCATTCCCAACTTTGTCAGGATGTTCTCGGCCGGTGAACCACTTTCGATGTTTTACTTTTTTCGGGAATAACATGGTAGTTTATATT
This sequence comes from Minisyncoccota bacterium, assembly GCA_018060945.1. Classification (GTDB taxonomy): domain Bacteria; phylum Patescibacteriota; class Minisyncoccia; order Phycocordibacterales; family PALSA-1337; genus JAGOVB01. The sequence continues at coordinate 1,638 of JAGOVB010000022.1, read as the reverse complement.
ATTTCTTTGGCTGATTAAGATCCTTTGCGAAGATATCTCCTCGGTAAATCCAGACCTTGATACCGATATCACCATATGACATGTGTGCCTTTTCACGAGCAAAGTCGATATCAGCACGCATAGTCTGAAGTGGAATACGTCCTCGCTTGAGATCTTCTACTCGTGCCATTTCTGCACCTCCAAGTCGGCCTCCGAGCTTGATTTTGACCCCCTTTACATCCTTGCTAGCTGAAACCTTTTCGATAGTCTGCTTAAGTACTCGTCGGAACGGAAGTCGTTTTTCAAGTGCTTCAGCAACCATCATTGCAACGATAGCAGCATTGGCTTCTGGAGTCTTGATTTCTTCGATTTCGAGCTTGAGCTCCTGACCTGCAAGAGAGATATTGTGTCGAGCAAGAAGTTTGAGGATCTTCTCTCTGAGTTTTGTGATACCGTCACCGCTTCGGCCGATGATCATACCTGGACGTGAAGTTTGGATGATGATTCGGAGTGCCTTTTGGCTGCGTTCGATATGAATACCACCAACATAGAATGTTCGAAGATCTTTGACCAAAAATTCTCGGATCAAAATATCTGCCTTGAAGTAATCTCGGTATTGTTTGTTGCTTGCAAACCATCGGCTTTTCCAGTCTCTGATGATTCCTAGTCTATGTGAAAATGGGTGTACTGAGTGTGACATAAAATTATTTTTTCTTTTCTACCTTAGGAGCCAATACGACTGAAACATGGCTTGTTCGCTTTTTGATAGGAAAAGCTGATCCTCGTGCTCGTGGCATGCTTCGTTTCATCACCACTCCCCCGTCAACTCGCATTTCTTTGATAAACAAATTGTCTTTTTCAATATTGAAATTGTTTTTTGCGTTTGCAATAGCTGAAAGTACAAGCGCAGCGAGTGGATTTGATGCTCGTTTTGTAACCTGGCCAAGCATGTTGAGTGCTTCTTCTACCTTTTTACCTTTAATAAGGTTTGCTACAAGGCGAACTTTTCGTGGAGACTGTCTGTAATTGTTGAGTGAAGCAGTAATCATAAAAATTATTTTGCTGGAGCAGTCGTATCAGCCTTTGCAGATTTTGCAGCAGCGATTTCAGCTTCTTTTTTCTTAATATCCAACTCTTTCTGCATCTTTCCTCCGTGTCGAGTGAATTTTCGTGTCGGAGAGAACTCACCAAGTTTGTGCCCAACCATATCTTCTGACACTAAAACAGCCACATGATCGCGGCCATTGTGAACACCAAAAGTAAATCCAACCATTTCAGGAGAAATAGTGCTTCGTCGGTACCAAGTCTTAATAACCCCAGCTTGTTCTGGTTTCTTGCCGGCGATCTTTTGAAGGAGTCGCTCTGCTACGTATGGACCTTTTTTAAGTGATCGTGTCATGAGATTGAATACTATACAAAATATGGCTACTAGTCAAGATTTTTGACCTTACCTACTCGACGACGAGATACAATAAATGCATTCGAGTACTTCTTTGGTGTTCGTGTCTTCTGTCCCTTACCAACTGGGCGACCGTAGACGTTGATTGCTCGACGTCGTCCTCGTCCTTGTCGGCCTTCTCCTCCTCCGTGTGGGTGATCCACAGGGTTCATGGCTGTACCTCGGACTGTTGGTCGGATACCCAACCATCGGCTTCGGCC
>JAGOVB010000021.1 GCA_018060945.1 Minisyncoccota bacterium | reverse complement strand
CCAGAAAAGATCACTGACCTCGAAGCGAAAAATCTAGCACGAGATATTGCAGTAAAAATAGAAAAAGATTTGCGATACCCAGGAGAAATAAAGGTAAACGTCATCCGCGAAACCCGCGCAATCGAGTTTGCAAGATAGTCTCACAAAATAAAAACCGCCAGATAATTTCTGACGGCTCTTTGAAAGTTTTAGGCCTTTGCCACGGTTGCTTCACCGAGTGGGTTTACCACCATTCATGACGTGGCTGCCTCGCGAACCATTAGAACGACTTGGTCTTGAGCTCTCCAACCGATACCCAATCTTCGCTTTGAAGGGTTGAGGATGGGGTAACCCATGTCACTATCTGATGGGATGTGGCAGCGAGATGCGAACGCGATAAGGTTGACGTCCTCTCGATAGGTGTCACCAAAACCCAGTGTGAGCAGGGCCCGGATGCCAGCAAATCGCCAAGGGTGTGCTTTGTCGATGTTGGTAACGACCTCAGCGAGTGTTTCTCGCGACAGCTCGGTATCGAGGCTGAGTCGCAGAGTCGCGAGTTCCACCTGCTTGACTCCCTGGTCCTCTGGGTGGAATCCTCGGGCCATCGTTCTCCCGCTCTTACTGAACATGTCAGTGAATCGGACCCCGATTGACTGCTCGCTCGCCTTCTCGTCGTAATCGACGGTGAAGTTGCCGAGGTGCGTAAAGGTCGCACTGACGACGGTGGGAATCTGAATACTAGTGGTCATGGGGTGAGTGTGGTGACAGTCAATAATCCGCTTGGCAAAATGCCAGCAAGTCGATTACTAACTTTCTTCCACACTCAACTTTTTATTAAAGATCTTCTGTTTCGACTCTTTTGAGTCATCATCAGTCGGAATACACATTCCGAGACAGTAGGGACATTTTGTCCCTGCATACGATTCTGTTGCCAGGTAGTATGTCCACCCCGCGTGCCTAAGCCGCAGTCAGTTTGTTCACCCCGATTTCTCAGATCCACGCTGACGGTACCCCTTGAAGTAAACGAGGGAGAGAAGACGAGTGAGTTCGCCTAGCAGCTGGGTTGACCCTGCCACTCTCTCTCTTTCGAGTAGCTCCACGAGATGCGGGACCTCGCAGTTCTCTTCCACTGGATGCCTGAGCTCGATGGCACAAAACTGGTCGGAACTGAGGTAACAATCCATTATGAGACAAGAGGCCATTCGGTGCGAACGAGTGATGGTGACCATAATCTACAAAGGCGGTATCGTTTACGCCATACGTGCTCTGTTTTTAGACAGTTGAGCAAATGTCTTCTTGAATCACCCACACAGGCGGTTCAAGAGGTCAACGAACTTATCTGGTATAACTTTACCACTTTAATTGAGTATTGTAAAGTATACCGATATAGACTTTACAAATTTATATATAGCTTTATATATAGCCATGCTTTATATAGTACATTGACAACATAATTGTCATTTGCTAGGATATATCCATGAATTGGAATAATAAATCACTATCTTTCCTTAACCTCAATGAGACTGAGATAGATATTTTGACCTCTCTTGAACAGGTAAAAACCTTTCAGGAAGTGGCTCACACTATAGATATCCCCCGAACTACCGTAGCTTTTATTACAAAGAGGCTTATACATCGAAACCTCGTCCTTCCTGTTAAAAACGGCAAACGCTTTCGATATATAGCAATTACCGAAGAACAACTTCGCTCAAACCTATTAAGCGTCATTGGCGAAATCGAATCTACCGCTTCAGAGAGAAAAGGATCGCAAGTAAAGATTTCTAAGGAAAGTGAATTTACTGTCTACGCAGGAATCAAAGAAATAATCCCTGCTCACGAGCGCATCGCTTCTCTAAACGTAGACCAGAGAATATACGCTATTCAACCAAATAAATCTTGGATCAATCTCCACAAAAAACTTTCGGCAGCAGAACTCATACGATTTAACGAATCAATTAAGAAAAATCGAATTATTCTTGAGGGGATACTTCAAGAAAACGCGTACAAACTATACGGTATCTTTTTCAAGAAAGATCCTAAAGCACTTCGAGCTATTGTCGAGAGTTTTACTGGACGAATGGCTGACTACGGAACTGTGCCCGAAAGATTTTTTGATTATCACGCAGAAATCTGGATATTTAAATCGACAGTGATGATTATCAACTGGGAAGAAGAGGTTGCGATAGAGATTATCAATCAAAACATAACCGGTTTTGTGAAAGATATGTTTGAAATAGTAAAAAATAATAGTAAAAAAATCGATCACAACCAAGCGATGCGAGACATTCTTGGAGAAACCCCCTAGTTGCACGAAAAATAGGGGGGTATATAATATGCCCATTATAAGCCATAATATATAAACCATGAATAAAGCAGCAATCGTAGATGCAGTACATGCAGTATTGGGAGGAACAAAGGTTCAGGCAGAACAAGCAGTTGATGCTGTTGTGAACTCAGTTATCAATACCCTCAAGAAAGGAGATGAGGTAAGCATTGCAGGTTTGGGTATATTCTCAGTAAAGCAGCGAGCAGCTCGAGAGGCACGAAACCCACGAACTGGAGAAGCAATCAAGGTTCCAGCGATGAAGGTTCCAAAGTTCCGAGCAGCAAAGGCTTTGAAGGACGCAGTAAAATAAGAACTAGTTTATATCTGTTTACGCAAAAAACCGCTGAGAAGCGGTTTTTTGTTTACTCACTCCAAATTCCTTTAAATACCTCTCTCATATTATGCGCAATCGTAGCATCATGAATCTGTACGAGATAAAAAGGTTTTTTATCAGTGATGATCATGGTGAGATAGTCTCCAGTGATCCATGTCGTCGCACTAAAGTTTGTTCCTTTATCCCAAAATTTTATTTGTCGCTTTTCATATTTACGAGTCGCCATTTCTTTTTCTATGGAAGAATCATTTGTGAGTAGCCTTAGAGTGAGCTCTGGTGGAGCTGACTTGGTCCAGTACCAATCAATCCATTTTTGAAAATGTACTACAAAGCTCGGGTCCTGAAATCCCCACCACATCTTGTCTCGTGAGAGCGCACTTTCATTCCACTTTGCTGCTTGTTTAAAAAGAAAGTCTTCTAGGTCCTCTTCGTATATAAAAGTGATTTTTGGAATAGAATACTTTGTTGTCTTTGAAAAATCCTGCAATTCGTTGATGACCTGGTCTATGAGGACCTTTTTTTCTTGTACTACTCGCTCTTCCCTCTTGATGAGGTTTTTTAGATCTTCTGGTGGCAAGGCTACTAGATGAGTCTTTGGACCAGCTATATCCTCGATGATTACCCCCTTTGTTACGAGCTCTTTGGCAATGCTATATACGGTCGTACGGTTTATCCCTGTGATTTTCGCTAGGTTTGCAGGAGTAGTCTTCCCTTGGGTAAGGATAGCTAGGTATACCTGGATCTCTTTTTCGGCAAAGCCTAATTGTTTGAATAGTTCTTCTATCATGCCTTTATCCTATACTGTTGTTACAAAATTGTCAACAGTATTATATGTTGATATATAAGGGTTTATATAGTTTAGAAGTATTCTTTGTCTAAATTTACTTGACAAATAGCCTGAAAAGGTTATGATTATAGGGTAAAGCTTTTTGACAAAACAAACACCGAAAGACCAAAACAATGAACATCAACATCGAAATTCCCCACATACACATTCACTCGAGACTTCTTGGAAAGACAATAAAGGTGGACTTTAAGGTTGCCCGGATAGTCGGATTCGGAATGGAAATGGACAAAGAAGGCTTTGTACTGATTGTCCATACAGAGGGAGACTTCATCGCCTACTTCCCCTGGACCGACGCTACCCGCCATGGCGGATACCGGGAAAAAGATGGAGATCCCATCAAGAATGTCTATCTCCAGTCTGCCATCGTCAACTAACCAACACAACTCAAAATAAAGGAAGTATGATCTGCACACCGAACGGAATACTGCGGACTTTCGTAATCGATCCCGACAGCACCAGCGCTCCAGGAGCTCATGATGCAGGGGTTTTGAAACATGTTTGGCAGGCTACCCACTGGTTAGAGTGGCAGCATCGAACCGACATTTTCATGGTTATCCTGATTACCCCTATTCAAGGTCCTGAGATTAACCACAGAATCATTGATTGCCGTGAGGCAGATGTGGAGAGTCTTCTTAAATGGCTGAAACCGCTTGAGCGACACATTGGTACCTGTAAGTAACGACCTGATATATGAAAATTCTGATTATCGAAGACGAGCGTCCCAAAGCCAATCTGATGAGGGAGGCTCTTGAAGGTCTCGGAGAGATTGTGCTCTGTAGTCCTCCAGGACTGGGGGAAGAGGGCTTCACTTTTGGTGAAGTCACAATGCCACCCCTTCATGAGGTGATACACCTCATCGGCGAGGCAGACATTGTTCTGCTCGACCATAAGCTCAGCACCGACTATACCGGTGAAGATCTACTTCCTCACTGCCGTCAAAAGAAAGTGATCAGCATATCATGCGAACACTCCTTAGGAAGGCCGCATTTTAGCGGAAAAGGCTATCTCTCACCCGATCGCCCGCATGTTGCGGAAAACCTTCGGACTTTGGTCCGTAAAGAGCTGGGCATTTCCTAAGCACGGTATCGGTAACGTGTAACCGACACAGACCACCTGCGTAGTTTATCTACGGGGTGGTTTTTCTTTTGTCTTTAAAATGTGCGGGACGGGGGAATCGAACCCCCGCCAAGAGTTTGGAAAACTCCTATTCTACCATTAAACTAGTCCCGCAAAACTTATATTTTAAGAACAAAGTCTATACTAGCAAGAATCTTTCGATGTAACAAGACTCCGAGATCCTTATCTCCATTACCCAATACGTTCAAATGTGCCGTGCCGTATGGGAGTACATTTTTCTTCTTATCTTTTTTATCTTTTCTTTCGTCTACATAACATGGGTGAAAATTATTCATACCGAGACCTGTTTGATCAATCCAATATGCAAGAACTTTGTTTTTATCATTATCTGGATATATGTGCACTCTGATTTTAAGGTGAGAGCTATCTATTCCCAATACGTTAAACCACTTAATAGCAAATCTGATTATTCGAGGGTCAGAATTGGATATTCTTACTACATTTGCAGTCTTACTCCCCTCACCAATATAAATACCTATCCCTAGAAGTAAAATGTCTCGATCTGAAAGATCCCCTAAACTTTCTGCATACTGGATAGCTTTTTCAAGTGATAATGCTTTTTGTGAAGACTTTATAGCAGAACTTTTCTTTTGACCATTTTCGATTATCTGTTTAGAAATTTCATTCGGCACAAAGAAAAGATCTCCAAGCCATTTGCTTAGTGTGCTTTTTGGTATTGAAAGTCTCTTTGAGATGGTCTGGTATGAATATCCTTCATTTCTTAAAGAGATTGCTTGTTGTTTAATATCTTTAGCATACATGTGTACTGATACGAATAATCATATCCTGATTATCATCCTTTTGCACTTTGTTTTTTCTTTCAAATCCGCACTTTTCACACTTATGTAGTATTTTCCCATCGATATAGCCAGCAGGCTTCATAAGACCGCCACACTCAGCCTTTCTATCCCCTGGATCTACGTCTACGTGCCTGCTCCAGAGGCATTTGGGGCAATGATTGGTATATCCATCCCCTTTTACCTCAAACCCACAGTGAAGACAGTTAAAATCTTCAATATTCTTTATAAATGACATAAATGTCGGAGCGCCGGGATTCGAACCCGGAGTCGCCTGTTCCCAAAACAGGAATGTTAGCCGTTACACCACGCTCCGTAATTTCGAAATAGTAGCATTAAAGTATAATATTCTCAATAGATTCTACTCTTTGTGTCTTGTTCTGAAGATTTATATGTACGACTATTACTGAAAATTCAAATTCTATGTCTTTACCGTTTAAGTAAGTTAGTATCGTTCGCTTTAATCTTTTTATCTTTTGCGCATGCACATTTTCTTCCGCACGATAGTTTCCTTGGATTGATTTTACTTCGACAAAATGGAGCACTCCTCCCTTCTTTGCAATGATGTCTATCTCTCCCCACTTCTGTCTAAAGTTCCGTTCGATGACGTCAAAGCCTTTGTCCGACAAAAATCTGACCGCAATATTCTCTCCTAATTGTCCTATGTATTGAGTATTCCCCATATTTACCAACAAAGTAAAAAGGACTCAAAGTCAGACATTTTGACGTATTTAAGCCATATTTCCTGTCTCTTATACCCAATGTCCACAGACTTATCCCCAACTTTATGGTGCGGGCACCGGGAATCGAACCCGAATCTCGTCCTTGGCAAGGACGTGTTCTACCACTAAACCATGCCCGCATCGCACTTGTGCACCCGGAGGGATTCGAACCCCCAACAACGGTTCCGAAGACCGGTATGATATCCATTTCACTACGGGTGCGTTGATAAAAACAATACTAACCTATAAATAGGCAAAAATCAAAAGTTGTACTACAATAACGCCAAATGGAAGCACGAATTCCTAGCGAAATAAGCGCAATTACCCAGACTTTAGAGAAGGCTGGATTTGAAGCATACATAGTCGGGGGATGTACTCGAGACACGATATTGGGCAAGAAACCAAAGGATTGGGATGTGACCACAAACGCAACTCCAGAAAACATAATTGCCCTCTTCCCCAAGACATTCTATGAGAATGATTATGGAACCGTAGGTGTAGTAAATGAACAAGCCGAGGACCCTACTCTCAAGATTGTTGAAGTGACTCCATATCGTATCGAATCAAAATACACAGATTTCCGTCGACCAGATGAAGTAAAGTTCAGTACAAAACTTGAAGATGATTTAAAACGAAGAGACTTTACGATAAATGCGATCGCTGCCCGGATCAAGAATGGGTCTGTGGATTCCTATATTGACCTATACGGTGGTTTAAAGGACATAAAGGACAAATCCATTAAGTGTGTTGGGAATGCTCAGGAAAGGCTCTCTGAGGACGCTTTACGCATGCTACGCGCTGTTCGTATCATGGCTGAAACAGGTTTCACGATTAACACTGATACTGCTCAGGCTATAAAGGATAACAGCGCTTTGATAAAAGAGATTGCTATCGAGCGAGTCAGAGACGAGTTCTCTAGAATACTATCCTCCCCTTCTCCAAAGAAAGGCATTGAGATGTGCCACGAACTGGACCTACTTAAACACTTCGTTCCTGAGCTTGAGCTCGGTATAGGCGTGGAACAAAACCAAGCACACGCTTACGATGTGTGGGAGCATCTTCTACGCTCACTACAGTGCGCTGCCGACAAAGACTACCCTCTCGATATACGTATCGCTGCCCTATTCCACGACATAGCCAAGCCAGAAACACGCCGGTTTTCACGTGAAACGAACCAGTTTACCTTCTATGGACATGAGGTTGTTGGTTCACGTGTAACAAAAAAGATCCTAGAACGCCTCAAATACCCTTCAAAGACCCTCGATAAGGTGGTTATTCTAGTGCGATGGCATATGTTTTTCTCTGATACTGAAACCATTACCCTCTCAGCTGTTCGGCGTATGATAAACAATGTGGGCAAGGAAAACATCTGGGACCTTATGAATGTACGTATTTGTGACCGTATTGGAACTGGGAAACCTAAAGAAAACCCTTATAGACTAAGGAAATACCACGCAATGATAGAGGAAGCTATGCATGACCCGGTAACTGTAGGTATGCTCAAAATAGATGGTAAACGTATCATGGACGTTACACATGAAACACCTGGACCAAAGATAGGGTTTGTTTTACATGCACTTTTAGAGGAGGTTTTAGACAATCCAGCGCTCAATACGGCCATATATTTGGAAGAACAGGCCTCAAAACTCGTAAAATTGCCTCTTGAAGAGCTTAAAAAGATGGGAGAGGAGGGAAAACACAAAAAAGAAGAAACGGAGGCTAAAAACCTAGGTGAAATACGAAAAAAGCATCATGTTTCATGATTAACATAGTTTCAAGTAACAAAAAACCGC
>JAGOVB010000020.1 GCA_018060945.1 Minisyncoccota bacterium | reverse complement strand
TCGCATCGGCACCGTATTTTTTTGCCATGTCTACTGGATCGATATTGTTTCCGAGAGATTTGCTGATCTTGCGACCTCTTTCATCGCGAACGAGACCGTGTAGGTATACTGTTTTAAAAGGAATTTCACCTAGAATGTACTCACTCATCATAATCATGCGAGCAACCCAGAAGAAAAGGATGTCCGTTCCAGTTTCGATGATAGTTGTCGGATGATACTGCTTATCAAATTTGTTTGGCCAACCAAGCGTAGAGAATGTCCATAGACCAGAAGAAAACCAGGTGTCGAGCGTATCTTCATCTTGAGTCCAACCTTCACCAGGATTTTCTAGACCACAGTACATCTCTTCACCTTTGTACCACACCGGAACACGATGTCCGTACCAGATCTGTCGGCTAATACACCAGTCGCGGAGGTTTTCGATCCAGTGGAAGTAGACTTTTTTGTATCGATCAGGGAGTATGTCTATCTTTTCACCGGCTGCGAGCATGAAGTCCTTCAAACTTTTGCCATCGCGGAACTTTTTATTTACATCGATAAACCACTGAAGCTTTGGCAAAGGCTCGACGATGCCACCAGTACGCTCTGCAGTGCTTATGTTTTGAGTGATCTCTTCTTCTTTTTCTAAAAGTCCTTGTGATTTGAGCCATTCCACGATAAGTTCGCGTGCCTCTGAAGTTTTTTTACCAGCAAAATCAGACACAGTGAGCTTTGCATACTCATTGATCACTGGTTTTATCTCGAGACTGTGTCGCTGGGCGATCTCATAGTCCACCATACTGTGGGCGGGGGTAACACCGAGAGCTCCAGTACCAAACTCTTTTTCTACTTTTTCATCCGCAATGATTTTTATATGAATCGGTGCACCGGCAAAGACTGCATCGTACTCTTTTCCGATGTACTGCTTGTATCGCTCATCTGTTGGGTGCACTGCAACTGCTACGTCTCCTACTTTAGTTTCTGGTCGAGTGGTAGAAATGGAAATGGGGAAGTCTTTTGAATATTTGAAGGTGTACATCTTTGCCTTTCGTTCTTCGTAGACAATTTCATCATCAGAAATAGTGGTTTGTCCTTTTGGATCCCAGTTTACTACGCGATAGCCACGATATATAAGTCCATCATCATACATTTTTTTGAAAACTGTTCGTACGGCGAGATTCCGCTCTTCGTCGAGAGTAAACGCTTCACGAGACCAGTCGACTGATGCGCCGAGCTTACGAACTTGGTTTACGATGTGATCATGGCTTTCTTTTGCAAAGGCGTCGATTCTTTTTAGAAGTTCTTCGCGACCTAGATCGTGTCGGCTTTTGCCTTCTGCTTTTTGGATTTCTTTTTCTACTTTTGATTGAGTAGCAATGGCAGCGTGGTCGGTCCCTGGAATCCAGAGAGTTTTCTTTCCTTGCATACGTGCATAGCGAACCATGATGTCCTCGATGGCGATCATGAGGGCACTACCCATGTGGAGGATTCCAGTTACGTTTGGAGGAGGGAGGACGATAGAAAAAGGCTCCTTGTGACGAGCGGGGAGATTGTCTGGATTAAAGTATCCACTTTTGAGCCACCCTTCATATATACGGTCCTCGGTATCGAGAGGGGAATAGGGCTTTAGAAATTTATCATGCATGGCTCTAAATATAGCAAAAAAATTACCCCCCGTCACCTGAAAGATGAAAGGGGGCGAAAGCGCTGTTGTTACACACGGAAATGGGTAAGTGAAGTGCTTTCTTTGTAACAGAACTATCATAGCATAGGTACTTGACTTTGTCTAGTGTTTGTGCTAAGATGTTTGGTAGGTCCGAAGGGTATGTGTGTAGCGTGTGCTACGTACGTTTTACACCTCGACGGCAAAAATACTGCACTCTGTCAATTGTTTCCTATGAAAATCCTCATCAGTATCGTTGTGGCCCTCGCGGCCATCGTCAGTCTCAATGCGGCTCCCGCAGTTCAGTCCAATGCCAAGTTTGGTGACGGAATTCAACTGCTCGAGGGACCCCTGCTCCAACGGCATGGCATCAGCCGCGCCTCCGAGCCCGGCCCCATTGTTGGGCCGCGGACGACCATCGTCAGTTTTTGGGTCGAAGGGCCGACCAAGGCGAACCCGAATTTTTCGGATTTCGCCAGTGGTGTTGCCCGCGGTATCATCAACGGGAATTTCCCGACCAACAGGGCGATGGACTTCACCCTCGTCGCCGAGCACCTGACAACTTCGCTGGAGCGAATTCCGTGGAATGTGATCATGGTATTTCCCCGGCAGGGTGATAAGGTCCGACTTTCGGACCTCGTTACCGAAGTTACCTGTCCGCAGGATGTCAACCTGAACGAAATTCAGACCTTCGGGCAGGCGGCATATGCGCCCACGGCGATTGGCATCCTCAACAATGAGTTTGTCACGTCGGGTCCGGCGACGCGCGAGGTCGACTTCTTTGTCCTCCTCGTCGCGACTAAGAGTTACACCGTCTCATTCCCCGAGGTGCGTCAGTGGGTCGAGATCGACAACGACCGCTTCGACATCACCATGAAGTCCTCCATCGCAGGCGTTTCCGCTCTCTCGACAATCTCTTCGACGGGCTACGGTGTTCTATACCCGCAACTCTTCATCGAGCTTCAGGGTGCGAGCGTTCTCCTCGGACATCCCTTGGGGAATCCGGGGCGCAGTTACGCCATTGTCGGGTACGAGTCTCTGGTTTCGCGAACGATGCGCTTCATTGGAAACGTGACCGGGACGGAGGAAGTTCTTCTCTCTGTCGATGGACCCATGGAGTTCTTCCAGTCCATTGGACTGTGAATTCGGGCCCAAAGATGGCTTACACAGCGCTGCTTCTCACGGAAGCGGCGCTGATTCTTTTTATATATAAAAGGTATTGACTTTTTTCTATACTATGATATACTGTGTTACATAAAGGTTATTGAAAGCCTTTTTTATTTTTAAGTAAAAACTATGAAAAACATTATCAAAATCGTGAGTTCTGCTCTTGTTGCCATCCTTGCACTCGGAACTGTAGCTTTCGCTGCTCCCGGTACACAGTCAAATGGTAGCTCAGCAGGTGCAAACAGCGCTCCGACTTCTCAGTCAAATGGGAATTCAGCTGGAACTGCTGGAACTGGACCTGGTACACAGTCAAACGGTAACTCTGCAGGTACTGCAGGAACCGGCCCTGGAACCCAATCAAATGGGAACTCAGCTGGAACTGTAGATTCATCTACTGGAAGTGGTAATGGATCAACTGGTTCATCAAAATCATCACGCCGATCAAGCGGTGGTGGTTACCGAACAACTATTGCTCTTACTAACGTAAAAGTAAACGTCGTTGGTAATAAGGCAACTGTAACTTGGGATACTACTCCAGCAGCTACAGGTATGCTTGTTTACGGACCTCTATCACTTGCTACACCTACAAATGCTACTTCATTCTATGGATATGCAGTAGGTACAGCAGTTACAGGTGCTACAACAAAACATTCACACACATTTACTATGGCTCCTAACGTAACATATTATGTTCGTCCAGTAGCTATCCTTGGTTCACGTGTTGTGTATGGATCTGAAGTAAAGATAAACAAGACTACTGGTACAACTATCACAAAGACAGGTGCTCCAGCAGTTGGAACTATCTTCGATGCTCCTACAAAGACAAAGATCGAAACAAAGATTCCAGTCGATGTAGAAGTTAGCAAGGACGGTGGTAAAAATGTTGCAAACGTAAAGGATGCAGCTCCATCAAAGATCGGATCATTCTTTAAAAAGATCTGGAATACAATAACCTCTCCATTCTGTAACTAACAGAAACAAAAAAACCGCCCTCGGGCGGTTTTTTTGTTTTATAAACTCAGATTTCCTTTGGCTTCTATCTCAGTCTTTACCTCTCCAAACGCACCAGCAAGTGCAATCATCACTGCATTGTCTCCTGAGAGGTGTTTGCCTGGGGTGTAAGTAGGAATGCCCAGTGTTTTTAGATTCTCTAGGATGTACGTATTTGCGCTTACGCCTCCTCCGATGATGAGTGACTGGGGTCCGTATTGCTCGATCGCATCTTTTGTTTTTGAGACGAGAACATCGGTGACTGCTTGTTCAAATTCTCGCTCTAGTCCGACTATCTTTTTTCGTTCTTTGAGGGCGTAAAGTACTGAGGTTTTTAATCCTGCAAAAGAAAAATCCAGATCTTTTGAGTGGATCATTGGGCGAGGCAGAGTGATTTCTGGAGTGATGTTTTGATCACGTTGTGCGCGAGCTCGTTTTGATATCTCTGGTCCACCTGGGTATGAGATGTCGAGCATGCGCGCCACTTTGTCGTATGCTTCGCCGACTGCATCGTCGCGAGTCTTGCCGAGGATCTTGTATGTACCATATTTCTCCATGAGTACTAGCTCGGTATGTCCGCCGCTTATGAGGAGACAAAGTGCGGGGAATTGTACGGGTAGTAACTTGTGATTTTCTTGATCGATGAGGCTACCAAAGATATGTCCCTCCATATGATTTACTGGGACGATAGGGAAACCAAGGCTTTGTGCAAAGACTATCCCAGTCCACAATGCAGGTTCAAGTCCAGGTCCAAAAGTCACTGCAATGCGGTCTATGTTGACTGGATTTTTTTCTATTAGATTTTTGTAGAGAATAGGGAGCTTCTTTTCATGTTCTCGTTTTGCAAGCATAGGGAAGACTCCACCAAATTCTTTGTGGAGGTCGATCTGAGAATGGATGACGCTATCGATGACTCGGTATGTGTCTCCATTTACTTCGAGCAATGCCAATGCTGTTTCATCACAGCTTGTTTCGATTCCTAGGATGATCATGTTAGATATTTTGTGCGCGATAGAGGATTCGAACCTCTGACCCTCTCAACGTCAATGAGATGCTCTACCAACTGAGCTAACCGCGCGTTTGTAGAGCTACTTTATCAGAAAATCAAATAATTGCCAATTTTCAGAAAAATGTTATATTAGTGCCTACATGGCCCTATCGTCTATCGGCTAGGACATCGCCTTTTCAAGGCGGTAAGCAGGGTTCGATTCCCTGTAGGGTCACATTTGGTGATGTGTGTGAGTGTAGTTAAATTCGGCGGTATGTAGGCAGTGAGAACTTTAATTCTGTGGTAAGCTAAAATACATATGAAAAAAAATCAAAAAGGTTTCATTATCCCATTATTTGTTAGTGTTGCTGTTCTGGTGGTGTTGGGTGGAGTTTATATTTATTCACAACAAAATATAAATCAGTCTCTGGTTTCTGCAACTGATAGAATCAAACTAAACACATACACCAACACCAAATTTAGTTTTTCTTTTTTGTATCCAGCTGAGTGGTATCTTAATAGTCTACATCTTGCCGAAGCTGATAGCCTTAATTTTACGAAGGTTTTGATTCCACAGGGAAAGCCAATTGGCGGAAAAGGTATTCTCGATTTTTATGTAGGTGGACTTATGGTTTACAAGGGAAGAGAGACTAATCCACAAGGTTATTTTGATTATTACTATCCTAGCGGTGAGAATTTTAAAAGAGAGTTAGTTAAAATTAATGGGATTCCTGTTGTGAAATATCAGGAGTTATACGATCTCCGTTACATTTTCTTTACTAATGACCAAGTATACCAATTCGTTTTGCGTCAAAAAACAACCCCACAAAGTGAGCAACCACCTTATGAGCTGAACGATATTTCAAAAGTAGAAAGTATCATTGCGTCATTTAAATTTACAGACTCAAACAAAAAGTTTGTTAATGTTGTATTAAACTAATATGTAGGGTCACAAATTTTTATGATTGAAGTAATTATCCTGGCTGCCGGAAAAGGTACCCGAATGAAAGATGTGCTTCCAAAAGCACTTGTAAAGGTCAAAGAACGACCGATGATATCGTACGGTATGGAAACTGTACAAAAGGCTGGTTTGGGCAAGCCTATTATTGTCGTGGGTGAAAATGAGCCACTTCTTCGTGAAGCGCTCGGCGACGACCATCGCTATGTACGACAAGAGCAGCAGCTAGGTACCGGACATGCAGTAAAGAGCGCGCTAGGAGCATTAAAGCCTGATACAAAGGATATTATCGTCCTCTATTGTGATCATCCACTTGTGACAGAACGCACCTTAAATACACTACTAACCGTACATAGAGAAAAAGAAAGTTCACTCACGATGGCAGTGGCGAAAGTAGCTGATTTCAACGAATGGCGAAACGCACTACACTCATTTGGCCGCATTATCAGAAATGAAAAAGGAGAGATTGCCGCTATCATCGAAAAGAAAGATGCGACACCAGAACAGCTATCAGTCACCGAGGTGAATCCTGCATATTTCTGTTTCAGCCGAGCCTGGTTGGAAAAAGCGATCAATGAAATCAACAATGAAAATGTTCAGAAAGAGTACTACCTAACTGACTTGGTCAAACAAGCATTTAAAGAAAACAAACAGATTGCAGATGTGGTGATATCACCAGAGGAGGCGCTCGGTGCAAACACCAAAGAAGAAATCACTACGATTGAAGCGCTTGTTTGTCCCAAAACTCTCTAAAGCGAGCATCCTTGTTGTAGAGCTCGTCAAAGTTTCCTGATTCGATGATGCGCCCACCTTCGACCACGATGATTTTGTCCATTTCGCGGATAGTAGAAAGTCGGTGAGCGATGACGATCGCTGTAATATTTTGGAAAAATTGATGGAGCGAATCTTTTATTTTTCCTTCTGATTCTACATCGAGGTGTGAGGTGGCTTCGTCCAAAAGCAAAATCTGAGGATCCTTAAAGATGGCTCGAGCGATACCGACGCGCTGTTTTTCCCCACCAGATAGCTTTACTCCTTTTTCACCGATGATGCTTTCGATGCCTTGGGGAAGTTTGTTGAGGAAGTCTTTTACATGAGAGGTGCCGATCGCTTTTTCAAATAGCTCCTCATCTTTTTCGGCGTCTATATTTGCAAGTTCAATATTCTTTTTCAGAGACATGTTGAACACTTCAGTCTCTTGGAGTACTGCTGCTACGTGTTTGAGATAGTCGCTTTTCTTTATTTTTTTGAGTGGGGTTTCGCCGATGTATATATCACCCTCGCTTGCTTCGTGCTCTTTGAGTAATAGCTTGAAGAGGGTCGACTTGCCGGCACCAGAAAGACCGACGATACCGATCTTTTCACCACGCTTGATTTCAAAATCGATATTTGAAAGGGCTTTCGAATCACCATATGCAAACGACAAATCTTTGAAGGTGATTTTATCCCAGTCCTGAGGGAAGCCTGTTTTGTTTTTGTCGGTATCTATGGTGATAGGTACTCGAAGCATGTCAGCAAGGCGAATCGCATTTGTCTTAGAGAGAGCAATTTCCTGAGTAATACTGGATAGCTCCTCGATAGATCCGCTAATCGATGAAAAATATCCATAGAAAAGTACCAAGAATCCGACTTCGTATCTACCTTCAGTGATGCCGTAGACGATATAGACGATGAGGGCAATCCTGACCAATGCTTCCCAGAAGACTCGGATAGACCAGCTGCTCTGGTCGAGGAGTATTATCCTATCTACGATTGTTTGTAATTCTTTTGAAGTGCTACGAACAATGCGTAACAATCCTTTTGACATATTGAGCACTTTGACACTTCTAATGTTGTTAAGCACTTCGAAAAATAGACCCGTGTATTTTTCATCATGAATGTTTCTCTCACGGCGCGCGAGAACCATTTTCTTTCGGAATCGAGAAGAAATAAAATAGTAGGCGATAGCGTAGAGTAGTAGTGTGATCGACAGAAATAGATCAAACTTGAAAATGATGATTATCGCTCCGACAATACCGACGGTTATCTCTACTATTCTCACAATCAATATTCTAAATAGTTCACGTATACCATCAGTACCACTCTCTATTCGTTTTACCTTGTTTCCGGCATTTTCTTTTTCATGCCAGCTTATGTCCAGTCTGCTCAAGCGTTCGATCGCATACTCGCGTATGTCGATCGCAGTTCTCAATGTATTTGTAAAAAGGTTGTATCGCCCAACTCCCATGCAAACTGCACGTATAAAAAGTACCAAAAGAAGGGCACTTGCTATGGTGTATAGAGGTGTGAGGGATGCTCCGGGAGTATATTCTGAAACAAAATTTACAATCTGAGAAAATCCATATGTCCAGTAAAGGTATACGGTCGATGCGATGATTTGAAGAACCATAGCAAAAACCAGCCTATTTTGATAAGGAGCAATAAACTTTTTAAAATCTTTAAATAATTTTAGGTAAGAATTATCCATTTGAATAATAGTAAACGAAGTATCAATTTGACACAAGACTAGTAAGAAAAAGTCAAATTTGATATAATACAAGTATGAATAGATTTTGCAGACATTTAGTTGAGTATAATGGTGAATTGGTTCGGAAGTGTGACTTTGGTTATCTAACGGAGGGTCAACCTTTATTTGTAAAAATTGGTTTAGCCGCAATTTTTCTTGGAGGATTTACGATCGTCGGCTTTATATTTGTGAGATTAGCTTTTAAGAAAATTAAATATCACAAAAGTCACAACCGCGTTTATTCTGGAAAGGATATAAAAATATTATTTTATTATATTTTTCTCGCACTGGTTTTTCTCGTTCCAGCTTTCATTTTTCTAACTGGCTTCTTTTAGTCTACGCTTTTAGGTAAAGATAAATATCTTCGAGTGCTTTTACCGCATCTCCTGCTGCAATGTTGTTTTGATGGTAGAGTCCATCGGTACAGTCTCCTGCTGCCCAGATGCCTTCTACTGAAGTACGTTGGGTGCGAGGGTCGACGATGACATTTCCGTTTTCATTGAGCTTTACTAGGTCCTTTGCGAAATAAGTAGTTGGAATGGAACCGATCTCTACGAAAATAGCTGCAGTAGGAAGGACGATGCCATTGTACTTTATGCCTGTGACAAATTTTTCTCCGAGCACTTCTTCGAGCTTTGCATTTTTAACTATCTTGAAATTTGGATGTTGTGAGACTTTTTCTACTGTAACTGGATCTGCGCGGAAGTTTCCGCTGCGGTTTAGAAGGGTAACAGATTTACAGTAAGCGA
>JAGOVB010000005.1 GCA_018060945.1 Minisyncoccota bacterium | reverse complement strand
TTGAAGGAGTCTCTCTCGGAGGACATCCTGGTGGAAGTGCAGATATCGTGACGTTAAATCTGCGCGCTATTCAGCCTGGTAACGGAACAGTCTCTATAGGCTCTGCGCAAATACTTGCAAATGATGGCCAGGGTACAAACATTACCGGTGCCCTACGAAGCGGTATCTTTACTATAAATCCAGCCCCTCTAAAAGAAATCAAACCAGTTGAAACTCCCGCAAAGAAGATAGAAGAAATCAAAATCGAGGTACCAACTGAATCAGAACAACCGCAAAAGAAACCCGAATTAAATGCACCAGAGATCATGTTGGTCAAAAAGTTCGGTGAGCAAGCAATAGCCGGAAATACCGAATATCCAAAAGCACAGGCGCTCATCACCTTTATAGATGCAAGTGGATACAAAGTATTTATCACCAGTACCATTGATGAAAAAGGGGATTTCTACACCCTTGTCCCACAGAGCTTAAGGGCCGGTACTTACAAAGTGACGGTAGTCGCGATCAAGCCAGACATGAGTAATTCAATCCGCTCAAATGAGCTTGAGATCAAAATAGGAAATCCGTTTTCAAATGCGAGCATGTGGGTAGCGGCTGCAACGTCAGCATTGTTCTTATTTATCCTCGGACTCTTGCTCAGGAGTGGAGCGCATATTAGAAAAGGGAAGAAGAGTGCTAGAGAAATTGTAAAGAAATCATTTAAGGTCCTCGACCAAGATGTCAAAAACAATTCTATCAAAGATCTAAAACAAGATCTAAATGATGCAGAAAAAGTGATCGACAAAGAAATAAAAGATATCAGCTCGATATGATGAAAAAAATACTATTAGCACTTTTCATATGTGCTGCTTCTCTTGGAGTAGCAAATGCACAAACCCTAAATGCAAACACTCTTGTAAAAAGAGTTGGGGTAACCTTGTCACCGCGTACAGGTTCTTTTGTCGAGGGTACTACATTTGATGTACCTATCCTCATCGACACACGTGGGTCCTCGATCAATGGAGTTGAAATACGTATACAATTCGATAAAGAAAAGTTTGCCATAGTCCGTCCATCGGGAGGCGTATCGATCATCGGTGTATGGGTAGAGCCACCAAAATATGACAATACAAAAGGGACGGCGAGCTACGTCGGTGTGATCCCTGGGGGTATCACCACTAGTTCTGGACTCATCGGTACAATGACCTTTAAGGCATTGAAAACAGGGAGTGGGACGATCAGTGTAAATTCTACTTCAAAAGTATTGTTCAATGATGGATTAGGAAGTGAGGCGGTAGTCGACCTTGGTAGAGCAGAGTACTCAGTCATCCCAAAAGCACCAGAAGGTGTCCGAGTGTATTCTGAGACACACTCTGATCAAGGGTTGTGGTATAAAAATGATAGCCCTGTTCTGTCTTGGGAGCGTGATCCAGGTATGGAAGGATTTAGCTTTGAGCTGGATAATAACCCTACGACTATCCCTGATAGTATCGCTGATACAGAAGACACCTCAACATCTTTTGAAAAATTAAAAGACGGACTGTGGTATTTCCATATCAAAGCAAATAAAAAAGGAGTGTGGGGCAATACCGGTCACTTCTTGATACGAATTGACACAACACCACCCGCAGCCTTTAAACCTCAAGTAAACTATCTTGTCGCCGCAGCGGTTCTCGTGGAGCGTACGCTCATCTCATTCTTTACGACAGATAATCTATCAGGCATCGATCGATATGAGGTGGGTATCATAGACAAAAAACAGCCAATCACTACATCACCAGTATTTGTGCAGGCTGAGAGCCCATTTCAAGTACCTCTCTCAAAAGACGGTAGTCTCGAAGTCATCGTACGTGCAGTGGATAAAGCAGGAAATACGAGAGATGTATCAGTAGATGTAAAAGCACCTTTCTTTATCAACCAATTTGTAAAAGATTATTTAGTGTATATACTACTAGCTATTATCCTTTTGGGTATTGTCGTCCTCGTGACGCATTATATGGTGGGGCATCACATCATCCGAAATATACAGAAGTTTCGTAGCATGATTAAAAAAGAAGAACAACCACCACAAGCTCCACCACAGATTCCGCAACCCCCAGCAAATGTCTAAAGAAAAAATCCAACTCCGTATTGATGAAATAGAAACCGCTATGGCTGGAGCGGATTTTTGGGCTGACAAGGACAAAGCTCAGGCGATGATTCGCGAACTCGGTGAGCTCAAGATCCAGGCCGAGGGTGGTAGTAAGTACGACTCTGGGGCTGCCATCATGACCATATTTTCTGGAGCAGGGGGAGATGATGCAGAAGACTTTTCTGGAATACTCATGCGTATGTACAAAAAGTATTGTGATACAAAAGGTTGGGGGATTTCTGTTATCCACCAAAATGACAACGACCACGGCGGCTACCGCAATATCACCGTCGAGATTTCTGGGAAAAATGTATACGGGACTTTGAAAAATGAGTCAGGGGTACACCGTCTCGTACGCATCTCTCCTTTTAACTCTAAACAACAGCGTCACACTTCTTTTTCACTTGTCGAAGTTATTCCAAAATTTGAAAAAAATACAGAGATCGCTATCCCTGACAAAGACCTCGATATTTCTATTGCCAAAGCTGGTGGCCCAGGAGGGCAAAATGTAAACAAACGAGAGACAGCGGTGCGCATGGTCCATGTTCCTACTGGTATCTCAGTACATGTGACAACCGAGCGCTCACAAGCCCAGAACAAAGAACGAGCACTCGACATCATCAAAGCAAAACTCTACAAACGTCAAGAAGAGGAACGTATTGCTCGCGAAAAGGGTATGTACATTTCAAAAACCACCGATATTGAGTGGGGCAATCAGATCCGCTCATATGTCATGCATCCATACAAAATGGTAAAGGATCATCGTACCGATGTGGAGACATCTCAAATAGATGAGGTTTTAGAAGGCGAAATCGATCTATTTCTCGAAGCAGAAAAAATGTTATAATGATCGGTAATGATTTATTTTGATAAAGTAACGAAAGTTTACCCCGACGACACTCTCGCTCTCGATGCAGTCTCATTTACTGTAGAACCAAAGGAATTTGTTACTATTGTGGGGCATTCTGGAGCTGGAAAATCGACCCTTTTAAAAATGCTTATTGCCGAAGACAGACCTACAAAAGGAAGCGTTTTCTTTGAATCCTCAAATATTCACAAATTAGGAAAGAGTGCTGTGAGCCAGCTCCGTCGTCGTATAGGAACAATATTCCAGGATTTCCGTCTCATACCAAACAAAACTGCATACGAAAATATTGCCTTTGCTATGGAAGCTGCAGGACGCACTGATGCAGAGATCGCTTCCGATGTGCCATATGTACTCGAGCTTGTAGACCTACATCACAAGATATATGCATTTCCTCATGAGCTCTCTGGAGGAGAGAAACAGCGTATCGCTATCGCTCGTGCCATCGTCAATCAGCCAGATATTGTCATTGCTGATGAGCCGACAGGAAATCTCGATCCAATCAACACTTTCGAAATTATCAAAATCCTCAAAAAGATTAACGACCTAGGTACTACCGTTTTGCTGACTACACACAATCGCGGAGTAGTAGATGAGATAAAAGGCCGAGTTATCACTATGGAAAAGGGGAGGCTCGTGCGAGACGACAAAAAGGGAAAGTACGCGCTATAATATATACATATGATTTTTACTAAAATTCGACGAGTAGTCAGATCAGGCTTTGTAAATTTTTGGAGAAATGGATTTCTTTCTCTTTCTTCAATCCTTGTACTCTCGATAGCGCTTCTAGTGTTTGGGGGCTTGATATTCTTTAGTACACTGAGCGAAAGCTTTCTAAATGTAGTTCGAGAAAAGGTAGATATAAATGTATACTTTGCCCTCAATGCAAATGAGATAGATATATTGGATCTCAAAAAGACACTAGAAAAAATGCCAGAAGTTTCTACTACCGAGTATATCTCTCGCGAAGAATCATTGAAACGATTTAAAGAAAAACATCAGGACAATACGCTGATCCTACAAGGTCTTGAGGAAGTCGGCGACAATCCATTGCCAGCAGTGCTCACAATAAAAGCAAAAGACCCATCTCAGTACGAGTCTATTACAAAATCTCTTGCTGACAAAACATTTATTGATGACATAAACTATAGCCGTAACAAAGTCATCATCGATCGTCTTTCACGCATTATCCCGCTTGTAGAAAAGACTGTCTCAGTCATCATCATGGTCCTCGTGGTTATGGCGGTGATCGTCACCTTCAACACGATCCGCGTGATCATATTCTCATCTCGTGATGAGATCGCGGTGATGAAGCTTGTGGGTGCAAGTAACATGTATGTTCGTGGTCCGTTTGTGGTATCTGGAGTCATGTACGGCATTGCCTCAGCTATACTCGCTATCATCATCCTCGGACTCTTTGCATACTATATGGACGCACTCTATATCCGCTTCCTCCACGCATATCCAGGAGATATCAGCGAGATCCGACACATCCTCTTTTCTTATTACGTAGGTAACTTCAGAACAATATTTTCAGTCATTATGGGGTCTGGTATTATACTCGGTGCGGTCTCAAGCTATATGGCAGTACGAAGATATCTAAATGTCTAGTAGACGCTGTTTCTCACTTTGCTACAATAGGGCTATACACTAAAATTTCATCATGGCTGATAAACGACATAAATACATTTTCGTAGTTGGAGGAGTGATGTCAGGAGTGGGAAAAGGCATCGCAACTTCATCTATCGGAACTCTCTTACAAGGCAAAGGATACGTCGTCAATCTAGCTAAAGTCGACCCTTATTTAAACGTCGACGCTGGAACAATGAACCCCACTGAACACGGTGAGGTTTTTGTTTTGAATTCTGGACTTGAAACTGACCAGGATATGGGAAACTACGAACGATTTCTAAATCGAGATTTATTGCACGAAGACTATATGACCTCGGGGATGGTCTACAAGTATGTGATCGACAAAGAGCGCGCGCTGGGCTACAAAGGGAAATGTGTCGAAGCGATTCCTGACATCCGTGACGAGATTGTTCGCCGCTACGAGCATGCAGCAAAGCTAAATAAATCAGAGATATCAGTGATCGAGATCGGAGGTACAGTCGGCGACTATCAAAATATCATGTTTATCGAAGCGGCACGTGTACTCAAGATAAAGCATCCAGATGATGTGGTGTTTGTTATGGTGAGCTATCTCCCGATTCCTCAAAAGATCGGAGAGATGAAAACTCGACCAACTCAAAATGCAGTACATCAGCTCGCATCGTATGGTGTAGCAACCGATGTGATCATCGCCCGTGCCGAAGTTCCTTTGGATAAAAAAAGAAAAGAAAAAATCGGTATTGCTTGTAATATCCCAGTAGAAAATGTCATCTCAGCTCCTGATATCGAATCTGTATATGATGTGCCGCTCAATTTTGAAAAAGATAAATTGGGTGACATACTCGCAAAGCGTCTCAAGCTAAAAAAGAAAAGCGGCAAAGGCCTGGGAGACTGGGAAAAGTTTGCTAATAGTGTAAAAAATTCTAGCAAAGAAGTGCACATTGCTATTGTCGGAAAATATTTTAATACAGGAGACTTTATTCTCACAGATTCCTATGTTTCTGTATTAGAGGCGATAAAATATTCTGCATACAATCAAAAACTAAAACCAGTTATTCATACTGTAAACGCTCGTGATTTTGAAGTTAAAAATCCAGACTATAAAGTACTCAATCAATATGATGGTATCTTGGTTCCTGGTGGCTTTGGTGAGACGGGGATCGAAGGAAAGCTCAATGTGATCCGTTATGCGCGTGAGAAAAAAATTCCATATTTTGGACTCTGTTATGGCATGCAGCTCATGACTATAGAGTATGCTCGAAATGTTTTGGGACTTACAGATGCGAACACCGCTGAAATAAATCCAAAAGCAAAAGAAGTGGTGATCGACATTATGCCTGATCAAAAGAAGAAACTTTCCGAAGGACAGTATGGTGCAAGTATGCGTCTCGGTCAGTATGAAGCTATCCTTAAGCGTGGGACTATTGCGCATGCGGCATATGGCACTGACACTATCCTCGAGCGACACCGACATCGCTATGAAGTGAATCCTGAGTATATAGAAAATATTGAAAAAGCAGGACTTGTCTTTTCTGGAAAATCTCCAAACGGACATCTAATGGAGATTGCTGAGCTCCCACGATCGGTACACCCATTCTTTTTGGGTACACAGTTCCATCCAGAATTCCTCGCTCGACCACTACGACCGCACCCACTATTTACTGAGTTTATAAAAGCAGCAAAGAAATAACAAAACCCCGCCTTGTCGGGCGGAGTTGGTGGCAGGTTGATCACGTAGATCAGTCGGCTCTTTCGATTGCTAGGCCTATCTTCTCGATGAGGTCAGCGTAGGTTGCTGCTGAGAGACTAGTGATATTCGCATCGCAGATGCCGTCTTCGCCACTCACACTGCTAGACGGTGCGATACCGTGGTCTAGGCAGAACTGTACTGCTTGTCGGACGAGAGGCCTTGCCTCATCAGTGAGAGGGAAAGTCTTGACTGTCTTCTCTCTGATGTCATAGCCCAAAAGCAACTTTCCTTGATTCCACAGCGTCTCGATTTCATCGAGTAACTGCTGGGGTGAAAGCAGCCCGCTTGGCTTTGCCGGCCGCGGGCCGTAATTGAGCGGGTCAACATTGTGCATGATTCCTGCAATAAGGAGGAAAAGGTGCTGACCACTCATGTAAGAGCTGATGTCGGGCACGCGATAACCGTTGTCGCGACAGGTGGCGGTCAACTTATTCAAGAAGACATGGGATCCTTGGGGTATTTTCCATTCTCTCAAGGGCTCTGTCCTGAGCACCTCAGCGAATTCTTCGTCGAGGATGACTTCATCGAATAGTCGTTTGATCAAATCCAGTCTATCTGGCAGGTTCATTGTGTTCCTTGTGTTTGCGTTGCTACTAGGCACTTTATAGCATAATAAAGACCACGAATACAAGTTCCTTGAATATATACCGTTTTTAAGGTATTTTATATGAACTGTGCGTATATTGCGGGATCGTCTAAAGGTAGGACGTCGCTCTCTGAAAGCGAAAATTTTGGTTCGATTCCAAGTCCCGCAGCAAAATAAGTTGCTTAGGTTGAATATAAGTTGTGTTGTATAATGTTTCTAAGTTTATTATATTAAAATTTTATGTTCAAAATTATTTGGTTGATAGCTTTGGTTTGTAGTATCGCTTTGATGATTAACCGACGAGGAAAGGTACAGAAAGGTCAGACATCGCAAGAAGGTCTCATCAGAAGTGAGAAAGGCATGGTATGGGTTCTATCACTCCTCAATCCCATTCTATGTGGAGCGATATTGTATTATGGATGGAAAAATATTCTTCCAAATAAGGCAAAAAAGGCAAACCAAATTTCTCTTTTGGCATTCTTCATCTGGATATTGATATTTGTCGCTGGTTTTATTTACTTTGGTAGCACAGAGGCTTAATAGCTATGACTGCTCTCGAATATGCTAAAGCACTCGGTATTTTTCTAGGTGTGGTTATTCCCCTGGGTACCGCCGTTTATGTGGGCATAGCACTCCTATTCGAGATTCCTGAATGGTTCAGGAGTCTAAGCTTACAGCGACTAGCCAAAAAGAACGGACTTACTTTTCTACGAGCAAAAAAAGGCTGGAAATCAGGGTGGCTGAGCCTAGATGCGTCAGAAAGAAATTTTATTTCTGGAAAAATAAAGGATATGTCCATTGATTTTAATGACATTACCCTAATCCAGATGACTTTAGGTTTGGGATATAAGCCCTCAATAGCTAAATCTGATGATGAGTGGTCAGGACGAACGGTACCAGGAGCAAGAAAAAAGCTTGTCTCAAAATTAAATGGCGAAATATATAAAAGGTTAAGCCTCCAACACTTAGGGCAAATGTTTAACGAGATTGCAAATGGACAAATAATGTCTAATGCGCAAATTATGCAGAGGTTTGAAAAAAGCAACTTTGCAGGCAAATTGATGAGAAATTACCAAACTGCCGCATTTATTTGCTTTCCAATATTTTCAGTATCCTTCGCTACTATAGCAATGATTTACCCTAGCCTCAATGATATGGCCTTTTCTTACCTCATCTTATTTAACCTTGTGGTAAACCTACCTATCTTTATCTGGGCTTCTAAACACTATGGGAAGCAATTCAACACAAGCGAAATCAATAAAGTTCCTGAGACTACCAACATATAGACTTACCAGGTATTCACAATCCTGAACCAGTTGAGGTCAGAAATGCTTATTAAGGAGGTTCTAACGTCGTCTAAGACTCGCAGCAATAGTTTATTTCACCAAGTCTCCAGTCTTGTACGATGCCAGGACACCATAATTGGACAGTGTACAGTATATCACCGCGCTTTGTTCGTCATAGATGTTGTATACTGTTTGTATATGCAAAAAAAATATTTAGCACTCATCACAATTGTTATCGTCGCTATTGGCTTCTTTTTTATAAAAAAAGACACAACCATTAAAAACGTCGATGCCTTAGCAACCAAAAACAACACTCCTGTAATCATCGAAGAAAATGTAGAATATTTCTCTGGAGCAAAAGGATATTTTGTACGACCTGCAACTGAAGCGGTATATCCAGGCGTGGTGATGATCCATGAAAATAGAGGACTTCGACCTGAAACCAAACAGGCTGCAGAACAGCTTGCGAAAGAAGGATATATGGTACTCGCAGTAGATCTATTGGGTGGCGTGGCAGAGGATCAGGATGGTGCTAAAGTGCTTACTTCAAAATTTGTACAAAAGACAGGAGTAGAAAATATGAAAGCGGCGACCACGTATCTACGTTCAAAAGGTGCACAAAAGATGGCTAGCTTGGGCTGGTGTTTTGGTGGACGGCAATCACTAGAGCTTGCTATGTCTGGAGAACAGCTCGATGCTACCGTTGTCTACTATGGAGGTGGTATGGCTACTACGACCGAACGACTCGCTCCGATACGATGGCCGGTGCTTGGAATCTTTGGAGATAAAGATCAGGTGATACCTGTAACAATGGTCAAAGATTTTGAGACATCACTAAACACACTCGGTATCACCAATGAGATACATATATATGCCGATGTTGGACATGCCTTTGCAAATCCATCAGGTATGAACTATGCACCCGAGCAAACAAAAGATGCGTGGGAGAAGACACTCATATTTTTAAAGCAGACATTGAAGTAGTTACTTTGCGAGATCAGCAATGAAATGTGTAAGTGATTACTGTAGGAGTGGAGTCGATGTGGGTCTTACTACTGGCTTTGTGGTTGTGGCGGTTGTCGTTGCTGTGGTTGTGGCGACTGGGGTGGTTACTACTGGGGTAGAAGTAGGTGTTGTGTCTACTGGCGCAGGGGTAACGATCGGAGCATCTTTTTTATAAGAAAAGAAAAAGACACAAGCGATGATGGCAAGGATAATAACGAGTATAGCAATATAGCGATTATTCATACCCTCAGTATAGCACTATTTATTTTTTTGCAATCTTTTTCTTTGGAAGTGACTTGAGGATGCTCTTCCAGTGTCCTTTTATTGTTTTAGCAAATGCCTGTAGCTCTGGGGTCGCTACTTTGCCGCTTGCAACATATGAGGCAAGTACTGAGTCAACTATGGCGTGGTATGCTTTTTCTGTTATCTCTCCTCCATCTTGAATCTTTTCGATGATCTCACCCTTCATCTTTATCATCCAACCAAGTGCTTTTTTCTGGTGGACCTTGCCAGCTGGGCCAAAGAAGTAATATGAGCTTGCGGCGATAGCAACTGCACCGGCACTGAGGGCTACGATAGTTTTTGCGGTATTGTTTTTCTTTTTCATGTGCGGGTATTAGTTAGTAATGACTTCCTATACCAAGTATACGCTACTTTAGCTATCTTATCTTTCTTGAGAAATCTGGTGAGTCTGCATATTTCAACGCTTTTTCATTGATGAGATATTTTCGGCGGGCCTGTTCAAATGAAAGATCGGTATCGATGAGGCCTAGCTTGAAGGCGAGCGCGTCAGAGTATTCAGGGAAAAGGATCTTTGGATTGAGGAGGAATATGTCTTCGTTACGGAGCTTGTTCACATGACTCACTATATTGGTAGTGCACGTGTTTGTGAGTGTATTGTAAAACTCTGGTTGGTCCTTGAGTTTGTTTGTTCGCTCGATCATATCAAGAAATAGTGCACGAACGTCTTCAACCTCTGCTTTTATTGGATACAAAAATACTTTGTCTTTTCGGTAGTTGGCACGCAGCTTGATCAAATCTTTTTCATCACCGATCACATACATCAATTCGTATTGATCAAAAAGTCCTTTGACTGGATGAAAACTTTCTCCTTTTTCTTTTCTAATTTCTACGGATATAGAAACAAAGACATCTTTTTCAAATTCAAAACTGAGGAACGTGTGTGCTGAACCAGGGATACCAGAAAAAGGCTCGACAACATACCAAGCTCGAGTGATTTTGTTCACATCAAAAGTCTTGTCATAGTAGCGTGGAGTAAAACTGGTAGTAGAAGCATAGGTAAAATCACGGATATTGTAGACTAAGACCAAGTTTTGATTGATTGTTGCATAGGGTAGTACTTCTTGGTCAACATTCCAAACGCGATCATTTGACGGCACCATCAAGAGTTTGAAGGCAATAAAGGCGACGACGACTGTCGCTGATATTTTTGTGAAAGACATAGTATAATTATAGTATGATAATTACAACCACACCATCTGTTGAGGGGAAGAAGATTACTAATTATTTAGGCCTCGTGCACGGTGACACTATTTTGGGTGCAAATATTGTGCGAGATTTCTTTGCGGGTATTACCGATATTATCGGGGGGCGATCGATGGCATATGAAGAAGAATTGATCAAAGCTAAAAATATTTCTCTCGAGGAAATGAAGAAGCAAGCAGAGAAACTCGGTGCACATGCTATTGTCGGCATCGATTTTGATTACGAGACAGTCGGTGCACGTGGAGGAATGCTCATGGTAAACGTATCAGGAACAGCAGTCACATTGGAGTAATATGGAATACACTCAAGATGAAAAAGTAATTTTGGAGCATTCGACTGACGCTAGTATTTTTAAAGTTACTCCAAAGGGGATCTTTTTTCCTAAAAACGTAGCTGAAGTTGTCGAAATTGTAAAAAAGGTGAATTCAGAACATTCATCTGTATCTGTCCGTGCCGGAGGCACCTGTATGACCGGCGGATCACTCACCGAAGGATATATTTTGAATATGACAAAGTATATGAATAAGGTGGAGATAGATCCAGTCAAAAAAACTGCTACAGTTGAGACCGGCGCCTATTTTCGAGATATAGAAGAAGCTGCAAAAAAGCACGGTCTGATGTTTGCTCCGTATCCATCATCGCATCTCATTGCAGGAATTGGAGGAATGATCGGAAACAACGCATCAGGAGAAAAAAGCATGCGATTTGGCGCCACGATCGACAATGTTCTTTCTCTCGAGGTTGTTTTGTCAGACGGGGAAGTGATCCAAACAAAACCAAAAAAAGTCGAGACAGAAAAAGAAAAAAAGCTTTTTGAATTACACACCACATATGCAGAACGCCTCCGCCATGCACAAGGTAATGTAAAAAAAGTTGCATCGGGCTATCGTCTTGATCGGATTATGAACGGTGACAAAATAGATTTGACTCCACTTTTTGTCGGCACACAGGGCACGCTTGGTATCATCACCAAAGCTGTTTTGAAACTGGTGCCTATTCCAAAAAATACTGTTTTGTATTTAATTCCGATCAATTCCATAAAAGAATTGCCACATATTTTGAAAAATGTACTCGAGCGTAATCCAGAAAGTGTTGAGACGTTTGATGTGCATACATTTGAGCGCGCTCGACTACATATGAAAGACACGGCGGTGCATATCGAAAAATATTTCTCAAAAGAAACTACGGGTATCATCTTAGCTCAGTTTGATACAGAGGTAGATATCGGTATAGAGAAAGTCACTGATCCAGTTGTGGTGGATGCTGCATGGAAAATCCGCCGTTCATCGTACTCTCTTGTTCGCGATCATAATGAAAAAGGAAAGCGAGCAGTGCCGTGTGTCGAGGATGCGATCGT
Organism: Minisyncoccota bacterium; assembly: GCA_018060945.1. Classification (GTDB taxonomy): domain Bacteria; phylum Patescibacteriota; class Minisyncoccia; order Phycocordibacterales; family PALSA-1337; genus JAGOVB01. The sequence goes on along the minus strand of JAGOVB010000005.1, from coordinate 25,601 downwards.
TCCGATAGACCGTTTTGATGCATTTGTAGAAGGTCTCGTACACTGTATCGAAAAGCACCATATTGAATATGCATATCATGGGCATATAGCAGATGGGGCACTGCGCATCATCCCAGTCTTTGATTTCACTGATCCAAAAGTAGCAGACAAAATCATCGCTTTTACCCACGATGTGATCGCTCTCATTAAAAACCTCGGAGGCAATATGAGTTCAGATCATAGCGACGGTATCATCCGCACACCTTTTCTAAAGGAGTTTTACGGTCCTGTACTATACGGTGTTTTTGAAGAGATAAAGCGCATTTTCGATTCACAATCGGTATTTAATCCACATAAAAAGGTAGGGGGAACCGAAGAACACATTAAAAAATATATAGTATAATAGAGGGATGAAATCATTTAAAATAATAGCCCTCGCAGCGCTTCTTTCTTTGCCTTTTGCTGTGAGTGCGGCTTCAGGGTGTAATTTTACTCGTGATCTCGACCTCGGAGCCGAGGGCGAGGACGTGCGTTGTCTGCAAAAGTATTTAAATAAAAATGGATTTATTGTCTCAGAGTCAGGTATAGGATCACCTGGAAATGAAACCTCTATCTTTAAAGAAAAAACAAAGGAGGCTGTCGCTCGATGGCAAAAATCAAATGGACTGTCACCGTCGACAGGATATTTTGGTGCTCTTTCTCGGAGAAAGATTGAAGAAGGAGGTACTCCGGTACCAGCAGCAACTACAAATGTAGACGCACTAAAGCAGCAGCTTGCAGCTCATATGGCGCAGCTCGAGGCATTAAAAGGTAGAGCTACTACAGAAGCACCTCGAAGTACCGCGAGCGTAGGTTCAGAAGGCGAAGCAAAAGAGATGATCAAACGCGCAATTGAGATGATAAAAGACGCTGAGGATCAGATCGATGACGCACAGGATGATGGGGATGCTATCGGTGGTGCTGAAAAAGACATTGAGGATGCAAAGGACGATCTCTTTGATTCAGTTCTACATTTCTTTAAGGGCGACTACACAGAGGCGCGTGAGTCTGCAGACAATGCATATGACAATGCAGAAGACGCATTTGATGAAGCAGGTGGGGAATCTGAGGATGATGAAGCTGATCAGGCGATAGAGGATGCAGAAGACGTGATCAACTCAGCAGATGCAAAGATAAAGCAGGCACGGATCGATGACGAAGATACTGATAAAGCCGAGGATCTTTTAGATGAGTCAGAAGATAAGCTTGATGAAGCAAACGATGCATATGATGACGAAGAATACGAAAAAGCAATAGATCTTGCAGAAGATGCAGAAGATTTGGCCGATGATGCAATCGATGCTATCGGTGACGATGATAATGGTTCAGATAAGAGTGATGCAAAAGATGCTATCGATGATGCTGAAAATGCAATTGATGATGTGCAAGACGCTATCGATGAGGCAGAAGACGATGGAGACAATACCGACGATGCCGAGGACCTACTAGACGATGCGAGAAATAAACTCAACAAGGCAAACGACGCGTATGATGACGAAGAATATGATGATGCAATAGATTACGCTGAGGAGGCAGTTGATCTTGCAAACGACGCTGAAGATGAGCTCTAATTATGCCGGACAAGTCACTCATTGATTTTATCGTCGTGCAAAGAAGGATCGGTGCTCATATCGAAAAGATACGGAGTGATTTGATGACAGGTGAATGGACTGATGCAGATATCGATGCTGCACTTCTCTATATTGAACAGCGAGAAAAAAAGAGGACAGCTCGTGGAAAAGCTTTTAAGAAATTTTTATTTATTCTATTCGGAATTGTATTGATCCTAGGAGGAACGTACATCACACTTACACTCATGGGTAAAAAAGTTCCATTGATCCCGGAACAGAAACCAGTACCTATCACGTTCCCTGATTTCACCGAACCAGCGCCGCAGGAAACAAAAGAAATTTCTGAACCAGTAGTTCCTGACGATATCACTTCAGTGCGCACTCAATTTGAAAAAGATTTCAAAGACGTAGTGTATATTCGAGCGATTCATAGCGGTGTCGATATGATTGTTTCCGGTATTATTACAAATGAATTCGGTAGTACAAGCCCAAAAGATTTTTACTATTCGAAAATTCAAGAAAACTGGAAGTTGGATGAACAAAAGACAGAGGCACGTTTTACAGCGAGTTCTACTCCCGTGACCTCAGTCCCTAAAGTACGCGTGACTGGGATTAGGGTGACTCCATTGCCACCAAAGGTCAATGATGTAAAGACAAAAGTATTGATTTCACTGACAAACACAAGTGATCTCCCGACTGTTGGTCCGACTGTGTTTACTATTCAATATGATGAGCGTCCTCTGGCTACAACCACGTACGCCAAAGTTATAAATCCTGGAGAAACTATCATTACAACTTTTGTTCCATATCCTGCGGGCAAAAAGTATATGGATAAAAAAGGGAAGCATGTGGTCGTTGTTACTTTGCCAGACGACGGGCCGACCTCAAAAGAATTTGACTTATATTGATTTATACTGTATTATCAACCGATGTATAAAAAAACATATTCTCGTCGACCTCCACAACGCCGGTCATTTGGCCACCGTATAGACGTCTCACGATTCATAAACAAAGCAGTTATCACCGAAGAAGTAGCAGTATTTACCCCGGAGCATAAGTTTACCGATTTCCAAATCGATGAGCGACTCAAGGCAAATATCATTACAAAAGGATACATTAATCCGACCCCTATCCAGGATCGGTCTATTCCTCATATATTAAAAGGAGAAGATGTGGTGGGTATTGCAAATACTGGTACTGGAAAGACAGCCGCTTTTCTCATCCCTCTTATCGATAAGATTCTAAAGAATCCAAATCAGAAGGTGCTTATTGTCGTGCCTACACGAGAGCTCGCAATCCAGATCGACCAAGAGTTTCGAGCATTTGTTCCAAAGCTTTCACTCTTTTCTGTATGTTGTGTTGGAGGAGCTCCTATATATCGACAGATCTCTGAACTACGACGATTGCACCATGTACTCATCGGTACCCCAGGACGACTCAAGGATTTGATGGAGCAAAAATATATTCATTTAGATCGATACTCAGCAGTCGTCCTCGACGAGGCAGATCGTATGCTTGATATGGGATTTATCGCTGATATTCGTTTTATGGTTTCAAAACTTCCCGCTGTACACCAGACACTTTTCTTCTCCGCGACTATGTCTACGGAGATCAAAAACCTCATTGGTGAATTCCTCAAAAACCCAACTTCAATTTCAGTAAAAACAGGAGACACCTCAAAGAGTGTTGATCAGGATGTTGTACGAGTGACTGGAGCAAAAACAAAAATCGACACCCTCATCGATCTTTTGAAGCAAACTGGTTTCGATAAAGTACTTATCTTCGGACGGACAAAACATGGAGTAGAAAAACTCACTACCCTTTTGAAAGGGAAAGGATTTTCAGCAGAGTCCATCCATGGAAACAAAAATCACGGACAGCGACAAAAAGCATTGAAACTCTTTAAAGAAAGCCACGCAAAGATCCTAGTGGCAACTGATGTTGCTGCACGAGGACTCGATATTGCTGGTGTAAGCCATGTGATCAACTATGAGCTCCCTGCAACCTACGAAGATTACGTACACCGAATCGGCCGAACAGGACGAGCTGGAAAGACTGGGCGTGCACTTACATTTATCGAATAGTCTGGTATCATGTGCTCATGATAGAAGATCAAATTTTCGAAGAAATACAAAAAGCACAGTCAATTTTACTCCATTTACACCCAAGTCCTGATCCAGACAGTCAGGGAAGCGCTCTTGCCATGTATCATGCACTCACAGGTCTCGGTAAAAAGGTAACTGTTATAAAAGGAGATAGTGATATCGACCCAAACATGGCCCATATGCCAGGGGCAGATAAAATAGTGCCAAAGAACTTTTTGGAAATAGACCAAAAAGAATTTGATCTGTTCTTGATTTTGGATGCAGGTTCAAAAAACAGAATTACAAATCTTGCTCCGTTCGAATTTACTGGACATCTTACGACGATCATCATCGATCACCATGTGACAAATGATGGTTTTGCCAAGCTCGACCTCATCGACCCGACTGTACCAGCTACGGCGCTTATCCTATTTAGATTATTTAAAAAATGGGGGATTCCTTTTACCAATGCGATAGCCCGCAACCTTTTGCTGGGCATATACACTGATACGGGGAACTTTACGCATGCAAATGTGACTGAAGAGGCCTTGCTGGCTGCAGTTGAGCTGCGAAAGTTAGCTCCAGAATTTACTACAGACCTGCAAAAAATCTACACAAAATCTTTCGACACACTCCGTTTTGAAAGTTTGGCATATCGAAAAGTGGAGACAGTAAAAACATTTGCAGTCTGCGCTATCTCTCTCGAAGATATTCAAAAAGAAAATATTGCCATAGAGGCCGCTTCTGCTTCGCTCATTTCCGGTATATTGAGAAGTGTCGGGGGTTTTGATGCAGCAGTTTGTCTTGTTGAAGATGAAGTAGGTAAAGTAAAATGTAGTTTTAGGACAAACAACCCGGACATATATGATGTTTCAAAGATTGCTAAAGAACTAGGTGGAGGTGGGCATAGAGCCGCTGCTGGGGCTTTGTTTTTGGGCAGTATGCAAGATGCAAAAACCCGTGTACTTTCTCTTATAAATCAGTATACTAAATAAATGAAATATGTATTCGCAGCAATAGTTATTATATTAGTCATCATCGGAGTTTTGTATTCTCCAAAGAAAAAGGAGAATATACAAGTTCCTGTTACCGTTAACCCAATTCAAACAAATACCATGCCAAAAGTAACCATACAAACAAACAAAGGAGTTATCGAAATCGAGCTTTTTCCGACAGACGCTCCAAAAACAGTTGAAAATTTTACCACACTCGCAAAAAAGAATTTCTATGATGGAGTGATCTTTCACCGAGTGATAAAGGGCTTTATGATCCAAGGAGGAGATCCTACAGGTACAGGTCGTGGAGGTCCAGGATACACATTTGCTGACGAGCTAAATCCAGCAGCTGAATCATACAAAGCAGGATATGTTCGCGGTACAGTCGCCATGGCAAATGCTGGTCCAAATACAAACGGTAGCCAGTTCTTTATTATGCATGCTGATTATCCGTTACCACATAACTACACTATTTTTGGACGTGTTACAAAAGGACTCGAAATCGTCGATATGATTGCGAATTCTCCTACTGATGTAAATGATAAGCCATTACAAGATATAATCATGCAAAAAGTTGCCGTCGAGTAATAAATTTACGGCAGTCTGGGTGTCACATTCCTCAATGGGGGATTTTATAAAATGCCCTCGTGCGTATTTTCTCCACAATGTATATAAAAATAAAAATGGTCGTAAGGTAAACATCACTAGTCCAGCGATGTCACTCGGTATTGCGGTGCATGCGGTGATCGAGCCATTGGCAAAGGTAAAAGCTGAGGAGCGTAGTTCTCAACCCCTTTTTGATATATATGAAAAAGAGTGGAAAAAAGTAAGTGGTAAAAAGGGAGGTTTTTTGACTGCAGACGAAGAGTCTGAGGCCAAAGAACGTGGTGCAAACATGATCAAACGGATCCTAGCACATCCAGAACCACTAATTCAAAAGGCACTGCGCATGAAAGAGGATTTACCTTGGTACTATCTTTCTGAAAAAGACAATATTATTCTTTGTGGGAAGGTAGATTGGATGCAGTATGTCCCTGAGGATGACAGTGTCCATATTCTCGATTTTAAGACTGGAAAAAACGAAGAAAAAGGAGATTCGCTACAGCTACCGATATATCATCTCCTTGTCCATAATTGCCAAAAAAGAAAAGTCAGTGGAGCAAGTTATTGGTATGTTGATCGCGATGATGCGCCAAAGATGGTAGATCTTCCAGACCTCGAAGAGGCGTACAGGCGCGTATACGAAGTCGCATTACAGGTGAAAAAGGCTCGTGACAGTAAAATATTTGAATGCCCAAAAGGTGGTTGCATGACGTGTCGTCCATTCGAAGCGATTTTGAGTGGTGAAGCAGAGTACGTGGGCGTAGGGGAGTACAATCAAGATCTATACATATATCGATAATTATTTTTGAACATCGATCTTGTACCCTCGGCCTGGGACATTGTGGATGAGCTCTCGCTCTCCATCACGACCAATCTTTTTTCTTAGGTTTAAAATATGTGCTTCAACCGTATTTGAATACGGATCGTTATTTGCATTCCACACATGTTCCAGGATCGAACCACGTGAAAGGACTTTGCCTTTGTGTTTCATCAGATATTGCAGTAGATTCAGCTCTTTTTTGGTCAGGTATATCACGCGCTCTCCTCGGGAGACTCTGTTTGAGGTGATGTTTAATATAAGATCATCAATCATGATAATCGGCTCATCGATCGATTTTGGTCTACGCAAAAGGGCTCGTACTCGTGAGAGCAATTCTCCATATTCAAAAGGTTTTGTCACATAGTCGTCGGCACCAGAATCAAGCATCAGTATTTTTGCGGGGAGCTCTGTGGTCACTGATATCACTAAAATAGGTACATGGTCCCCAATTGCCCGTAGTTCTTTGCATATACTGATACCATTTCTCCGAGGCAATGATAGATCTAAAATAACAAGATCAAAAGGAGATGCTTTTGCGAGATATAGTCCTCGCTCACCATCCGAGGTAGCTTCAACTAGAAAACCCTCACTTTCTAAAGAAAGCTTGATGAGATCTCGCGTGTCAATATTGTCTTCAATAATCAAAATCCTCATTTATATATTATAAAATTTGAAAGATAGAAGGCAATATCAAAAGCACCGGCCAAAATAAAATTTAATTTATTTTTTCTCCATACGGATTTTATTTCGGTTTTGTATACCGGTGTCTATTAGTAGAGATGTGTATTAAAATATAGCCAAATATATGAATAAAACGACATTTCCATCGCTTGAAGTTTCAATTCAGAAGTTGACGAAGACTGTGGATAAGAATAGATTCATTAAGAAAAGATATGAATATCGGTTTTGAGAAGCTAGACAGGACTAAAATTAGTTATGATGTGCCGATAAAAGTGAAGAAGTCTTCGAAGGCCGCTTAATTTCCGTGCTATACTTTTAGGGTATGCTCAGTGAGGTAATTTGGTTATTTATAAGCGACATAGCTAGTCCATATACTCTTGGATGTATTCTAGCTGTCTACATACTGTACTGTTTTTCAAAGACTCAGTATCACATGGGTATGTTTCTTTTACTTACCTCAGCGACAGGTCTTCTCTTGGTTGGTTTTATAAAATCGTTAGTGCAGCGTGAGCGACCGATGGACGCCTTGGTACAACTCTCTGACTACAGTTTCCCTAGTGGACACGCTGCGTTCGCTACAATCTTTTTCTTTTTGATCGTCTACATTGCATACAAGCATTATCATCGCTACTGGTATTTGGCGACCTGTGTCTTTTCTTTTGTTATGATTGTGCTCATCGGTATCAGTCGAATCGAGCTAAATGTACACTATCCCAGCGATGTACTCGCCGGATATTTCTTGGGAGTGATTGTGTTCTACGTCTTCCTATCGCTCTTTGATAAGGATGCTGCCCGTCATCTCTTTGGGTTGCACAAGCCCCAAAAGCGAAAGTATACTCGGCGCAATGTCCGCAAGCCCACCGTCAGAAAGAGAAAACTTGCTACTAGTTAGAATTGCAGGAACTTTGTTTATTGTGTGTGATGTGTGAGGTAGACCGTTATCCATATTTGTCTCAGCGTTTCCGTGGTCTGCAGTGATAAAGGCAACACCACCTTTTTTTTCCACTGCGGTGATGACGCGTGAGAGTTGCAAGTCTACTTCTTCGATCGCTTCGATAATTGCAGGTACATTTGCAGTGTGGCCGACCATGTCTGGATTTGCAAAGTTTATAAATATAAAGTCTGTTCCTTTTTCTATTTCTTCAAGCGCTTTGTCGGCGATTCCTTCAGCACGCATTTTCGGAGCCATATCGTGTGTTTTTACGTCCTTTCTGCTCTCGAGCATGATGTGTGATTCACCTGGGTAGACTTTTTCTACTCCACCATTCAAAAAGTATGTTGCGTGGGGATATTTCTCAGTCTCAGCAATATGTGCCTGGGTGAGGCCTGCTTGTGAGATCTCTTTTGCTAATGTTGTCTCGATGGGTGCGGGAGGGAAGGCGACGAGACATTTGTATTCTGGATTGTACTCGGTCAGTGTAGCGAAACAGATATTGTACTCCTCTTGTTTTTCGAGAATCTTTGTAGAGAGCATTCGAGCACGGTCAGCTCTAAAGTTAAAGAATAGAATCGCATCATTTTTTTCTATTGCACAGCCTTTACCATCTTCTCCAATACATACAATCGGCTCTAGATATTCATCTTTTTTGTCTTCTTTGTATAGATTCGTGACATAGTCAGAGGGCTTGATGGTACATACGTTTCCCTTGCATTCAAAGATCGCCTGTTCTGTTTTTGCAAGACGATCCCAGTTGCTATCGCGGTCCATCGCATAGTAGCGTCCTGATATCGATGCGATGAATGCATTACCTACCTGGGCAGCGACGGCCTCGAGTCTTTTTAGTGACTCGCTCGCGCTCTGTGGGGGAGTGTCACGACCGTCAGTAAATACGTGTATTGCCACTTTCTTAACCTGTACTTTTTGTGCAGCTCTGAGAAATGCATAGAGATGCTCTTCGTGGCTATGTACTCCACCAGGTGAAAGTAGTCCTTGCACATGGAGTACGGAATTGTTTTTCTTTACGTGGTCAAATAGAGCGACAAAAGCTGGATTCGAATCGAACTCGCCAGTCTCAATCGACTTGTCGATGCGGACAAGTTCAGTGTGAATCACTTTTCCTGCACCGATCGTCATGTGACCAATCTCGCTATTACCCATCTGACCGACAGGAAGGCCGACAGCAAGACCAGATGCCTCAAGCAATGCGTGTGGGTATTTTGCCCACAATGAATCAAAGTAAGGTTTTTTTGAAGCTAAAATCGCATTGTCTTTTGTGTCTTCTCGATAGCCCCAGCCATCGAGAACAATTAGTACTACAGGGTTCATTGACATTTTTTTATATATATTATGAAAACTACATCACAGTTTCTATATTTTAGCAGAATGCCTCAAATAAGCCATGCATTGGCTCATGTTTTTTGACTAGCTGTCAAACTAAATGATAGTTATGAATTGGTACTTGAAAGGACGCTACAATATGTACACGTATATGGCCTTTAAGATCCCATATACCAAAAACAAATGTCAGAACAGCCAACAGCACCAAAGCCACAACAGCCTGCAGCTCCAAAGGCATAGTGGAACAAAAAAACCGCCTGATCAGCGGTTTTTTTGTTTGTTATTCTGTTTTGAACACTTTCTTACCTCGAAACGCTGCTTTTTTACCTAGTGACTCTTCGAGTCGAAGTAACTGGTTGTATTTTGCTACGCGGTCGCTTCGGCACAATGATCCTGTCTTTATCTGGCCAGTTCCGGTTCCGACCACGAAATCAGCGATGGTGGTGTCTTCGGTTTCACCTGATCGGTGAGAGATGATAGAAGTGTAGCCAGCTTTTTTTGCCATGGTTACCGCATCGATTGTCTCTGAAACAGTTCCGATCTGATTCAGTTTAATCAAAATAGAATTTCCGACTTTTTCATCGATGCCTCGCTTGAGGCGAGCGATATTTGTTACAAACAAATCGTCTCCGACAATCTGTACCTTTTTGCCTAGTTTCTCTGTTAGCAGTCTGTAACCAGCCCAATCATCTTCTGAAAGTCCGTCTTCGATAGAAATGATAGGGTATTTTGCACACCAGTTTTCGTAAAATGCGACCATTTCTTCTGATGAAAGCACTTTTCCTTCTCGCTCGAGGTGATACTTGCCGTCTTTGTAGAGCTCAGTTGCAGCGACATCGAGAGCGAGGGCTACGTCTTTTCCGGCGGTGTACCCAGCCTTGGTGATTGCTTCGAGGATAAGTTCTATTGCTGCCTCGTTTGATGGAATAGATGGGGCAAATCCGCCTTCGTCTCCGACTGAAGTGTTAAGGTGTTTGTCGTGCAAGATCTTTTTCAGTGAGTGAAAGATCTCTGCTCCCATTCGTAGTGCTTCTTTGAAAGACTTTGCGCCGATAGGCATGACCATAAACTCTTGGAAGTCAGTGGAGTTTTCTGCATGCTTTCCACCGTTTAGGATGTTCATCATCGGCACCGGTAGCTGCACTGTGTTTTTTGTTTTTGCTATTTGATTGAAATATTTCCAGAGTGGAACTTTTTTTGACTTTGCCGCAGCGTGAGCAAATGCCATAGATATACCGAGGATCGCATTTGCACCCATTTTCCCTTTGTTTGGAGTGCCGTCTACTATAATCATCTTTTCATCGAGTGATCGCTGATCAAAATCTTTGCCTACCAGAGCCTTTGTGAGGGTTGTGTTTGCATTTTTAATAGCTTTGAGTACTCCTTTGCCTCCGTATCGAGTGTCTTTGTCTCGGAGTTCCACAGCTTCGTGAGAGCCAGTACTTGCTCCAGATGGTACTGCAGCTCGACCAAAAGAACCATCACTCAGTGTGACATCTACCTCGACTGTCGGATTACCTCGTGAATCCAAAATCTCTCTTGCGGTTATTTTTTTTATTTTCATATATATGTTGATAAGTGCAGTGTATTATATATGAAATATTCTATGTTACAATATTGTCATGAAGCATTTAATTGTTACGTTAGTGTGTATTGCAATTGTTGCCCTTGTTGGCATATATGTCTACTACAATAAAATGAATTCTCTGGACGTTGTTAGTCAGGATGAGATAAATGCAATGCGTATGGAAAAAGTACATCAAAGTTCAAAAGTTCTTACAAAAGAAGAGGCTTTGCGTTTGATGGCAAAGGTATCTAATAAAGGACAATAATAAATTATATGAAACAGACTTTTAAAAAATACGTTGCTCAGCTTACATTCCTAGTAGCCGGAATATTTATCGCTACAGGTCTCAGCATCGCTGGAGCTGCAGGTGATTGGAAGGCACCTACAGCAAACCCACCAGGAGATAACGTAGATGCGCCGATCAACGTAGGTCCTGCTAATCAAGTAAAGATAGGAGCTCTCACTATGGGAGGTGCAGTGATAAATGGGGGTCTCATACTACGCAATGGGCAACAGGCTGAGAGAAGGATTCTCGTCTCAGATGCAGATGGTTTGGCGTCTTGGAAAGATTTCGATGATTTTTTCCCTGAAAACAATCAGCCACGCACAATTAGATACTGGATTGGCTTAGACCAAGATTTTGATTGTCCTGCAGGTTCATATGTATCAGGTATAAGTAATCAATCAATCGAGGGCAGTGATCGTTACGTTAGAGTTAGTCATGTAAGATGTACAGAACTGCCTTATACATTTCAATAATCCATAATTTAATCAATATGAAAAAAACTTTTAAAAAATACATCGCTCAGCTTACATTCCTAGTAGCCGGAATATTTATCGCTACAGGTCTCAGCATCGCTGGAGCTGCAGGTGATTGGAAGGCACCTACAGCAAACCCACCAGGAGATAACGTAGATGCGCCGATCAACGTAGGTCCTGCTAATCAAGTAAAGATAGGAGCTCTCACTATGGGAGGTGCAGTGATAAATGGGGGTCTCTATCTCATCAATGGTAGTCAGGGCGATGGAAAGATTCTCGTTTCAGACGCAGACGGGCTAGCTACGTGGACATCTCCTGAAGAGCTCAATCCTGTGGAGTGTGTTGGGGAAGGTTTGATCTGGGTGTCAAATGACGGTACGGTAAGTGATAGTGGTAATAGTCGGGAAGATGATGATCTCGAAGTTTACTGTCGTAAGGGTGTGGCGCGGTTCTGTCTTTCAGGAGAAAATTGCCCTTGGCGAGTAAATATTCGAAGTGCTGATAATCTAGTTTGTAGTTCTTCAGGAAACTTAAGTTCTGGTGCTACTACTGATGCCGCTGGAAGAAAGAGGATCGCTCATGTAACTGATGGGTACGGATGGAGAGGGTACAATTATTTTTTCTGTAGTACAGACGGAACGTCAAAAGATGCATATCACACTCCAAGACATGAACAGAGTGGCCAGAATGGTATAAAAGTTAGATAATTCTAAATGAACTATTTTAAGCAAACATTATTGTCCCTCGCTCTCATCGCCTCACTTCTCGTGGGAGCTTATAGTGCTCAAGCTGCTGGTGGACAGGATTTATTTGGTTGGGCGTGGTCATCGACTATCGGATGGATTTCTTTTAACAGTGCAAATGACTTAAGTGGGGGTGGAAATTACAAGGTTATCATGGACGATACGGGCGGTCTTTCCGGGTATGCTTGGTCATCAAATATTGGGTGGATAAAATTTGATAGCAATGTCAGTGGTTGTCCAGACGGAGGTGCTTGTACTGCTCCTCGTGTAGTGCTCGCAGGGCCGGCACTAGAAAGGGGAGCTGTCACAGGCTGGGCTCGTGCATGTTCTGGAACGGTAACCAAAGACTGTAACGGTGCAAGCCGTACGGATGGGTGGGATGGGTGGATCAAACTTTCAGATCAAGTATATTTTAGGTCACCTCGATCTACAGGACTACTTGGGGTAACATATAAAGAGCCGACTCCGCCATCAACGGTAGGAATCTTTTCAGGATTTGCGTGGGGGTCAGAAAACGTAGGGTGGACAAAATTCTATCTCTCAACGGATGTATTTCTAGATGATATTTCTTTCAACGTAAGTTGTGGAAATCCTTCATTTGTACCTGGTACCAAAAAACCACGATGGACAGCGACAGCTAGTCAGGAAAATAGTCCTTCAGGTGAGGTACCAAAATTCACATACACATGGACATGGGGCCGCGCGGGTACGTCTACTGTCGCAACTCCAGAAAAATTCACTAGTAACGTCAGTATGATTGGAAATGCGACATGGCCAGGTCCAAAAGTTGTTGTAAGTAGTAGTATTTCAAGTGAGACTCGGACAGCAGACTGTCCTCAAATGAGAAGCACATCAGGTGGAAATAGTATATCAGTATATTGTACAGCAAAGACAACCACAGGAAACCGTGCTCGATGGGAAGCAATTGCTTCTGGTGCGATAGGGCAAGTGGACTATACATGGGCTCTCCCTATGAGTTCGACATATACTGGTTACGCAGTCACAAGTTCAACTGGTGGAGCATATGAAAGTAATGAAGCTATACCAAATGGAGGTAGTTTTGCCGGACCGACAGTAACCGTAGAAGATGATGCGGGGTATAGGTCAACAAGAGTTTGTGAGAGTGCAGTAAGTGCAAATCCAACATTGGGATTGAAAGTAAATATAAAAGAAATGGGAAGTTTGGAGGAGGGAAAGGACTCACTAGTAGTGGAGCAGGGAGCTACAGTGTATTCGTTTGTGGATTATGATCAGATAGTTTCAAGTAGCTGTAAGTTGAGTACTGACCTCATATTATTAAGTGGTGTTGCGAATGGTTTCCCAGAGCAACTTGTTAATAAGCAATTAAATACAAATCAAACACCCGGAGTATATGCGTTAGAGGTTTTTGATTGTGACAAGACCACTGGAGGCAAACAGCCTAAAGCATCTGCAAATATAACGATAAAAAGAAATACGAAACTCGAGGAAATATAGCCTAAAATAAGCATTTTATACACATTTGACTTTTGTGTATAAATCATGCTATAATAGTAGTAGATTGGATATTGACATCCTTCTCAGCAACCCACGGGTGGCTGCAATTGAAACACCTAACGTAGAAAGGTAAAAACGATGAAGAAATTCATCCTCACGGCGCTTTGTGCGCTATCCACAGCCTTTCTCGCGGAAGGTATGGATTTCAAGAAGTTGGACATCGGTAGTGAGGCAGCCTTGCTGCATAACGCTATCACCAACGGAAACGGACTTGTCATCAACGGCACTCAGCCGGCTGACAATGAGAACGGAGAAAATTGGCTCTGGGTCTTCGCAAAGCGCGGTGAAAGGTATAAGACATTCGATGCTTTCAGCAACAAGCTTAAGGGCTATCTCACGAATGTGGTGGCGGGTGCAAAAACCCACACCTTGTACGATCCGATGCTACCAGTCGAAGTAAACTTCTCGCTCACACATCAGGAAGTGTATGTTGATTTCGAGGGTGAGATCCAGGTTTACTTTGTCCCAGTCCTTTACGGGGTTGGGTCTGAAAATGACCTCGCTGGAATCAAGCTCCAGTTTCCTCGGACAGGGTTTCCCCTGAAGTTCGCCACCAATGTGGTGCGCGCTCGGCTCGAGGTTCTCGACCGGAACAGGTACAATCCCAACTTTTCGGGACCTCTGTTCTATCGATACGTCGACACCGACGTATCTCCGACCGATGACCGGATCTACCTAGGTTCGGGAACGGACGGAGATGTCCGGATTCAGGAGCAATACCTGATCAACGGGGGCCCAAATGGCCCTTGGGACGTGTTCTTTGAGTTCACGTTTGTCGATGGGGCGGTTCGCCGCTACAACGGCAATGGTGACCTCATCGAGACCACCTATCAGCTGTTCATCCGTAGGGATGGAAAGCTCGATATCATGGGTGGTCGTCCGGGGCAGCAACTCATAATTGAGAGCACCACGGACCTCAACGGCACCTGGTTCCCCGAATCTGAGAAGGCGGTGGTGCGGCAGAATGCCCCAACCACTATACCGGTCTACGAACCCCCCAGGTTCTACCGGGTCCAACAAAATCAATGACGGCAAGACCGTCGCACGAAGCCCCCGGCACAGCAATGTGGCCGGGGTTTTCTTTTTTATATTTCGTCACTCTGTGTTAGTCTATTTATATGTCAAAAGATACTTCATGGGGAAAGGTAAGTGAGTGGTACGATGATGTGGTCAACGATACTGACTCGTTTCAGTCTCAGGTGATTTTGCCGCATATGATGCGACTGGTAGCTCCGCATAAAGGGCAGAATATTCTCGATGTGGCATGCGGGCAGGGGTTTTTCTCTAAAGCAATGGAAGTAGCAAATGTTGTCGGTGTAGATATCGGAGGGGAACTCATCAATATTGCAAAGAAAAATGTAAAAGGGCATTTTTTTACCAGTCCGTCGCACAAGCTTGATATGGTAAAAGATGAGACAGTAGATGTAGCGATCTGCGTGCTCGCACTTCAAAATATTGAAAAATTAAATGAAACAGTGGCTGAGGTCAAAAAGAAGCTGGTCAAAAACGGTAGGTTTATCATCGTTCTCAACCATCCTGCATTTCGTATCCCAAAGAAAACATCTTGGGGGTGGGACGGAGAAGCTCAGTACCGACGAGTAGACGCATATATGTCAGAATCAAGCACTGAGATAGATATGACTCCTGGAAAAGAAGAGGATAAAATAAATACAGTTTCATTCCATCGACCATTACAGGTGTATTTTAAGGCACTCAATAAAGCAGGATTTGCGGTGGCAAAACTCGAAGAGTGGATTTCTCATAAAGTAAGCCAAGATGGACCAAAAAAAGCAGAAGAAGATCGAATGCGAAAAGAAATACCGATGTTTATGTGCCTAGTTTGTGTCCCGAATAGTGAGACTAAAGTATAGCCCACACAGGCACATCACTCCGAGGACAATAAACATTGCTTGGTGACCCATGATACCTAGGGCAAGGGTTGCAATAAGTGGCGCGATGATATAGGCGGCAGGACGAGTGATACGAAAAAATCCAAGTACATCGAGGTCTTTTTCTGGTACTTTTTTAAAGAAATATGTTTCGATCATCATCTCAACTGAAGCAGCTCCGACACGAGTGAGGAATAGGATACCGGTCCAGAGGAATATGTTGTTGTTATTTATATATGCGAGGGTTATCGTCGAAAGTCCTAGTATCAAAAAACCAATCGACATGATTTCTGTTTCACCATATTTTTTATCTGCCAATTTTCCAAGCGGGTAGTCTACTAAAATAAAGGGTAGGAGCATGATGGTAAACATGAGTCCGATATCATCCCAACCAAAGCCTATATATTTATACAAATATACAGGAGTGTAGATCACCATCCACGCGTAGAAAGATTGGAGAATCAGGTTTGCAATAAAAATCTTTTTTAAATCATGGCTATGGAAAACTTTGTGTGCGGTTGCTTTTACAGTGGCGTGTGAATAGTGAGGGTCTTTGAAATTTGAAAAGTTTTTTCTGATCAAGTAGGCAAAAGGAACAGTCAAAATAAGTGCACTAATATACACAAAACGGTAATTTGTTGTACCGTCAAGTAATAGTCCAGTAAGGAGTGGTGAGATGACCCAAGCAGCATTTACAGCAGTCAGAAATATTCCTCTCGTTCCACCGGTATTTCTTGTTGCGGTTTCATCCTCAAGGAAGGTGTCGATATTGAGGCCCAGTATACTTGCGAAAACGAGCATGCCAATAAAAGCAGGGATGACAGAGAGTGAAGTTTGGCCAAATGCCATTGCAAATAGTAGTGCCATCTGTACTACAATCAGAAATATCGTAGCCTTGTAGTTTCCTAGACGGTTGAGGATATGGTGAAAGCCTAGAAAAGCAAAAATAGTCAAGACCGAAGATGTCATATATAGAATACTCACGACATCTTCGGATACAAATCCGTTTAAGAAGGTTGAGTTTATATATGCTGAAAGTGATATATGTAGGTTAAAGATAAACCCAGCAAGACAGAATGTGTAGAGGTGGTGCGAAGAACGTATCTTCAGCGCATGATGATGACGCATATATACACTATTGTACTATATGCTAAGGATAACCGGAATGACGATAGGATGCTTTGCAGTCTTTTGGAAGAGGTATTTGCCTACTGTCTCGGTAAGGTTTTCTTTTACGTAGTCGATGTTGATCGGATTTTGTCCTTTGGTGCTATCCTCGATTGAGTTTTTGATGATGATACGCGCTCCGTGGAGAAGTTCCTGTGATTCACGGAGATAGACAAACCCTCGAGAGATAATATCAGGAGACTTCTTTAATTTTCCTGTCTGACCATTTATGATTGCAAAGACGATAAAAATTCCATCTTGTGCGAGCATTTGTCGGTCACGAATAACTACTTCCTGGATATCTCCAATAGAGAATCCATCTACCATTACGATACCTGATGGAGCCTTTTCTTTTAGTTTGACGATCTTTGAACCACCATCTTGGATTTCGATGATTGAGCCGTTATCTGGAATAATAACATTGTCTTCTGGAAGCTTGTTTGCTTCACGAGCGATGTCACCGTGTACGCGGAGCATATAGTGGTATCCATGAACAGGCATAAAGAACTTTGGATGGATTTTCTTGTGGATCCACGCTGTTTCATCACGGTTTGCATGTCCTGAAGAGTGTACATCTGCAATCTTGTAGTGGATGATGTGTGCTCCTTGTCGAGAAAGGTTATCTTTCAATTTCTGCACAGAACGTTCGTTTCCAGGAACGATAGAAGAAGAAAGGAGAATAGTGTCTCGCTTATTTATTTTAATATATTTATGTGTCTTGTTTGACATTCGCATCATAGCTGCGAATTCGTCTCCTTGCGCACCTGTTGCGAGGACGACGATTCGCTCTGGTGGATATTTTTCAATATCTTCTACTGGGATCAGTGTATCTTTTTTAGGTTTCAAAAGACCAAGGTGCTTACAGATCTCAATGTTTGTTTTCATTGAGCGACCCTCAACCACCACTTTCTTTCCGTAGAGTTCTGAGTAGTGGATGATTTTGAGCATTCGTTCGAGAAGAGAGGCGAAGGTTGCGATGATGAGGCGACCCTCAGCATTTTTGATGATATTCTCGATATTCTTGTGCACGAGTTTTTCTGGAGTAGAGAAGCCTGGGTTTTCTACGTTTGTAGAGTCTGCCATCAAAAGGAGAACATTTTCGTCTTTGAATTTTTTATTATATTCATTTTCTTCTTCCTCAGTAGGGATACCATCGTTATGATCAAGCTTAAGGTCACCAGTGTGGACGATAGATCCAACAGGTGTTTCAACGATCACTCCCATCGCATCTGGAATGGTGTGGGTTACAGCAAAGAATTTTATTTTTAGATTTCCAACTCGAATAGTCTCGTCTTTTTCGACGATCTTAATATCGAGTGGGGCTAGATGCGGAAACTCTTCCTGGCGTTTTTTGACCATGACTGAAGTCAAAAGACGTGTATAGAGTGGTGGGTTACCGATACGTGGCATGACATAGGGGATACCTCCGATATGGTCGAGGTGTCCGTGAGTGATGATCACTGCTTTTACTTTTCCGACTCGTTCTTCGAGGTATTTTGTGTTTGGGAGAATGTAGTCGATACCGGGTGTATTTTCATCTTTAAATTGAAAACCAATATCGATCACGACAACGTCATTGCCATATTCGATTGCGGTCATGTTTTTTCCGATCTCTTCTACTCCACCCAATGGAATGATGCGGATATTTCCTTCAGTGAGTGCTGGTACGGTGTCCTCTATCTTTTTATGTACCTGTGTTTCAGATGGCGCACGTCGTGGTGCACTGTGTCGACGGTTATCTTTTCTCTGCGGCGGTCGGCTTGTCCGAGGCGCTGGTGTTGCTGCTGGTGTTGTTGGTTGTGGGTTCATTTTATTTATTATTATTTTTTACAAATATATTCCATACATGATCTGTATTTACGTACCATTTCATTATGTTTCCGAAGCGGTCTGTAGGTGTCGTAATATTTTGCAGATTTGGAATATGTGTTTTTGGTGAGGTGATATAGATTAAATCTGGGGAATAAAGAAAGACTGCGGGGTTGTCGTTGATGATGAGTTCCTCGGCTTCTTTTGCTTTTTCAAGGTGGAGGACGCTGTCTTCGGTGGCTCGCATGTCTTCGATGAGGCGGTCTACTTTACTGTTTGCATAGAGGACAATGTTGAGGCCGGGATCATTTCTCTGTGATGAGTGCCAATATGCATAGAGATCGAGGTCGTGACCGACTACTTCTCCAAAAAGAAGCGCCTCATATTTTCGAGGGCGGATGATATTTTGCTGGAGGTCGCCATTTTCATAAATCTTCAGAGTGACTGATGCACCGATCTTTTCCCACTGTTGTTTGATGAGCTCTGCAGCTTTTTTTAATTCGCTTACATTTGTAGTTGTGAGTGAAAATGAAAGAGGGATTGTAGCAGCCTTAGTTTTCTTTTCAAAAATACCATCAGCATTTTGTACCCAGCCAGCTTTGGTGAGGATGTCCCGTGCTTTATCGATGTCAGCGGTAGTGCTGGTACCTTCGTGGAGTGGGAGAGGTCCGTCGCTTTCGACACCATATCCTTTGAGGACGTCGTCGATAAGGGCTTTTTTATCGGTACCAATATCTAGTGCTTGGCGGACTTCGGGCAGTGCGAGGGCTGGATTTTGATTTTGATTAAAAAATACTGCAAATGTTCGAGGGAGCGATGTGTGGAGGATGTTTGAGTGGCTTTTATTTACTTTTAGCGCCTCACTTGCATTTATGCTGTGTAGGCTGGTGATCACTCCTTCGTAATACGCTTCAAGGAGGTTGGTCTCATTTGGGAAAAATGAAAAATTGATTGTACTTATATATGGTCTGCCCAATGTGTATTTACTGTATGACTTCAGAACATATCGAGTTGGCAAACCGCGGTCATCATGATCGATCGAATCCAGCTTGTACGGCCCAGCACCGATCGGGTTACTGTTTAAATCAGTGAATACAAAGCTTTCTGGAGAAATATCTTTCCATAAATGTTTTGGAAGAATACCAAAGGTGGTATTGTATACAAATGGTGCAAATGGATGTTTGAGTGTAAATTTTATTTCTCGACTGTTTACTACTTCGGTTACTACTTCGTTCCAAATTGCACGGCGAGGGCTTTTTATAATATTGTCCTGTGCTTTTTCAATAGTAAAAGCCACATCCTCGGCAGTGACGCGAACTCCATCATGGAAAAAGGCTTTTTCTTTTATTTTAAAATCATATACGAGACCGTCGTCTGAAACGGTGTAGCTTTCAGCAATATCAGGGACTAGTACACCGTTTACATTGCGCATAAGGCCTGCATATATAAGAGAGGTGAGATCGCGATCAACATCTGTCTGAGCGAGGACCGGGTTTACAAAACGAGCGATGCCGATAACACCCTCGTTGAGTGCACCTCCGCGTGCGGGGACTTCAGTCATAAAGTAGGTATTGAGTCTCCAGGTGAGAGAAATCCCGGTAAATATAAAAAGAATAGCAAAAACAGCAAACAATACGTTTTCAGTAGGGCTAAACTTGCGAATTAGTCCCATGAGCTTTTCGCTTTTTGGGAAACGGAATTCTTTCATTTGATTAGATTTAGTAGATGAGGGCGATGAGCGCAGAAACAGCAAAAAGAACAGCAATCACAATAGTGCTGGTAAATAGTGTCTTTTCCAAGCCACGTCGTGTATGAAATGCTGTACTCATATTATCACTACCACCGAAAGCGCCACCGATAGCGGCACCTGATCTTTGGAGAAGTATTGAGGCGATCATTAGGACGGCCAATACAATCTGGATATACGGTAGAATTGCTGAAATAGCGTTCATTGGGAGTACTATAGCATGGGTGGGGAGGTGGGTCAAACTGGGGTAAAAGTCGGTATTGCGCAATATCTGTATACTGCTATACTTTATTCATTATGGCTTTGGCCTCCGAGATTCACCCCGAAAGGGGTGTTTCGTTTTATATAAAGTCTTTGAACGCACTCAAAAGACTCTTAAATTCTTTCTCCTCTAGGGTAGCTATTTTTCTAATTAGTCTTTTGCTGCTCAGAACCCGTGGCTGAGTTAGTCGTATATGCATCGGTATTTGGAATGATTTGAGTGTAAAATGAAACTTATCGTTTCTTTCTTTTGATACGGCAGGCAGGGTAAGAATAGTTTCTTTATTGTAAACTTTTAATATGATAACGGGTCGCTCAAAATTAAATTCTTTTCCGTCAATCTCAGCACCAATATTTACGCCCAACGAGCACCACCAAATTTCTCTCGAATGTGCATAAAAAATAACCTTTGATTTATCAAGGGCTTGTTTGAACTTGTTCCAATAATTAAAATTCTTTGTATACTCCACAAATACATGCTAACAAGTAATGTCTGATTTCTCTAGAAAATATGTTGATATTTTTGTTAATAAAATGGGGATAATAGATAACAAACTTGCAGCCTAAATTGAGTATGATACGCTTCACTCATGAAGAACCAAAAAGTAACCATCAAGCCACTGTCTGATCGAGTTTTGGTCAAGGAAATTCTCGTAAAAGATGCCGAAACTAAAACTAAGTCAGGTATTATTTTATTAGCTCAAAATGAAGATAAAGGAACTAAGCGAGGTGAGGTTGTTGGTATCGGAAAAAAGGTGGAAGCAGAGGTGAAAATAGGTGATACAGTTATATTTTCTTGGGGAGACAAAATCACGATTGAAGGAGTCGAATATTTTATTGTAAAAGAAACAGAATTAATCGCTACCATTCAAAAATAAAATATGGCTAAAAAAATAATCTACAATGAAGAAGCGCGAAAGGCGCTCACAAAAGGGATCAATACAGTTGCTGATGCAGTAAAAGTAACTATTGGCCCAAGAGGTCGCAATGTTGTTTACGATAAAGGGTACGGTAGTCCAATCATTACAAACGATGGTGTCTCAATCGCACGAGAAATTACCCTCAAAGACAAATTTGAGAATATGGGTGCTGAAATCATAAAAGAAGTTGCGACAAAAACAAACGATATTGCCGGTGATGGAACTACCACAGCTACTATTTTAATGCAGGCGATTGTTGTCGAAGGAATGAAACATACGACGATGGGTGTTTCTGCCATGGCATTGAAGGCGGGGATCGAGCATGCGGCAAATGATGTTGTTGCTGCATTGCAGTCTATCGCAAAGCCGATCAAGTCAGATGAAGAGATCGAGCAAGTGGCGATCATTTCAGCCGAGTCCAAAGAAATTGGAAAGATCATCGCAAGCACTATAAAGAAAGTTGGTAAAGACGGTGTGGTAACTGTCGAAGAAGCGCAGACTATCGGAATTAATTCAGAAGTGGTAAGTGGAATCGAACTCGATAAAGGTTATATCTCTCCATATATGGTAACTAATGCAGAACGAATGGAAGCAGAGTATGCTGATCCAGCTATTCTCATCACCGATAAACGAATTTCAAATATAAAAGAAATACTTCCATTTTTAGAAAAACTCGCCGCAACAGGGAAAAAGGATTTAGTGATAATTGCTGAAGATGTCGATGGAGATGCACTCACTACTTTTTTACTAAATAAAATTCGTGGAGGCTTTAATGTGCTCGCGATCAAAGCACCTGGCTACGGTGAAAAGAAAAAAGAAGTCGTCGCCGACATTGCTGTCACGATTGGGGCAACGGTTATCACTGACGATTTGGGAATTACGTTTGAGAATGCTGATCTATCAGTTCTTGGAAAAGCTCGAAAAGTCATCGCTAAAAAAGACTCTACTATAATAGTAGGAGGAAAAGGTAAAAAGTCAGATATAGAGGCGCGCATTGCTCAAGTCAAAAATGAGCGTGCAAATACGACAGCAAAATACGACAAAGAAAAACTCGATGAACGCATTGCAAAGCTTTCTGGTGGTGTGGCGGTTATCCATGTAGGTGCCGCAACAGAAACAGAGATGAAATATCTCAAGCTCAAAATCGAAGATGCAGTAAATGCCACAAAAGCAGCTATCGAAGAAGGTATCGTCCCTGGAGGAGGAGTGGCTCTCGTAAAAGCAGGAGCAATAGTCGAGAAAAAGATGAAAGAAAAAGATCTAGGCTACAGCATCCTACTCAAAGCGCTTGAAGCACCACTCAAACAAATCGCCATCAATGCCGGAAAAGATGATGGATCAGTTATTGTAGACAAAGTAAAACATGGAAAAGGAAATATGGGTTATGACGCGCTCAACGATGTACTCGTCGATGATATGATCGCTCTCGGAATTGTAGATCCTGTAAAAGTGACTCGTAGCGGGGTCCAGCATGCAGCCAGCGCAGCGGCCATCCTCCTCACAACAGAAGTCGCCATTGCAGATGATGGGGAAGAAAAGAAAATGAATCCACAGCAAGAAATGGGGTATTAGAGTGCTATAATAGTTGTATTATGCATACAACAATAGATTCAGCGGGTAAGATTTTAACAAAGAGCCTACATTTTTATAAAAAACATTGGGAAGATCTCATCCGGTTGATGCTCGGTATCATCGGGCTTTATATTCTTGCCATTTTGATCGGGTTGGGTATAACAGGCGTCTTTGCACCTTTGTCTTTTCTCATTCCTGCTGGCCTTGGGGTAATCGTCCAACAGATTGTCGGTCTTTGTTTGGCGACATTTTCTACTTTTGCTGTACCAAAGTTTATCCATGACCTCGATCAGGGTAAAAAGCCTGCAGTATACGAGACTTTTGCTTTTGTCTCAAAACACTTCTTGGAATATTTTGCAACTACGATATTGGTAATATCGCTTGTATACGGAGGTTCAGTAGCACTCATTGTCCCAGGTATTATATTTGCGATAGGTATGGTGTTGTATCCTTTTATCGCTGCAATCGATGGAAAAAGAGGTATGTCAGCATTGGTAACAAGTTACTGGCAGACATATGGCAATAAACTAAAAGTATTTTGGATCTTGGTTGTTACTGGACTGTTTGTGTTTGCGGTGATGATCGGATCGATGGTTTTGTCAGGGGTACTTATAGCTACATCGATCGTCGTATTTCAAACAATGACCATGAAAGTTATATTCATCGCCCCGATCCTGGTTGCTAACTTTCTATTTATTTTGTTTATCGTTATACCTTTTTCAGCCATCCCAAAGTATATTCTATACAAAGAAATACAATCAAAAGCTCGTGATATAGATCATACGTTTAAGGTAAAGAAAGAAAAGATGTTTTCTGTCTTTGTGGTGATAGGATTTATCATCTTTACACTAATATTAGTATCTTCAGTGCTAGCACCAACAATGTAATGGCCCGATTTGCACTATTTGTCGTATTCTTTTGGTTTGGGGTACTAAAACTGCTTGGAGTCAGTCCTGCAAGTGCTTTAGTTTTGGCACTTTTGGGCAAAACACTACCTTTTATAGAACCTGCATTATTTATGAAACTGTTTGCAGTGTTTGAAATGCTCATCGGTATTCTTTTTCTCTTTCCAAAATTTACAAAGATTGCACTCGTCCTTGTCGGGTTACACCTGATCACTACAACCGCACCATTGATTCTACTTCCAAACATGACATGGTCTGGGCTGTTTATACCTACCTTAGAGGGACAGTATATAATTAAGAACATCCTCATTGTCGCGGTCGCATGGGGTATATATAAACAACGCTAATATGTCAAAATTCTTCATTGTCTTTCTTACTTTGTTTGCAATTGTGGGTATCGGCTATCGTCTGCATGTTAATTCCACTGTACAAGTCACGCCTACGCTCGTCACCTATACTGACGATGAGTTAGGCTTTACTCTAAAACATTTGGAGGGCGCACCACTGACTATCGGCGATCCTGTGATCATTCCACCAGGTGCTCGACCGATCGACACTATGGCAAGTACAACTTTTCTTGATCCTTCAGGTCTGAATCCGAAACCAAGTGAATTCGTAAAAGAAATTACCCAACATACCACCGTCTATTATATTCAGACTAGTCAGTTTGAAGGAGTGGTTAGTTATGATGGATACCTTGTAAAAGATAATTTTATTATCCCAGTTAGGTATGTATGGAGTGGTGTAGATTGGACAAATCCAGAATACAACTCTACAAAAGACCCAAAGTTTACTGAATTTATGGATGTACTGCGCTCGGTTGAGTTTATCCACGTCGAAAAGGGTATTTACGAAGGAATCGAGCAAGGAGTGTAGTATAATAATAGGCAATATGAGTATTAGAAAAAATATCGTCATCGCAGTATTCACCTTTTTTGTTTTTACTGCTCTCTATCATGTTGGGTACACACAGACTACCGACACTCTTACAAATGGACTCGTCGGTCATTGGAAGTTTGATGCAATAAATACTACAACATTTACCACAGCAGACACCTCTACAAATAATAATACGGGGACCCTCGGTACAACAACTCGTTTTGTAGCTGGAAAATTTGGCCAAGCAATGAAGTTTGACGAAAATGTACGAAATCAGTACATGACTACAAGTAAAACATTTACGTCTCCTCAATGGTCGGTTTCTACGTGGGTCAATCCAGAATTCCCATTACCTCTCGGGGCCCCATATAACGGTCTCATTGCCTTCTTTTCCACAGATCCAGGGGGACAGATGCTCGGTATTCAAAAAGGTGGGGTATATATGTATACAACAAAGATTGCCACATATGATTTTGCAAACAATCCTGGATGGCATCATATCGTAGTGACATATGACGGTACAAATCTAACTGCTGTTGTAGATAATTCAGCAAAAGGGTCTATCCCATACAAAAATTTAATGGCAAGTAACATTAAAAGACATATCGGAGTAAACGTACCAGAGGGTACATATCATATGTTTAAGGGGATGATAGATGAAACTCGTTTGTATAATCGTGTTTTAACTAGCAATGAGATCACCTCATTGTTTAATAATACCGCTAGCGCACCTGTCACCCTAGCTCCAACCCCAACACTAACACCAACTTTGATTTCAGCTACGCCAGTAGCCGTAA
>JAGOVB010000033.1 GCA_018060945.1 Minisyncoccota bacterium | reverse complement strand
ATAAAAACGAGTTTGACGGCTTTTAACATATGAACGAACTTGTAGAACTATTCCGAGAATTCCCTGGCATCGGTCCGCGACAAGCGAAGCGTTTTGCTTATTTCCTCATGAGCAAGCCAAAAGGCTATACCGACAGACTCATCTCTGCGATACAAACAGTTAGAAACAGTGTCCACACCTGCCCTACCTGTTTCCGTCTTTTAACAAATAAAGAGTGCTCGATCTGTACCTCTCCACGAGAAAAAACACTGATGGTTGTGAGCCGCGATATCGACCTAGAAACCATAGAAAAGACGGGTGCATATAACGGCTATTACTTTGTTCTCGGCGGAACCGTTCCCATCCTCGACAAAAGCCCAGAGCAACGTATCCGTATTGCAGAGTTATTAAAAAGAATAGATAAAAACGATACTAGTGAAATCATCTTCTCTATGAGCCTCACCCCCGAAGGAGAAAATACTGAACAGTACGTGCGCTCTATGATCAAAAAAGAAATCAAAATGTCCACGTTGGGACGTGGACTTTCGACTGGGTCAGAACTCGAATATGTGGATGGAGATACCCTAAAAAACGCTCTGAAGAATCGCTTTATTTAAACAGTTATTTAACAGCGTCGATCTTTACCTGGAACATTGGCTGCTTGTGTCCGTTTCGCTTGAAGTATCGGCTCTTTTGCTTGTATTTTACAACATCTACCTTTGGAAGTCGTCCGATTTTTGTGATAGTAGCTGTAACTGCTGCCTTTGGGATGTAAGGGGTACCGATAGTAGTGTCTTTGCCATTGTCCACGAGCATGACTTTATCGAAAGTGAGCTTGTCACCCTCTTTGTACTCACCTACGATCTTTTCAATAGTGACTAGATCGCCAGCTTGTACCTTATATTGCTTGCCTCCTGTGTGGATAATTGCAAATTCCATAGTGAGGTATATTCTACACATTTTATATATAAATGCAAGGGGCGAGGCCAAGACCGAGCCATATATACAGTATATCCCTAAATTTCATAAATATTTTATTAAAAATTCATACGGATTTCATTTTGGATTGTTATGGTGAGACAATGCTTGATTATTTGTTTGAAAAAGAAAAAGCAAGGCTTCTGTACAAAAGCCTGAAACCTGTCTTTTGCCCTGCCTTGCAGGATTGGGTACATTTTAACGATCATGGGTTCAGGCATATTTTAGTTAAAAATAATAGAACTCGACCAAAGAGTGACCAGATTCGTAGATTTAGACTGCTACCCAGAGCACGCAAAGTAATTTCTGGAGCGATTACATATGTGTATCGGCAAGGCAAACACGATGCATCTTTCTGGTCCGTTACAGATGGAAAAATCAAAATATTAATACGGCAGATTAATACAGGCCAAAAGCATTTCTTTAGCATAATGGATTGAACGTAAAAATCCGCCGAAGCGGATCTCTACGTAACCTGTCATCAGCTATAATTCCGATAGGTCCAACTTGAGACAGAGCCCAAAGTACCACAGGTGTATGCAATTAGTATAAACTACTCCTCCGGCTTGTCAATTACGAGAGTTTCGATACCCACCGCCTCGCCTGTTATACGCATTACATCTTTGTCGATCATCTTAAATGACTTTCCAGTAGCATTAAAATGATTCACAGTCGTACTGAGGGAGTTTCCGAGCTTCATATGATAGTCCTCATACGCCTTTAAATGCTTTCCTAGCTCTTCTACACGCTTTACAATATCTTTTGCTGTTTCCTCTATTTGCAGCGCTTTTAGGCCCTGTAAAACGGTCTGTAGATAGGCGAGGAATGAGGTCGGTGAGACGATGATGACCTTGTACTTGTGGGCAGCTGTTTGGATGAGGTTTTCTGAACCGATTTTGTTGATAATGAGGTCGTAATAGATGGCTTCGTGTGGGATAAACATAAAAGCAAACTCCATAGTCCCCTCGCTTGGTCGAATGTATTTTGACGTTTCGATGATGCGGTTTTTGAGATCATTTACAAAAAGCTTTTCGAATTTCTCTTTTTCTACTGGGTTTTTTTCTTCGACTAAACGATTGTAGTTTTCCAAACTAAACTTTGAGTCGATTGGGATGATTTTGTCTTTGATAAAAACAACCGCGTCCACGATCTCGGAATTGCCAAATTTGTACTGCATCTGGAAATTGGTCGATGGGAGGATGTTTTTGAGTAATGTCTCTAGATAGTACTCGCCTAAAATCCCTCGCTGCTTTGGATTTTTGAGGATGTCCTGGAGTGACTGCAACTGATCGGTAAATGAGATCACTTGCTTCCCTGTTTCTTTTACTTGAGCGAGCTCATTGGTGATCTCTTTTATGAGACGCTGTGACTCACCAAACTGATGCCGGACTGCATCGTTCATCGTGCGAGAAGACTCACCAATCTTTGTATCGACTGTACGGTGCACTTCGTTTATCTGCTCGAGAATGAGCTTGAGCCCTGTATCATCCTGCTTTTCACGCTTTCGGAGCACGACGATGACGAGGGCGACAGAAAGTAAAATTATTGCTATAGTTTGTATCATAAATATAGTATACCAAAATGATTCACCAAAGCATAAAAACCCAACTAATCGAAGCAATGCGTGCAAAAGATGCAGTACGGCTCGATGTTATCCGTAGTCTCCTTTCTGCATTTTCAAATGAGCTCATCGCAAAAGGTAGCG
>JAGOVB010000019.1 GCA_018060945.1 Minisyncoccota bacterium | reverse complement strand
CAAAAAAGATCCTGGGTCAGATATCCCCGGAGTACCTGCATCAGACACTAGTGCGAGATTTTTCCCCTCTTTTAAATAGTCGATGATCTTTTCTATTTTCCCATCAGTACTGTGCATGTGATAGCTCTCTGTTGGAGTTTTGATTTCATAATTAGATAAAAGTACCCGAGTTGTTCTGGTATCCTCACACAAAACAATATCAACTTCCTTCAAAATACGAAGAGCCCGAAGGGTGATATCTTCGAGATTTCCGATAGGGGTGCCGATGACGTATAAGGTAGCCATAAGTAGAAGTTTATACTAAACTAAGACTATGAATATAGCAAAGGATATTCTATATGTTTCAAAAGACCCAGAACGAGCTGGGGGCTTGCCTTGTGTATCAGGAGAAGAGACACTCGACCTTCTAAAGAAAGTGCAACCAGGTACAAATGTAGTAGTTTTCAAAAACAATCCTGCGATTGAGCGATATTGCAGAGAAAATGGTATCACTCTTTTAAATCCACCAGCCGAGCTTTCAGAAAAGATAGAAAACAAAATTACTCAAGTGGCCTTTCTCGGTGAGCTCGCTTCTCTTTTACCAAAACATTCTATTCAAAAAGTAAAAGATATTACCTGGCCTGCTCCTTATATATTACAATGGGCGCATAGCCATACTGGAGAAGGTACTCTATATATAGAAGACATTTCAGAAATAAAAAACAAATTCCCCGAACGAGAGTGTCGAATCACAAAATATATCGAGGGAAAGACTTTTACCGTAAATATAGTAGTCGGAAACACGATCGAGGTTGGAAATATCAGTGAGCAGATCACAGGCCTCGCTCCGTACACAGATAACCGTTTTGCATCAGTTGGAAACGATTGGTCAGTCGCCTCTCCAAAAGAAGAGATCACAGCTATGGCACTAAAAGTCGGTGAAAAAATGAAAGCGGTAGGATGGAAGGGGTTGTTTGGGATAGACGTAGTATTTGCCGATCGACTATACTTGATCGAGATAAATGCTCGCCAGCCTGCATCAGCCACGTATGAATCCACACTGCAAAAAACAAATACCATTTTTGAAAATCACATAAAAGCACTTCTCGGTGAGCCACTACACAAGCATACAGTCATCACCGGAGGAAGACAGATTATCGACCGCAGAACTATGACTTGGATACGAACATGATAACAAAACGCATAAACGACATATCAGCTAGTGTGATCGACCAATACCGAGCTGTTCCATACTTCAACAATCGCCGAACTTCAGTGCGGGGTGCTTTGCCTGTACAGATAGGCAAAGGAAGTCCGAAAGAAATACATGAAGAACTCGAATATATATTAAAGATAAATAGACTGGATCCAAATACTGTCGATATTCGAAAACTTATGGTTGAAAGTAACCTCGGCATCGACTGTTCAGGCTTTGCCTACCATGTACTCCGAAAAACAAACTACTCTTTTCCACATGCTGGGGGTTTTTTGAGAAAAATAATTGCAAAATTCAGACCCGTTGCAAATATCGATGTAAAAACTTTCGCGCATGATAAAAATAGTAAGATAGTTTCACTTCGTGACATCCAACCTGGGGATATTATCACTATAGTTGGAAATGGCGATGCTTCTCGCAACCACATTGTAGTTATCGACCAGATCGAATATCAAAATGATCTACCTGCAACGATCCACTATGTCCACTCGATCGCCATACCTGAAGATGGTCAGTACGGTCACGGTTTCCACGAAGGCAAAATCGAAATTATAAATGTAGAAAAACCACTCACTGACCAAGTCTGGTCTGAGCAGTATCTCCGGAGCCGCGCTTTGGAAATGACGTGTCAACTACGCCGAGTTATGGTATCCTGATTTTATATGATTGAAACAGTTTCCGGATCCCCAGAACTCCTCAAAACCCTAGTATTCCTACTAGGTTCTTGTGCGCTCGCATTTGCTTGGGCACCGCTACTTACACACTTCCTTTATCGTTTTAACGTAGTAAAAGGAGTAAAAGTAGAACTCACAAATGTTGGCGAGCACAGTGGAAAGGGGGCTACCCCGGTTATGGGAGGACTACTCGTCATCGTCACCGTTAGCTTTGTTACCTTCTTTTTCAATTGGACACAGAGTTTTACCTACTTCCCAATTGGCGTCATGCTCTTTGGAGCAATGCTGGGTGCACTCGATGATTTGCTCAATGTGTATGGAGCAAAGAGACGCATTCGAAGCATCCGCCACACTTTGACCTTGATCAGAGTTCATCAAAATCTTAGTGCCCGCATCTGGCTCATCGTGACTCTACCATGGGCTCTCTTTAAACGTTTTGCTCTATTTTTTGGGTCACACACCGGACGCGGTGTATACGTCCACGAAAAGCTCCTCCTCCAGTTTGTGGCAGGGGCGATGGCAGCTTGGTGGATATACTTTAAGCTAGGCGTCGCTTGGCACTATATCAGTATTCCATTTTTTGGAAACATTGAACTCGGCTGGCTCATCATCCCTTTTATCATTCTCGTTGTTATGTTTACTGCAAATGCTGTAAACATCGCAGATGGCATGGACGGACTTGCAGGAGGAATGCTCATCACGACATTTGGAGCACTGACTTTTTTGAGTAGCATTTCTGGTTTCCAAGAGCTTGCTCTTTTAAATGCCACTACTGTCGGTGCACTCATTGCGTATACGTATTTTAATATCAAGCCTGCTCGCTTTATCATGGGTGATGTGGGCTCTCTGGGTCTCGGCACACTCCTTGCTATCAACGCTCTCGCAATCGGCGAAAACTTTACACTCATATTCCTCGGCTTTATGTTCTACGTCGAAGCAGTCACTGTTATCATCCAGATCGCAGGCAAACACATTCTCAAGAGACGTATATTCCTCATGGCACCGATCCATCATCACTTTGAACTCTCTGGTTGGAGCGAAGAAAAAACCATCATGCGTTTCTGGCTTATTCACCTCATCTTTGTCATTCTTGGTGTATGGATAACCCTACAGTAAAGTACAACCAGGGGTATATGTTTACCCGTATCGCAAGGGGTGACATGTATCAAAAAAATAGCGTGAGAATCGATCTATCAAAATTTTCTCTCACAAGTGAGAATCGTCGTATTCTTAAAAAAATAGATTTAAATTTAGTTACTAAATCACTTCCCCTTTCTGACTATGACTGGAAGATCGGAAAAATGGCAAAAGATTTTTATGAAAAAAGAAATGCGAAATTTTCAGCAAATAAAATAAAAGAGCTCCTCACCACAGATCATAATTTTAATACTTTATTTGATTACGGAATCGGTTACTGTATTTGTTATATGAATGAAGAAATTCTCCACTACTGCTACCCTTTTTACGAATCAGAAAACAAAGATACCGGAATGAACATGATGCTTCGAGCAATCGTCTATGCACAGGAGAAGGGTTTGAAATATGTGTACCTTGGTTCATACAATGTGTACAAGATGCAGTTTGAGGGGGTGGAGGTATACAGAGACGGAACGTGGTCAGCGTAGTTTTTTATTTACTTTCTTGAGTTTCTTTATATGTAGTTCTGGTTTAAGGTTTTCAGGCATAGTTCCACCGATTTCTTTTATTGTCTGTCTCACTTTTTTACCAATATCGAAATGAGTCTTTTGGGCCTCATTGTCTCCCTTGATCTGATCTCTCTTTAATTTGGCTTCTGTCTGAGTGATTCTAAAAAGATTTGCACCTAATTCCTCGCTTCCTGCATGATCCAATAATTCTCCTTTTGGGATTTTCTTTTTATCTTCAACTTCCTTCAGTGACATATTGTATAATCCTTTGTATCCTGCATCATTGAACTTTCCAAAATTTGATACTCCAGATAATTTTGCAGTGCTAAAAAGCTTTTTATTTTGTCGAGTAACTTCTTCGCGATCTTGGAGTCTTTTTTCATCAGTAGATAGTTCTTGCAATCTTGTCTGTATTGCAAAGTATGTTTGCGCCATTGCTATTTCTTTTTTATTTGAGTCTCCATTTTGAGCAATAAGATAACATGCATACCTATCTAATTTATAATCATCAAGCTGTCTCGCTATTCCATGGCCTACTTTCGTCAATTTGCCGGTGTCGGCAAAATGGTCCTGCGGGAACTGACGACTGTTTAAGCACGCCTGCTGAGCTCTTTTGATTGTATCTTCGAATCTTCTCCATGTTGAATACCCGAGAACCAACATAAGTTCTCGTGCGGTCCAATATTCAACTCCTTCAGCATCGATATGCTTGATGGATTCAAAATCTTTATGGGGGCTATTAATAGTTATTTCTTCTGACATCATTCTATTTTATTCTCTTTGTAAAGAAGTGGAAGTTTTAAGATCAAAATTTTTGTGCTTTAAATTATTTATTTTAAGCTTGATTAAAACCTGTTGATATCAAAGCTGTCAATCTCCTAGAATGCCCATGTTTTAATAACCCTGCATAAGAAGATCTGTTTTTATCTGAAATATTTTTCAACATCCTTCTCTTGGTAGCTGTTCTCAGTACTCGATGATCTGGAAAATGTATCCATCCAAGATAACCTACTCCAGAAGCAAGGGTTTTGATTGAGACCTTATTGGGATGTAAAGACAGTTTGAGCCTTTCTAAAAGAAACTCTCTGATTCTATTTAAAATATTCTCGAGATACGACTCACTCTCAGAGAGAATAACAAAATCATCAGCATATCGTATATAATATTTTGCTTTTAATTTATGTTTTACAAACTGATCAAATTCATTCATATAAATATTTACGAAAAGTTGTGAAGTGAGGTTGCCGAGCGGCAGTCCAACAGGAAAACTATTAATAATTTGATTTAGTAATTGCACAATATTTGGGTCAGAAATATATACTTTCAATATACCTATCAAAATATCATGACCTACTGAAGCGAAGAACTTTCTAATATCGCATTTCAGCACCCATATTGTTTTGGTATTATTTTTACTTACTTTTCTATGAAAGTCAGTAAATCGATTGAAGGCTTTATGCGTTCCTTTATTTAATCGACATGAAAAAGAATCTGGTATAAACGTCCTATCAAAAAATGGATACAATTTTCTGTAGATAGCCCGATGTAACAGTCGATCTCGCACACTTGCTTTGTGGATATCACGAGGTTTTGGGTCAGAGATTTTGAATGCTTCATATCCGCGATGCACGTATGTTTTATTTTTTAATTCAAGATGTAGACTCAAAATGTTGTCAATCAATCTTAGTTGGAATACTTGAGCGTCTTTTCGATTCTTTTTTCCTTTTATAAATTCATTCCACGCAAGAAGCAAATTTTCTACAGAAATGATACTATCGTACGTATGAACAAATTGACTTCTACTCATCCTGTGAATACTACACCCCCCCCCAGACAATTTTGCCAGTCCTCGACAAGCTAAAAACCGTGTATAAGTTGTGGCATGAATATCACGAGAAAATACCTAAGTCACAAAAATACTCTCTGGGTAATAAAATAGATAATCTCTTTATTGAAATTATAGAGATGACCGCTTCAGCAGCTTTTTCTCAAAAATCAGAGAAGATCCCATATATAAGAGTAGCAATTCGAAAATTAGACACTCTCAAGATACTGATTCTTGTGTTATATGAATCAAGAGGATTAAACGATAAAAAATACATCACTTTATCTGAACACTTACATGAGATTGGTAAAAATCTAGGTGGTTGGTTCGGAAAGATGCAAAAAGAAAACTCTCCGACTTCGTAGTGGGAGAGAAATGAATAAAGTTGCGAGACCGACAGCCGGATTGTTGGCATTACGATCGTTATCGAGCCAGTTGTAGTTCCAGTTCCAGGAACCGTCATCGTTCCGATTGAGGTACAACGCGTACCGGTTACCGTTCGGATCTACGAGAAATGTATAAAATGTCTCCCGCACCACCATCCCTCGAGTTCTCTCAGGATTGAATCTGATTCGGTATCTTAAATACCCTAACATCTTATACCAAGTATATTCATTTTTATGAAGTTCTACATACATCACTCTATCTCAAATAGTAATCTAAGATATTCTGGATGCATGGATACTGGATTCGGTGGCAAGAAACCGTAATCTCTTACATATTCACCTACTACCATTTTTTATTTTACCATAATAGAAAAGCCCCGAACCGAGTTCGGGGCTGAAAGGACTAAGGTCAAAGGATACAAAATCACAGTGATAAAATCCTGAGCGCTAACTTGCGAGACCGACAGCCGAAGAGTTGGCACCACGATCGAAATCGAGCCAGTAGCAGTACCAGCCCCAGGAACCGTCAACGCTCCGACGGAGGTCCAACGCGAACCGGTAACCGTTCGGACCTACGAGAACGGTTCCGAGGAACTCGATCCAGGTCACGTTCAGATGCTCATGCATCCAACGCAAGGTCACCTGACCTTTTTCCTCGAACAGGGTCTGGGCGACCTTGGCATCGAGCTGGATTGCCTGAGAAACAAGACGCGTCCGCTTTACCTCACCCGTGACAACCGCCTCACCTTCATTCAACCCAGTTTGGAGAATGATTTTCTGAACATCAAACTCCACAATGGAGTGTGCCCGGATATCTTCTTCTCCAATTTTCCAGTTCTGACCAACAGAGGCCACCGGATCGTAAGGGTTGGACCTGTCGATCTTTAGCTTTGGAGGCCAAGTAAGCTGACTGGGCAACGCGAGCACTAGCTCACCACGAAGGAAAGCATCAGCTCGTTCCACACCTCCGATTTTATTGACCAACGCCTCAAACCAATCCACACTCTGTTTTCCGTATTTTGACATAACTGTCTTTCTCCGACTGATAGTCGGCTTATCCCGCCCTAATAGAGCGAGGAAGTTTTTGTTGTTAACGAACTACTTATATATCATACACATATTTTAACAGTATGTCAATCCCCCTCCTTTTTCACCTTTATAGTACAATATCTAAATGCAAAAACACCTTCATGTTATCGGTATCTGCGGCGTAGCGACGAGTGCTTTAGCTATCGCTTTTCATAAGAAAGGTTGGAAAGTGACTGGGAGCGACAAAGGCTTCTTCCCTCCTATTTCAACTGAACTTGAAAAACAAGGTGTTGAGTTTTACGCTGGCTGGCATGTTGAAAAAATGGGGACACCAGATATTGTCATTGCTGGAACAGCATCGGGTAGTCAAAATCCTGAGACACAGTATGCAAAAGAAAAAAATATTCCTATATATTCTTTTGCTCAAGCAATCGGAGAATTTTTTGCAAAACAGAACTGTATCGTCTGCGTTGGAACCTGGGGAAAATCTTCGTCGTCAGCAATCCTTTCTTTTATTATGAATGATCTTGACCCAACTTATATGTTTGGTGGACTTTCTCTTTCTCACGATGCTTCAGCAAAACTGACTGATAGTGACTGGAGTGTTTTTGAAGGAGATGAGTACAAAAGCGCGCCAACAGACCCAACCGCAAAGTTTTTTTACTATAAACCAACACACATCCTCCTCTCTGCTATTTCTTGGGATCATGCAGATCTATATCCAACCGAACAGAGCTATTTCGATGTATTCAACAAACTTATATCAAGTGTGAGTGGACCGATCGTTGCACACACCAGCACTCGATCACATGTTCTAAAAGCAATTTGGTATGGAGAAACAGACGCTGACTATATGTACAAAAATATTACTCAAACAAAAAGTGGTATAGATTTTGTCATTACCCACAAAGGCACAGACTACCCTATCCACTCACCCATGCTTGGAAAATTTCAAGCAGAAAATATTACTGGCTGCTTTGCCATGGCACATAGTATCGGAATCACTCCAGAAAAAATAATACGACGGATCGCTGAGTTTGATGGTATGAAACGACGTCTTGAAAAACGTCTTGAAGGTACAACCACTATTTTTGACGATATTGCCCACTCTCCTGAGAAAGCTGCATTTACTCTGAAAAACTTACGAGAGATATACCCAGACAAAAAGATAGTCGTAATATTTGAACCAAACATTGGCGGTCGCGAGCTCGCTTCGGCATACAAATATGATAATGCGTTCAAAGATGCAGACGAGGTGATCATCCCACGACTCACAAAACTAAAGATGGGTGAAATCATGCCTATGGAAGGAAAAGACTTAGCTGTAGTGATCGCAAAAACACATCCGAACGTAAAGTATATTGAGGATGATGCAGAACTAGTAAAGACGCTAAAAGGCGATATTATCGCCTTCTTAGGTTCACACGGATTTAGAGGAATGATCGAAGCGACTATTTCCCTTCATCAACAATCTCAGTAGAAACATCATCGCCGTCGATTGCTTTGACTAACAAAGTTATCCCGCACATGTTGCACTCGATCACTGTTCCGACTGATAGGTTCTCATAGCTCCCTACATCTACGTTGTTTTTGCACTCTGGGCATGTACATTTCATATCTTTTTGTATTAGTGTAATATAGCAGTATGATAACGCCAAATGAAGAATATGCCAAGCTCGCTACCGAATTAAAGGTTCCTCGCCTATTTTTCAAGCGTGAAGATCTCCACCCATACAAGTCACACAAGGGACGTTCTATCCCTGTTATGATGGATCACTATATCGCAAAAGGTATATCCCAATTCGCCATATCATCATCAGGAAATGCAGCATTAGCAGCAGCGCTTTATGCAAAAGAAAAAAAGGTTGAGCTTGATATATATGTCGGACGAAAGATTGCAAATTCAAAGCTCTACAAACTCCAGGATATATGCGATGGAAATGTGCGACTCCACCAAGTAGACAGACCACTACAATCAGCTCAAGAAAAATCAAAAGGCTCAGACATAGTTTCACTCCGACAGTCGACCGATGATACCGCACTCGAAGGCTACAAAGAGCTCGCAAACGAATTACGAGAAATACCAAATCTAGGAGCAGTATTTATCGGCACTTCATCAGGGACTACCGCTCAGGCGTTAGCACTGGCACTTACTGATGTAAATGTTTGTATTGTTCAGACCACGAGCTGCCACCCTCTCGCAGAAAGTGTCGGAGCGATGAGTGATTCACAAGAAGACTCAATCGCTGATGCTATCGTCGACAAGATCGCATTGCGCAAAGAGCGAATCAAAGCTCTCATCTCAGATGCTTACATTGTGAGCAATGAAAATATTAAAGCCGCTCAAACACTTACAAAAGAACATACGGGACTGACCATATCGACAAATAGTGCACTATCAGTCGCAGGTTTGATGGAAGCGATATACACCGGCAGTGATTTTGATAAAACTGTAGTCTGCGTTATAGCTGGAGACTGATTTCTTTTAGGGCTTTTACGAACTGCTCACTTCTCTCTCGGATCGTAGTTTGAGGTAAAAAGGCTGGGCTAAAAAGTAGCTTATGGCCTTTCTTTGCATGCTCTTTTGCTAACAATACCGCTTCGCCAATAGTGGTTGCATACATGCTCGTAATATCTATTTGATGCAATTTCATCGTACCGCTTCCTGGAATGAGTATGAGGACAGCCACATGCTTGGGGATGACTTGGAACAATTCGTAGACATCATCATTGTTTGCCCCACCCCCTAGTATGAGCACCACATCTCTATCTCCGCCGATTGTTTTTAGTGCAGCGACTGTCGAATGAGGACACACAGATGCAGCGTCGTTGTATATATTATTGCGACATAACTCGAGCCTTCCTTTTAAGGTTTTGAACGTCTCAAAGTGTATTTGAATATCTTGGAAATCAATCTTGAAAAGTTCTGCAACTCGTAGTGCCAACGCCATATCTTCTTTTATATGCAGTGGCTGATGAATACTCCATGAGCTTGGTAAAAAGGCACTATTGGTTCTCAATATCTTTGCTTTTATATTTATATTTGATTCTTTGATCGCATCCACGGTGCTGTCATTAGCTATCAGAAAATTGTTATACGTCTGGAACTCCAACAACTTTACATCCGTAAAGTTTGTCACAACAGCCACATGAGGCGAGATGCGTGCTTTCATATACGCGTCGTATTGTTCTTCACGGATCGAAGTGAGGACCACGTCTCCTTTCTTGATCTTCTTTAGTACATTGAGTGGACTCTGACTTGATTGTTGATCGATATACCAAAAATTCTGCCC
>JAGOVB010000004.1 GCA_018060945.1 Minisyncoccota bacterium | reverse complement strand
TACCAGAACAACTCGGGTACTCTTGTCTAACTATGAAATCAAGACTCCGACAGAAAGCTATCACATGCACAGTACTGATGGGAAAATAGAAAAGATCATCGACTATTTAAAAGAGGGGAAAAATCTCGCACTAGTGTCTGATGCAGGTACTCCGGGGATATCTGACCCAGGATCTTTTTTGGTACAGCAAGTTTTGGAAGCAGGTTTTAAAGTAGAGTCAGTTCCTGGGGCTTCTGCACTTACTACAGCGCTCTCTATTTTGGGTGTTCCGTGTGATCAGTTTACTTTCTATGGATTTTTGCCGCATAAAAAAGGACGACAGACTTTGTTTACTGAAATAAAAGAAAGTGAAAGGACTTCTGTGTTTTATGAATCACCACATCGTATTATAAAAAGCCTCGAAGCGTTGCAGGGAACAAAAAAGAATATTGGCATCGCACGCGAACTGACGAAGATGTTTGAACAAGTTATAAAAGGCAGTCCAGAAGAAGTACTCTCATATTTTACAAAAAATGCTGACAAGGTGAGGGGAGAGTTTGTGGTGGTGGTCTATTAAGGTAAACGCCACCAGTCTTTTCGAGAGTGGAGGCGTTACGTGATCGGAGTGAGGATAATTGAGTTCCGTCTGTTGACGTCAGCGATTTCGACCATCTGCCCATCGTGTGAAAGTATTTCCCAGTCGCGCAAGCGAAATGTAAAGACGGTCTTACGGATTTCTTTGCCTTTGATCAGGACTGGTCTGTCTCGAGTCAATTTCACTGGTCGCCACCAACGGCATGTAAAGCTCAATTCCACAGGATCACAAACAAGCATGGTGCCTTGTCCGGTGTAGGCTTTTTGGCCTCTTTTTAAAATGAACCCCAACCGTTCGGTGAATGGATGGAGATGATGTAATTTCTCGTTCATACCATTTCCACAGGCTGTGCTGCAAATATACTACCACATTTGTAAAATGCAGGTATAATAGACACATGTCACAACGTCAAATTCTTGTACTGATTGGAGTTGCTATTATCATATTGCCTTGGCTTGGAGTTCCCATGTTTTGGAAGAGTATTTTGTTTGTATTGATTGGACTTGGCTTGGTCTATGTTGCCTTTAAAGGAAATTGGAAAAGTCACACTCACGTTGACACATTTTCTGAATCATATAATCACACAGTATAAATGAAGGCTATCGCTTGGATATTCGGAATTGTTTGTCTCCTCATCCTACTGGTTGTACTTGTTCAGGCTTTACCTTCATTTGAAGTTGCGCATTACGAGGCGACGACAGTCGTCGCGGTCGCATCGACTACTCCTGAGAAGCCCGCATTTGTTGTCACTCATATCAAACCACCCGAACAAGTCAAAGCAATTTATATGACTTCATACGTTGCAGGAACACGTTCGTTGCGCACTCCACTTGTAAGATTGATTGAGGATACGGAGCTCAATGCAGTGGTTATTGATATCAAGGACTACACAGGAAAAGTTTCTTTTGAAATTCCGTCGGAGTATTTGAGTAAATTCAATTCTTCAGAAAGGAGAATTGTCGATATAAAAGAGTTTATCGACGAACTACACAAAAAAGGTATATACGTCATCGGTCGTCTATCGTGTTTTCAGGACGCTCATATGGTAAAGGTCCACCCTGAACTTGCGGTAAAGCGTGCGAGTGATGGTGCTGTTTGGAAAGATCACAAGGGAATAAGCTGGATCGATGCGGGAGCAGAGCCTATGTGGGAATACCTCGTAGCAATTGCAAAAGAGTCTCATGCACTCGGTTTCGATGAAATAAATTTCGACTATATTCGTTTTCCATCAGACGGAGACATGAAAGATATCCGCTATCCATTTAGCGAAGGAAAAAGTAAGTCGGCTGTCCTAAAAGGATTTTACGCATATGTCGATAAGCATATGGGTAATGTTCCAATATCAGCAGACTTGTTCGGTATGACCACTACAAACAGCGACGATCTCGGTATCGGTCAGGTACTGGAGGATGCACTCATATATTTTGATTATGTCTACCCGATGGTCTATCCGTCACACTATCCAAAAAACTTTAACGGGTTCGCAAATCCAAATACAAAACCATATGAGGTGATACAAATCGCGATGCAGGGAGGTATCAATAAAGTAAAGAATCTTAATGCAACCGTTGCCTCGTCGTCTCCAATTTCAATAAAAAAACTCCGTCCGTGGCTACAAGATTTTAGTATTTATGGGGTGACATATGGCGCACCTGAAGTAAAAGCTCAGATCAAAGCTACCTACGATGTAGGTCTCGATAGCTACCTTATCTGGAACGCTTCAAACCGATACACAGCTGGCGCGTTTCTTTCCCCAGAAAAAACATTTGCCACAACAACAATAGAGTGATAGTATTTATATCCGGATAACTGTTAGCGCCGTGCATTAGAAAATGTAGCGCAAAACAGTCCACTCACATCAAAGTTTGCCACAATGGCACGACAAGACAACAACTCAGTCGGTCCCTCAACCAAAGCCCTGAACCCTCATTCCTACGGAGGAGGGTATCAGCAGCCGAGCGGTGGTACTGATGATCCTCGAGAACGGTCCATGAAGCCGCGTGACCGGGGTGTCATCATGAACCCTGGCGAAGCCAACCCTGTCAAGTATTACCCCAAGGAGAACTGAACGAAAGCCTCAAGCGCGGCACACCTGTTAAGGTGTGCCGCGCTAACTGTTTTATGGTACAATTTTAAAAACATGAATGACGAACTAGTTACGTATTTTGCAGAGACCGATTCTCGAAATAAGAAGGTACCTTTTGGTATAAAAGCAAAAGACCGTACTCGCCATGTATATGTCATAGGAAAAACAGGTATGGGTAAGTCGACCCTACTTGAAAATATGGCAGTACAGGATATCAAAAATGGTGAAGGTATGGCCTTTATCGACCCTCACGGCAAGACAGCAGAGCTCCTCCTCGACTATATCCCAGAAAATCGAATAAAGGATGTCGTGTACTTTGCACCATTTGATACCGATTTTCCCTTATCATTTAATGTGCTTGAGAGTGTAGATCCAGACAAGCGCCACTTGGTAGTAGCTGGGCTCATGTCTACTTTTAAAAAGATCTGGCAAGATGCGTGGTCTGCTCGAATGGAATATATTTTGACCAACACACTACTTGCACTGTTGGAGTATCCCGACGCAACACTCCTCGGTGTAAACCGCATGCTTTCTGATAAAGATTTTAGAAAAAAAGTAGTCGACAATATTTCAGATGTTTCAGTAAAATCATTTTGGGTAGATGAGTTCGCAAAATATACCGAACGTATGGCAGCCGAGGCGGTGCCTGCAATCCAAAACAAAATCGGACAGTTTACTGCAAATCCACTTATTCGAAACATGATTGGACAGTCAAAGTCATCTTTCGATATCCGAAAACTGATGGACACCAAAAAGATCATCATTGTCAATCTTTCAAAAGGACGGATCGGTGAAGCAAATGCAAATCTCTTGGGTGGAATGCTCATCACCAAAATATATCTTGCAGCGATGTCACGAGCAGACGTACCAGATCGAGTGCTCAAAACATTGCCCAACTTTTATCTCTTTGTCGACGAGTTCCAAAACTTTGCAAACGAGTCATTTGCTGACATCTTGTCTGAGGCTCGAAAATACAAGTTGAATCTAACTATCGCTCACCAATATATTGAACAAATGGAGGAGGAAGTGAGCTCTGCTGTATTCGGTAACGTTGGCACGATGATCGTATTTCGTGTAGGTGCTTTTGATGCTGAATTTCTAGAAAAGGAGTTTGCGCCTCAGTTTACTATGGAGGATCTAGTAAACCTTGGTTTTGCACAGATATATTTGAAACTCATGATCGATGGGGTGAGCTCACAACCATTTTCTGCTACCACGCTTCCACCGATACCTAACCCAGAAAAAACACACCGTGCAGAAGTGATCGAGATGTCACGAAAGCAATTCTCTTCGCCAAAGAGCATCGTTGAAACAAGTATTGTCGATTGGCATTCACCAGTAAAGAAACCGACACCACAACCAAAAGCCGAGGCTCCAAAGGTAGAGGTAAGGGCTGAGTTGAAACCGGTTGCAAAATCTATTCCTGCACCAACTGTATCTATACCAACACCTGCGCCAGCTCACACACCAACAAAGCCAAACCCGATCGTAAACAAACCCAAAGAAATCAGCCAACAGAACAAAAACCAGTTGAAAGATGCACTTGCTGCGGTTTTAAAGGATTTACCAAAACCTCAAGAAAAAAAACCAGAACCAAAACCTGAACCAAAAAAAGATGAAACTGTGCACGAAGTACCAAAAGAAGTCCTCGAGAATCTCCTGAAAGACTGATATGAAAAAACGGATACTTATATTTTCACTGGTGTATTTGCCACGCTATATCGGTGGGGCTGAAGTCGCGATAAAAGAGACGACAGATCTTCTGGGTGATGACTATGATTTTGACATGATCACGCTTCGTATGGACTCACGGTTGCCGCATGTCGAAAAGATTGGTAATGTGACGATATATAGAGTTGGCTTTACGTTTGCAAAGGAATTACAAAAATATCTTCTCCCGCTTACCGGTTTTTGGGAAGCATTAACCTTGGTACATCAGCATAAGTATGATGGTATGTGGGTGATGATGGCCACGTATCACTCAGTCGCTGCCGTACTGCTCAAGCTAATATACCCAAGTATCCCGCTTATCCTCACGCTACAGGAAGGTGATCCTCTTGATTATATCAAGCGAAGAGCTCGTCCGATCTGGCCATTTTTTAAATTGCTTTTTTCAAAAGCAAATGTTGTACAAGTTCTTTCAAATTATTTAGCAGATTTTGCAAAGGAGATGGGCGCTACCTGTCCAATCATTGTTGTACCTAATGGTGTAGACATCAAACATTTCTCTCAAGAAACAAAAGTCTTTCCACTTAAAAAAGAAAAAGGTGAAATATTTCTGATCACTACCTCACGTTTGGTTAAAAAGAATGCGGTGGGGGATATTATAAAATCACTTACGCATCTTGCTCCAAATATCAAGTTATTGATCTTGGGAATCGGTCCATTAGAACAAGAATTGAGAGTACTTACCAAAAGCCTCAATCTAGAGTCTCGAGTAAATTTTGTTGGTTTTGTGCCAAACAGAGAATTGCCAGCATACTTACATCAGTCAGATATCTTTATCCGACCGTCACTTTCTGAAGGCTTCGGTGTATCTTTTGTCGAAGCGATGGCAGCAGGGTTACCCGTGATCACCACTCCTGTGGGTGGAATTGTCGACTTTTTGGTAGAAGGAAAGACTGGTTTGTTTTGCGAGGTAAATAATCCAAAAAGCATTGCTGATCAGGTTG
This sequence comes from Minisyncoccota bacterium, assembly GCA_018060945.1. Classification (GTDB taxonomy): domain Bacteria; phylum Patescibacteriota; class Minisyncoccia; order Phycocordibacterales; family PALSA-1337; genus JAGOVB01. The sequence continues at coordinate 36,919 of JAGOVB010000004.1, read as the reverse complement.
AGCTTTTGATCAATGACGAAAAGCTATATCGTCGCATTATCATAAATGCATATACTATGGTGAAAGAGAAATATACCTGGGATATTGTAGCTGCAAAGATGAAAAGCGGAATATTTAGTATACTGTAGCCATGAATATCTTGATTGCTACCGGAATATACCCTCCTTCCATTGGTGGACCTGCGCAATATGCAAAAAGCCTATATGAGACTTGGTCAAAACAGGGTCACCACGTGACAGTAAAGACGTACAACCTTGAACACAAACTACCTACAGGTATCCGTCATTTATATTTTTTTTTCAAAATTCTACCCGCAGTTATGGCAGCGGACTTTATTCTTGCGCTCGATACATTCTCTGTTGGCTTTCCAGCTGTTCTCGCTGGAAAAATTTTAGGAGTACCTGTTGTCATTCGAACGGGGGGAGATTTCCTCTGGGAAGGGCATGTTGAGCGTACAAGACAAAAAATCCTCTTAAAAGACTTTTATTCCAAACCAGACTTAAATGTTAAAGAAAAAATAATATTTTCTTTAACAAGATTTACTCTACGGTGGGCAAGTAGGGTTGTCTTTAGTACAAATTGGCAAAAAGATATTTGGGAAAAACCATACTCCCTTGATGAAAAGAAAGTCTCTATTATTGAAAATTTCTACGGACCAAAAATTTCATGCGAAACTAAAAACAAGACAATCTTGGGTTCTACACGATCATTGGTTTGGAAAAATCTTGATAGTTTGCCGGAAGGAGTGGTGACAAAGCAGATGACGTATGAAGAAATGATGCGGGCTATGTCAGATTGTTATGCAGTCATCCTCGTGTCTCTTGGTGACGTTAGTCCAAATATGATTTTGGACGCAATCGCACGCAATAAACCGTTTATTCTGACAAAAGAAAATGGCCTGACTGAGCGGATAAAGGATTGTGCTATTTTTGTAGATCCTAAAAATCCTATTGAAATTGAAGAGAAGGTGAATTGGCTAATAAATAATTACGATGCGCAGAAAAAGAAGGTCGAAGCATTTACCTTTACGCATTCTTGGGAAGAAATAGCTCAAGAATTTTTGAAACTTATATGAAGCTTTTAATGATCTCAAATGACAAGAATATACTCGATCCGCAAAGCGCTGTTGCATTGCGGCAGATTGAATATGCTAAAGAGTTTGAAGAAGTACACATCCTCCTTCGGGGCAAGGCGAGAGAAATGCATTTGGGACAAAACGTCTGGGTTTACTGTTCGTGGTGGAGGTATGGACTGGCTCGATTTTTGCTCAAGACAAGAAATATCACGCATGTCACATGCCAAGATCCTTTTGAAAATGGCCTTATTGGCGTGCTTTTAAAAAAGCGACACCCACTCCATCTCGAATTACAAATACATACCGACATCGGCAGCCCTTATTTCCAAAATGAAAATATAAAAAATAAAATCAGGACATATCTGGCAAAGTATACACTTTCATATGCAGATCACGTTCGTGTAGTTTCAAATAAGATAAAAGAATATATCACTCGATATGTTGATCAAGATAAAATAGAGGTACGTCCGATCGCCGTCGATGTGTCTACGATAAAAGATGCTCTGATCACAGTGGACCTACATAAAGAATTTCCTGGAAAGAAAATCCTGCTTTGCATTTCGAGATTAGAAAAAGAAAAAAGGGTCGATATGGCGATCGAGGCAGTAAGACAGCTAAAAAATGTTCATCTCGTTATTGTAGGGGATGGCTCTCAGAGAAGGCTACTAGAAAAAAAGGCGATAGGGCTACCAGTTTCATTTTTCGGCTGGAGAAAGGATACTGCTTCTTTCTATAAGACTGCTGATATCTTTATCAATACGTCACTTTATGAGGGGTACGGCATGACACTCGCCGAAGCCCACGCTGCGGGGCTCAAAATCCTCTCTACGGACGTCGGAGTTGCCAAGGACGTAGGTTCAACTATAATACAGAATATTGACGACATAATACAAAATATATGAAAATCGGCTTTATCGGACAGGGATGGGTAGGAAAGAATTATGCGGATGATTTTGTAAATCGCGGCTATGATGTCGTGCGCTACTCAATTGAGCCAGAATACAAGGCAAATAAAAGCAAAATTACTACATGTGATCTTGTTTTTATTGCAGTACCAACACCGACTACTAAAAAAGGATTTGATGTATCTATTCTCGAAGATGCGCTAAAAAATGTAAAAACAGTTGCGGTGATCAAGTCTACCATCGTCCCAGGAACTACTGTGGCATTGCAAAGAAAGTTTCCAAAAATAAAGATAGTACACTCACCAGAGTTCTTGGTTGAAGCTACCGCAGCACATGATGCGGCTCATCCAGACCGAAATATCGTAGGTATCCCAGTCGACAACAAAGAATATCAGAGCATCGCCAAAAAGATTCTTTCAGTATTACCAAAAGCACCATTTACTCTCGTTTGTAAAAGTGAAGAAGCGGAAATCATCAAGTACGCTCACAATGTGCATGGATATATGCAGATTATCTTTTCAAATATTTTGTACGACCTCTCTATCAAACACGGCGGAGGATGGGATGCAATAAAAGAAGCGATCAAAGCAGACCCGATGATGTCACACTACTATCTAAATCCGATCCACAAGAGCGGTAGAGGCGCTGGTGGAGGCTGCTTTATAAAAGATTTTGCTGCATTCTTGTCTGTCTATGAAAAAACTAAAGATAAAAAGGGGATTGCTGTACTCAAGGCGCTCGAAGCAAAAAATATTGAACTATTGAAAGCAAGTAAAAAAGACCTACTTATGCTCAAAAGTGTTTATGGCAACATATGAGACTACTCATCATTACACAGAAGATCGATAAAAAAGATCCTGTACTAGGCTTCTTTCATCTCTGGGTAGAAGAATTTTCAAAACATTGCGAAAGTATCATTGTAGTTTGTCTGTACAAAGGTGAGTACACTTTGCCTAGCAATGTAAAGGTACTTTCTTTGGGAAAAGAAATAAAGCAGTCTAGATTTTCATATATAAAAAATCTTTACACATATATATGGAATGAAAGAAAAAATTACGATGCAGTTTTTGTGCATATGAACCAGGAGTATATCGTCTTGGCAGGTCTCATCTGGAGACTACTCAAGAAAAAGATATATATGTGGCGAAACCACCATGCAGGGTCAGTGCTCACCGATATAGCTGCTGGTTTTTGTACACATGTATTTTGTACTTCTCGATTTTCGTATACAGCAAAATATGCAAAGACCAAGATTATGCCAGTTGGGGTAGATACCAATCTTTTCAAAAAAACTTTGCCCGCAAAACCAAAAAGTGTTTTGTCTTGGGGGAGGATCGCACCATCAAAGAATATTGATATCTTTGTCGAAGTGGCAAAACAAAACCCTGATCTTTCTTTTGATGTATACGGCGACGCACTACCAAAAGATGGTCAGTATTTGGAAGATCTAAAAGCAAATGCCGGTACAAACGTCGTATTCCACAAGGCAGCACTACTCGAGCAATCAGTTGATATATATTCCTCTCACGAATTTTTTATTAACCTTTCATCGAGCGGTATGTACGACAAGACTATATTTGAAGCGATGGCATGTGGGTGCATCGTTCTCGCATCAAATGATAATCTAAAAGGGAATATCCCAGACGATCTGATATTTTCAAATAGAGACACTCTCGAACTCTCACAAAAGCTGAAAAAGGTAGGTGCATATTCTGATCAGCAAAAAGAGGAATTGAGAAAGTCGCTAGAGATCTTCACCGATAAACATAGTCTAAAAAATCTTGGTAGAGAATTATTTAAAATACTGTGGATGTGATAGTATAGTGAGTATAATTTTATGACTAAATATCAACAATTTCTTGATGAAAAGATGCTCTTGTTAAGTAAAGAGAAGATGATTCTCGATATTGGTGGGGGAGATCGGTTCCAAAAATGGTTACTTCCGTACAAAGATCTTTTTAAAAACTCTGTATACAAGAGTATGGATAGTGATTCAAGAACTGGGGCAGATGTGGTTGGCGATATTCACAATATGCCACTTCAGACCGCTACTGTCGAAGCTATCATTTGCAGTTCTGTTTTGGAACACGTAAAAGACCCGATCCGCGCAGTAAAGGAGATGCATCGAGTTCTGAAGCCTGGGGGTAAGCTGTTTCTCTATGTTCCATCTATGTATCCATATCACGCTCGAAAAGGTTCATATCATGATTACTGGAGATTCTTCGACGATACACTCGAGTTTATGTTCGAAGATTTTTCAAAAGTTGAGATGATGAAATGTGGGGGATATTTCAGAGCGATGATCCACTTTGTTCCACTTCAGCATAAATTAAAGTTTATCCTAGTACCAGCCAGCGAATTTTTGGACAAAGTATTTAAGACAGAAAAGAAAACAACTACATACGGTTACTTCCTTTACGCAATAAAATGAAAAAACTAATTAAAGATTTGTTAGCAAAATTTAGATATCAGATCGTCCGCACTGGTGTACGGACTGACTTCGTGGCGTGGGCAAAAGATGTTGATTTTGAAAAAGCATCAGTCGCAGTAGAACCGTTTACCATGCTCGAACGAGATCGATTGTACATGCTCTGGCAATTTGCTCGACAGGCAGCACGTCTCGGTGGAGCAACGGCACAAGTAGGTGTATTTCGTGGTGGTTCTGCACGACTCATCGCTTATGCACAGGAAAAACAAACAACTCCTTTCTTTGTGTTCGATACATTCGAGGGTATGCCAAAGGTTAATCCAGATATAGATCTACATAAAGAAGGTGATTTTATTGATACTTCGATCGACCATGTTAAGAAAGTATTTGCAGGAGTTAGTCGAGCAGTATTTTGTCAGGGGATATTTCCTCAGACTTCTGCACCAGCAAAAGATCAAACATTTTCTTTCGTTTACATCGATGTCGATATATATCAGTCTACTCTAGACTCGCTCCATTTCTTTTATCCTCGCTTGATGAAAGGGGGCTTTATCATGTTTGACGACTATATGGGCAAAAATACTCCCGGTGTTAAAAAAGCGCTCGATGAGTTTCTTGTAGATAAAAAAGAAGTTCCTATCATCACTACTGTCGGCCAATGCATACTTATCAAGCAATAATCAAAAAGGTTTTCAAATATATTGTCTCAGGTGGAACGGCTGCAGTCGTCGATCTAGTGATGCTGCACATCTTAGTAAAGTACGCTGATATGTGGTATCTACTAGCTGCTATTGTTGCTTTTCTGATTGCATTTTCTGTCAGTTTTTCTCTACAAAAGTTTTGGACATTTCAAGATCGTTCTACAGTAAAAGTAAAGTCACAAATGACATTGTATTTCTGTGTATCAGTTGTGAATCTCGGGGTAAACACACTACTCATGTATGTTTTTGTGGACTATTTTTGTATACACTATATCGTGGCTCAAATCATCGCGAGCGGTATTCTCGCATTTAGTAGCTACTTTATATACTCAATCTTTATTTTTTCTAAATCTGAGCAAGTAAACAACCTTCAGTGATTCGATAATGTCTTCGGCTGTACTTTTTGAGACACCTTTATTTCGATTGAGGAAGTGGATTGGGACCTCAGTGGTCTTCGCTCCTGCACTGATCATAGCGTACAAGAAATGGATTTTGTATGCGTGACGAAGCGAGAGTACCTCACCTGGTTTTAGAGGGAGTTTGTCTTTGAATTTTGTTGAAGTCATCTTGAATCCGGAGGTATTGTCGTGAGTTTTGATCCCCAAGCCGTAGTGGATGATGAGGTTACCAAAATTACTGAGAAACTTTCTGTACCAAGGCCATTCCTGAGGTATAGTGCCACCCTCGACATATCGTGAGCCGATTATGTACTCGTATCCCTCATCAAAAGCTCGGACCAATTTTGGAATATCTTTTGGATCATGCTGAAAGTCTCCATCAAATTCCAAAAATGCATCAGCGTGTAATGTATCGATGGCATAGTTCATACCTGTTATGTATGCGTATCCGAGCCCACGTTTTTCTTTTTCAGATATAACATGCACGTTTTTGAAAGTACGGACAATGTCGAGGGTATTGTCGGTAGATTTTCCATCTACAATCAAAATACTCCAGGTGTGCTGGGGCATTTTTGCAAGTTCGGAGAAAACTGCATTCAAAAGAGCCCCAATACTTTCTCCTTCATTGTGCGTCGGTATGATAATAGTTATTTTCATTAGCGATATATGTATACGATAGGGCCGAGCATGCTTGTTTTGAATAGTGAGCGTAAAGTTCCAGGAAACTCGCTCGTAGCGATAGAGTAGCGAGGATTTGTACCAAAATATGTGAGTACTTTTTGCTGAGGGATGCTGTTTGCAGCAATGCCTATTTCAGAGTCACCTTTTTCAATCACGTATAGAGTATACCCATTTTTGCGAACGTAGTCAGGTAGTCTGGCGAGGAATGCCTTGTCTTGGACTGTGTATATATTGAGACTGTGAAAGTTTTCTTTATTTAGTTTTTCTTCAGTAGTGTCAATCTTTCTGAGAGCATTTGGCTCAATCGAACGTAGCTCGGCGACCGCAGCTGCTGTAGTCGGTATTCGCAGCTGTGATCCGTATGTGATGATCTTTTCTTTTTTGTCTGTATTTTCATATACCCAGTCGATCGCATGTATCCGCGAATCGTTATGCAAGGCAAGATATGAGAGCATGATGCTTGCGCATAGCGGGATGGCAAGTAGAAACAAATAATATTTATTTCTAATAACTGAAATAAAAGCGTAGCCAGCAATGCTGTATATGAGGGGTAATATCGGAAGTAAGAATCTACTCTCGTAGCGGAAAAGGATATAGTATACAATCGAATAAAAATAAATAAATGCACCAAAGGTGAGGCCTAGTCTTTTATTCTTAATACACAGTGCAATAAAACCAATTAGAAAAGATATCACTAGTACAGGCTCTGAGTGCACTAATAATCCAATAAATTTAAATGGACTAAGTACGATTCCGATAATACTTTTTGAAGCGCCGCTTGTTATGTCCACAATAAACCCATTGCTCATCGGGTATAAAATAGAAGGAAGAATAGTGATGATTCCAGCAATGATCGCAATAATCCAGAACTCTTTTGTGCAGAGATCTTTTTTTAGATTTGCTAAGGTATTTTTTTCTATTACAAAATACCAGAGGGGGAATAAGGCAAACAAAAATATAGAAATACTGCTTACTCCCATCCCGATTGCAGCAACGATACTAAACCAGGAATGACTCCTTTTTTTAAATAGAAAATAAAATGCGAGACTGTATATCAAAGAAATAAATATCCAGTGACGTGCTGACATTGAGAGCGAGATATTGATGAGGCTGGTTGCTGCAAAGACAGCAGACACTAAAGCAGCCTTTTTTGATTCAAATAGACTCTCACTGATTTTATATATAAGCCAAATACAAACGAGTCCTGCCAAGATACTAATAAGACGCGCGGCAATAAAATACGGTGACAAATTTGTAACAATCTCAGAAACAGAAAGTCCTTGGACTGCAGTCTGAAACCCAGCGATGATACTAAAAGGGAGTAGATATAGATAAGAGATATACGGTGGATAGTAGAGGACAGATGACATCTCCTGAGTGTGGAGTGCGGGGACGACTGACCTTAACTCCATCATTTTGAGTGCTCCTAGGACCGTAGAGGGTTCATCATTGATAAGCCACAGGGGTAAACCGTACACGATTCCAGATATACGCAGAGCAAAAGCTAGCAATAGGACCGCGATGAGTAGTAGTGTATGCCTTTTCTGCATTTCCGTAATAATACCAAAGTTTGCATAAATGCGATAATATAAGGATATGTCAGTAATGAACACTTTTCTAAAGGGCGAGACCGTCTCGGCGGCTTGGAATTTCTCATCAAAAGGTATCGGCTTGGTCAATACATTCATCACGATTACCTCGCTTTCTCTGTATCAGTACGGAGTATTTCAGCTGCTACTATCTTTTGCTGGGATACCATCGGATTTTCTTAATCTCGGTTCCGGTCTTGTATCAAATGAAATATCGAGAGCAATTGGCGACAACCGTATCGCTGATGCAAAGAGAATATTTATCGAGTACGCTTTGATCCGAGTTGTTATCATGATAGGTGTCTGGGTGACAGTATTTTTTGGAGCTACTCATTTCTTCAGTGCGTATGATACTAGCTTTGTGAAAGACATGCGCCTCATTTCATTTTTGTTTTTGAGCGAGGGGCTGTTTATGATCATCAGGACATTTTGTCTGGTCCGACTTGAGTTTGGTATTGTGGCGCTCCGCACTACTATCACAAAGTTTATCCAATTCCTCATTCTCGGGTACTTTTTATTGCAGGGCAACCTGGGTTTGAAGCAGTTGATTTGGTCGATTATCTTTTCTTCGGCGATCAGTGTCGTGATCATTTCATTTAAATTTTTTAAAGTATACTCGACTTGGAATCATGTAAAAATACCATCTAAGGTTTTGTTGTGGAATATATTTTTAACCTATGGAACTTGGGATGTCACACGACAATTTGCCAATCGCGTTACTTTTAGGATCAAACCGTGGTTGATCAAGATATTTGCAAGTACAGAGGCAGTCGCAATTTTCTCTATCGCTGAGACCATGGTCACTACGGTGCAGGATGTATTGCCAAACAACACACTGCAGTCGCTTGTCCCACTTTGGGTCAAAGATAGCACACTCTCCAGAAAGATGTTTTCGTACGGGGTCAAATACTATGCGGTCATGGGTATTGTTCTTGCTGTTCTTGCAGCTTTTATCATCCCATCAGTTACTCATATATTCTTTTCAAAATATAATGATTCACTTCAGTATTTTTACTTTATGCTATTTAACCTGCCTATATTTGCTGTAGGCATCATTATCGGAAACTATATTATCGCCTTGCGTAAACAAAGATATTTACTTTTTCTCCATGTAATCAGAAATATTTGTTCACTCACGATCATCACTGTTGGTCTTTACTATGTCGGTCTGTGGGGCTTGGCGCTTGAGTTTGTTGTTGTTCCACTTATGCTCGTGTGTATCAACTATTGGTATACACAGAGCCAGGATCGTGGTTTTCATTTTGACTTCAAGGTGATATTTAGCTTCAACGCTCAAGATCGAGAGATTATCAAGAAATCATTTTTACAGATGCGGCAAATACTTCTTCGATACTAGTTGCTTGTAGTGCAGATTGGATCTCATCGGGAGTACCTCTCTTCTTAAATACAAAAGAAGATGGTCGGGTGTCTCCCTTAGGTAGAATCTGAATACTTTTTTCATCTCGTGGTGGCTGCTCAGTCGGGTCTACTGGTCCGATTATGTCGATAAGTGGCACGCCCAAAGCGTGGGCAATATAAATAGGCCCTGTATCAACGGCTATATAGAGCGAAAAGCTTTTCATGAGAGCAGGCAGCTCTTCCAAAGAAAAATGTGTAGCCTTTATAAAAAGGGGACTGTCTATTTTTGCAACCAATGCGTCGATGCGTGTATTGTCAGCTGGAGAACCGATACAACAGACAATAACGTTTGGGATTTGGATGAGTTGCCTGGTCAAGATTTCAAAACGATCGTCGCCCAGTTCTTTTATCTTATTTCCAGCAGTGATACTGATCCCAACGATTTTTTTATCTGCAAAGCTTTTTTTCCATGCATTCACTTTTTCTTCGCTTGGAACTGTAGTCCAAACTTCTTTTTTATCTTCCGGATTTTTAATATCCAAAAACTTTAGCAGGTGTATGTGGTGTTGCGGAAGATACGTATGATTCCTGTACAAAAGTCTATAGTTCGACATCCAGTCAGTTAGTCTTTCAGTGATTGGTGGTGTCTCGACGACTGTTTTGATGCGATTTGGTATACCAGCCCATAGTGATAGGCATGTATTGATAGAGGTTGCGGTGAGGTTGATAGACCAGGTAAACTTTTCTGATCTCAATTTATTGATCAATCCAAAAAAAGAATAATCTTCAATGATGATAAAGCTATCGATGCGAGGATTGTTTCTTACTATCCCTAGTGCTTTTTTTGAAATGAGAACCGTTAGCTTTGAATCAGGATAAGACTTTTTAATATTATAAAAAACGGGTGTTGAGCAGACGATGTCACCGATTCGTGAAAGTTGAGGCATACATAGAATATTTTTGTCTGTACCTCGTTTGCTGAGTACGGTTACTAGGGGATAGGCTAAAAAAGTGGCTCCAATCCAGACAATATGTAGTGCTTTCCGTATAGTTTTATCAGGCATAGGCTATGCTACAATATCCTCAATATGATTAAAAAACTCATTAAAAAGGCGATTGGTGCCGTGGCTAGATTCTATCACAAGATACGATCTTTGCGTGCGGTGTGGCTCATGATCAATCTACCAAGCATTATCCGATACAGACAAAATGTGCCGACTCTAAATGAGGAACAAAAAAGAATAGTAGCTGCATTGCGCGAAGATGGTATTGCAATCACTCACATCGACAAACTATTTCCACCAGAAACTTTTGCAGAGTTACAAAAATTTGCCCTTTCTCGCTGGGAAGATGCTGATGTAAAATCTCAATATGAACGACGTGAAGAGTCTCGTAATGGAGACAAACTAAAAAGCAAAAGCTTTTTCCTTGTAGACCTTTGGAAAGGTGAGCGAGTCCTCGATCTTTCTCATCCTTTTACAAAATTTAGCTTGAGCGACATTATACTCAATACTGTAAATACGTATATGGGAATGTTTGTAAAATTTATCGACTGGAGACTACAGGTGACTATCCCTATGCCAGAAGGTATGCGAAGCTACGCTTCACAAGAGTGGCATCGTGATCCAGAAGATCAGCAGTTGGTAAAAGTATTCCTTTATCTAAATGATGTAGATGATGCAGCTGGTCCTTTTATCTATTTGAAGAAATCACACTATACTGGAAAGTGGCGACATCTTTTCCCTCAGAAACCACCTCGCGGTAGTGCTGGTGAAGATGATAAGATTCCAAATCAAGACAGAATCGTCTGTACAGGAAGGGCGGGGACACTAGTCTTCTGTGATACGAGTGGTCTACACCGTGGTGGTCATGCAAAGAATAAAAATCGCTTTATGTACACAACTGTATTTGAATCACCAGCTTCTGTTTGGCCAGTTATCATGAAGTATCCAAAGCATTTCCCTCAACTCGCATATGCAATAGACAACAAGATCAAAGCCGAGCCAAAACTATATAACTTCTAGTTATTTATAAAACAGAGTCAGTTTTTCTGGAAAACAAATATCGATCGTATCACTATCTGCTAGCTTTTTGACTACAACAGTTCGGTTTCGGTTTTTTCTATATTTGATAAAAAGATCTTGAATCAATGAAATAGGAAATACTTTTTTCTGTACCGAAGTGTCCTGATTATCTTTTCGAGCAAAGGTGTAATAACTTTCTTTTGATGAAAGTTCTGATAGCATGAGCTCGCTCTCTAGTTTGTTTTTAACTTGTTTGAAAAAGCCTTGGCCAGGAGAAAGTGGTGACACTGTAGTTTTTTGAGCGATGAGGCGAACCTCAGCATCAGTTGACTTGTCTTCGATCACTTTGTACCCAAAACGAGCGAGGAGGCTAGATACACTACGAACAGAGAAAGAGTGCAGGTGAGGCAAAAACATCAGTACTCCCATACTCGGTTCTCCGACGACATTTGGTACCTCGATCATAACATAGTCACCGTCAGACTGGAGTTTTGAGCAAAGTTCTACCATTTGGCCTGGATCAAAGACGTGCTCCATAACATGTGATGTGTATATCATTTTGAATGGTGAATGCGATAAAAGCGAATCTTGAACAGATTTTTCTTCAAAACCTCCGACATATATTGGTATGTTAAGTGCGTCGACCACACCTTTTGCCCTATGTGCTGAGTTTTCAACTCCAACTAGATTGGTATACCCAATCTTTTTCATCGCAGCAAAATTTCCACCGCGACCGGTACCAATTTCGAGTATGGGTGTATCTTTTTTTATTTGCAGTTTCTCAAGTATGGGTGCAAGGCGGCTTTCTTTGTGTTCTGCATTAGCAAATTTCTTTTGCCCCTCCTCTACATTCCAGGTCTTTGCATAAAAGTCGATAATCCACTGGTGGCTCGGTTTGTCGATAAGGGTGACAAAGCCGCAACTGTCACAGCAGCCAATACGAAGACTGTGTTTGGGGTCTTGAATAGTTGCGAGGGTTTCGAGTCTTCCGAGACAACAGATACAAGAAGTATTTGCTTGGAATTGCTCAATATTTTTTACTTCGATTTTTTTCCATCCAGCCAGATTCGGTGTGTCAGTCACAAGTAATTTCATAATTTTACTATTATATCATGTGTGTTAGAATACCTCTCTATGAAGACAGTCTTCCTTTTTGTCTCAAATTTCGTTTATTCTTCTGACTTTTTGAGGACCGAATATATTCAGTACCTCTCAAGCAAATACAAAGTAGTTGTGTTTATGCAGCCCCAAGCTTTTTGCAAGGATAATAAGCCATACTTTACTTCTCCCAATGTGACCTATGTACCGTGGAAGATTCAGTCTCCAAAATTCTGGAATGTGTTTGGAAAGTATTTCCGTTATTCACTAATCCGAAAATACGATTTTGAGCCAGTGATAGTTCGAAACCAGGAACAGGGAATGAAAGACTGGAAGCGTCGCTTTTTGAGATATGTTTCATACATTGCTCCAGCTTCATTTTGGACAAATGATTTGTTTACTAAATTAGAAGTACGATTTGCTCCTCAGTCACAAGCATTTTTAGAAAAGATAAAAGAGCATAAGCCTGCTTTGGTGATCACCTCGACACCCGGATTCAGTCATTTTGATGCAGAGGCAATCATTCTCGCAAAGAAAGCGGGAGTCAAAACAGCCGCTGTAAACTTTAGCTGGGATAATCTCCACAATGGAGGCATGCATTTCCGACGTCCAGAAGGTCTCATCGTTTGGAATAGGATCATTCGCAATACAGCCGTAGAACAGTACAAACAAAATCCTGAACGTGTTTTTGTTACTGGGCCGATTCGTTTTGATTCATACTTTAGTCCAAACAAAACCAGTCGAGAACAGTTTCTATTGAGTAAGAATCTCGATCCAAAAGAAAAGACTATTCTCATCACTACCGTCACAAAAGGAAATTATCCAGATGAAAACATTCTTTTGGAAAATCTGATTGGCGCTCGAGAGAAGGGAAGGTTTGATGGATTTCCAAATATTTTTGTCCGCATGCACCCAAAAGAAGAGTTTATAAAGTTTGAAAAATATAAAACATCAGGTATCAAAGGTTTGTGTGTAGAGTTCCCGGGTCGACTTTTGTCTGAAGAAATGGGTACCCGCATTGAAATGCATGAACATGATATTGAAAATCTAAAGAGCACTCTTATGTACGCTGATGTGGTGGTCAACTATTGCTCAACCATCAGTCTCGAGGCAATGGTCTTCGATAAGCCGGTGGTGAATATTTCTTACCCAGAAAAATACGCCCGAGCTTATACGTTTAGCCACTATAAACCAATTGTTGCAGCCGACGCGGTAGCTGTTTCGAAGAGTCTGGAGCAATTGATTGCCGATGTAAATACTAGCCTACGTAACCCAGAAATTAGAAAAGATGGTCGACACAAAGTGTTCAATGACTTTATCTCTTTCAAAGACGGCTTGGCATATAAAAGAAGTGTAGATTTTCTCGATACGATCATATAAATGAGTAGAACAATATTTATAACGAGTTGCCACCCACTCATCTCAAGAAATATCATTTCCACGGGTATTTTGACTATGCTGAAGAAAGAAAATATAAAGGTTGTTCTCATTGTTTCAGAATCAAAACAAGCATATTTTAGAGAGACATATCCAGAGGCAATCGTTGAAGGTATAACACTCAAGCAAGGTAGGCGTGAAGGATTGATGAAATATCTTTCGCTTGCTGCTCTGAATACGGTCACTCTTGATATAAAAAGAAAAACAGAGATGCAAGGTAGTGGGCTTTTTATTTCAAAAATTCTAAGTAACAAAATCGCTTTTGCAGCCATTCGGCTTTTCGAACGATATAGTTCTGCTCCGGCCTTTACTGATCTTTTTAAAAAATATAGTCCTACATCAGTGTTCTGTACTGATATACAAAACGAAATCGATATCGCTCTACTCAATCACGCAAAGAAACAAGGCGTGAAAGCAATTGGTATGGTACGGTCATGGGATAATCTCACGTCAAAAGGATTGATACGAGTGATTCCAGATCAGTTGGTAGTGTGGAATGAAATAATCAAAAAAGAAGCTGTGCAGGTTCAAAACATCGATCAAAGCATAATCAACATCATCGGTATTCCACATTACGATATGTACAAGGCAGTGGACTATACAAACAGGCAGGCATATTTTGAAAAGATCGGTGGTGATCCACAAAAGAAGATGGCTTTGTTTGTTCCGATCGGCGATAGATACCTAAAGAAAAATACGGTTGATCGAGATATTATAGATATTTTAGACAAGACTCTCCCGGAAAACTTTCAAATATTGGTGCGATTGCCGCCAGGAGACTATGTCCGCGAGCTTGAACATAGTCCACAGTTTTCACGGATAAAAGTCCTCTATGACCGTGCACAGACAAACCCTGACAATATAAAAACCACTGAGATCCGCAAGGAAGATGATATACATTTGGCGCAGACACTATTTTTCTCTGATCTAGTCGTCTCTGGTCCATCGACTATGGTCATCGATTCAGCGTATATGGATAAACCAACTATATTATTTGGTTTTGATGGATATCAAAAGAGAGATTACTATGACAGTATTCGTCGATACTATGATTACAGTAACTTTATTCCAATTATTGAAAGTAAAGGTGTGAAGTTTGCGACATCGTTGGAAGAATTTAAAAAAGATGTTGCAGATTATCATATCGATGCAAAGCTCATCCAGAATCTAGCTAGGGAGCAAGTCGGTTTTTTGGATGGAAAATCTACCGAACGACTTTTTAGTATACTTAAGGTATGAAGACAATCTTTATCACCATATTTGAGGGAGTAGAAGTCAAGAATATTCTACGAACAACCATCCTAACAAATTTGCTCACGAATAGTGATATTCGAATTGTTTTGTTCACAAAGAGTCAGGACAAAGTCGACTATTATAAAAAAGAATTCAATGATCCTCGGATAGTGTTTGAAGTTGTCGAATGGAAATCGCCATCAGCAATCGATCGCTTTTTTACAAAGCTAAAGTTTGTCTTACTCCGAACAGAGACAACTAATTTGAAAAGAAAAATGGTGAGCGAGTATGAAGGGGAGTATGTCCGTTATTATACGGGGCTCTGTATGAATTTTCTGTTGGCTCGGCCATTGGTTAGAAAGATTGCTCGTCTTTTTGATTTTCTATTGGTAAGCGACGCAACATATGCAAAGTATTTTGATACATATAAACCGGACCTAGTCTTTCTTGCGCATCTTTTTGATGAACCAGAAATAGCACTGCTTCGCGAAGCAAAAAAGAGAAAGGTAAAAAGTATTGGTTTTGTAAATTCATGGGACAAGATCACTTCACGCTGCATCATGCGTCTTTTGCCAGACAAGGCGATTGTATTTAACGAATTGGTAAAACAGGAGCTCATCACGTACAACGAAATGTCTGCTGAGGATATATATGTAAGTGGTCTACCGCAGTATGATTATTTCTACACCCCAGAAAAGTATCCTGCGCCTGAAAAGAAATTTATCGTCTACGCATCGATGGGGAGAGCGTTCAGCATATCTGATTGGGACATGATCGATCTCATGTATACCATCGTCACATCAGATCAGTTGCGTGAAAAATGTGATTTGCTTGTACGCTTTCAACCAAATGACTTTGTCGATCAAGAAGAATTAAAGAAACGACCGCATCTGTGGTATGACGTACCAGGTATCCGTTTTGGTTCAAAACGAGGTGTAGACTGGGATATGAATGCCCAAGATCTAGCACATCTAAAAAAGACCTTGCAAACTATGTCTGTACTTGTTTGCTACGCATCGAGCATCAGTGTCGATGCAGCTGTTTTTGATAAACCGATTATCAATATCAATTTTGAAATCCAAAAGAGTGCGCAACTGTTAAAGTCACCGACTCAGTACTACAAATCAGCTCATTATAAAAATGCATTGAGCACTAATGCGATCGATCTCGTCTCAAGCAAAAGCGAACTCATCGATGCGGTAAACAAATATTTAGAGCATCCTGAATACAAAAAAGAAGAGCGAAAGGCGCTCGTGCTCCAGCAGTGTGCCTTTGCAGATGGCCTTGCAGGTGAGAGAATATACAGATACATATGGAACAATTTGACTACAACAAAAAACAACTAGAGACTATCTCGTGTAACATCTGCGGTGGTACCGACTTTAAAGTTATTGCTCGTCGCAGTACAAACGGATTAAAAGCGACAACCGTGATGTGTAAAAAGTGTAGCCTCGTCTTTATCAATCCTCGTATGTCTCACAAAGACTACGATGATTACTATATGTATTTTTATCGACAAGATCGTGCAACGATAAAAAACAGAGAGTACGTAGCAAATCTCGAAAAAAATTTTGAATCAGCACGCCGCTTCGGCCAAGCAATTGTAAAATATCTTGGCAAATACATCGAGGATGGACTGACTATCGATGTCGGCTCTAGTACTGGGGGGATACTGTACGGTATGCGGGAGGCAGGTAAAAATATCGAGCCACTCGGTATCGAGCCTTCGATAGAAGAGTCAGACTATGCTCTATCAAAAGGGATCAAGACCATTCGAGGTCTATTTGAAGATGTCGATATTAAAACAGAGGGAAAGGCTTCAAATATTATTTGTGTACAAAGTCTCAATCATCTCTTGGATCCAAAGAAATTTCTACTATGGTCACATGAAAATCTAAAGCCTGGGGGTCATATTTTCCTCGCTGTTAAAAACTGGCGTCACCAGGTCAGACGGATGGGCAAACTTACTTCGGGTGTCCAGATCGATCATGTATATATGTTTACTCCAGAGACTCTTTCGTTGCTTTGCGAAGCAGCTGGTTTCAAGATCGTGTATATCGATGTCGATGAAGGCAAGAGTCAAAAAGATATTGCAGAGCAAAAAGCAGACGGACTAAATACTCACCATATCCGCCTCGTTGCTCAAAAATCAAACCAGAATCTGACTATTCCAAAGTGGTTATACCTCAAAACAAGGCTTCAGCTTTGGTCGCCATATGTTAAATTTGTGTATCTTTTCAAATACTCAAAAAGGCTTGCTTTTCTGAGAAAAATATTGCATATTAGCTAAACCATGAAACGAAAGGTTTGCTTCGTAATAACTAACTTTATCCACTATAGCCGGAGCTTGCTCGTGCTCGAAGAGCTCTCAAAGCGCGATGATGTCGATTTGCACATCATTGTAGGTGGACCTGCGCTTTCATCAAAATTTACTTCGAAATTTGCTGATATTAAACAACTCCTCAAAAAAGACGGACACCATCAGCTCTACGATCTCCACTTTAACCTAGAGGGGAATGACTCTATCGTCAAAGCAAAGACCACTGGTCTCGGTATCATCGAGTTCACTACGCTTTTCAACCAAATAAAGCCAGATGTCATTGTAGTTCGAGGTGATCGTTTTGAAGTACTTTCTGCAACTGTTGCAGCTGCGTACATGTCTATCCCTGTCGCACATATAGAAGGAGGTGACTTGTCTGGTTCTATCGATGAAAGCGTTCGACATGCGATAACTAAACTTTCGCATATTCATTTTCCTACAAATGAGCCAGCTAAAAAAAGAATATTAAAACTAGGGGAAGCACCGTCACATGTCTTTAACTTTGGTAGTCCGGACATCGAGGTGGTAGAAAAGCTTTCGAAGAAAACAAATAAAATTGATTTAAAGAAAACTGGAAGCGGAGCGCTCTTTGATCTGACAAAGGGATATTTGATGGTCATGTATCACCCAGACATCCAGGATGTAAAAACTGTACACATCAATACTCGAAAGATTTTGAAAGCAGTCCATGATCTCGGTATTCCGACACTTTGGTTCTGGCCAAATATTGATGCTGGTTCCGAGGATATTTCACAGGAGCTTCGAAACTTTAAAGATGAAGTAAAAGGACACAAGATCCGTTTTATGCGATACCTCGGCCCACGAGAATTTATCTGGCTACTTCAAAATGCATTCTGCCTCATCGGAAACTCTTCAGCAGGAATCAAAGAATCTTCATTTATCGGTCTACCGGTAGTAAACATCGGAAAGCGACAGAACCAGCGACTTCGCGGTGAAAACGTAATGACTGTAACTCATGACACTAAAGCCATTCGAAAGGCAATCGAAAAACAAATCAAAAACGGAAAGTACAAACCTTCTACAATGTACTTTGCAAAAGATACAAGTAAAAATATAGCAAAGACGATTGCGACCGTTCCTCTATATACTCAAAAAATGTTTTTCGAATAGAAAAAACCCCGGCGCGCGCGCCGGGGTTTTGTTTGTGGAGGGATTACTTTTTTCTACCTCCTGTGATAAATTCCCACACGTTTTTATCCATGAGTACGAGTGCCACACAGAAGAGGGGGATTGAAATGAGCTTTTGCCATGAAAGCACCTCTCCGAAGAAAAGGATGCCAGAGACCATAACCGTGATGAGGTAGGTTGCATTCATGACGAGCTTCTTCAGCGCAATGCTTGCGCCTTGTCTGTAAGAGAGAAGATTAAAGCTCCACATCGCAATCGTGATGAACCCCATCGCAACAGAAGCCATCCAGAGCTTTTGTAGGCTTGGGTCATAGTGCAATAGACCGATTTGGCCGACGATAAGTAGTGCTGTCGTCGCGCCGATTGCAGTGACAGCGCCGCCCCAGAAGTTTTTAAACATCGGGTCAACCTCTTTGATACTCTGAGAGATTCCTTGGTTGATGGCTACGGTTATGCTGTTGCAGATCGCAAACCATATCCACAGTGGCATTGACATTCCAGAAGTGGGAGATCCGAGGATGACCCAGCCACCTAGAATCGCAATACACATACCAATCCACTCACGCACATTTGTCTTGTGCTTGAAAAAGATAATGTCGATGATCATACCGGGCACGATAGCCATGGTAACAATAAAGGTGCTGGTAGCGATCTCACCTCCATTCATGAATGTAATAAATCCCAACACTGTTGAGATGAGTGCGAAGAGTCCAAACATCATGGACCCAAACATGCCAACCGGGCTTAGTAGTGCAACCTTACGTTTTTTTGCCCAGACACCGGTCACCAAGAATTGTACCCACCCCATAATACTCGCACTGAGTAGGGTGGTGCCTAGTGAGGGCGAAGCATTACCTACGACGTGTTGAAACGTGCGGGACACAGTTTTGGTGAGGCCTTCCAAGATGGCCCATATTCTCCAGTTCTCGATTTTTTTCATTTATTTTTTGTTGAAATCCTATTATGAAAATATCATATTTAAGATGCCTATGTCAATGGACAAAAAATCCAAACTAGAATAGGATGTTTATATGTCAAAGTCGCTAATTCCTAAGATAATAAAAAAAGACGGCGCATTCATCATTGCTGAAATCGGCAAGAATTTTATTCAAACCGAAGCGTCTCAGTCGACCAAAGTATATTTAAAGAATGCCAAGAAACTGATCGATGCGGCAGCAAAAGCAGGTGCTCATGCAGTAAAGTTTCAAACACACGAGGTTGAAGACGAGCAGGCAAATATCCCTGTTGTATCTCCGCATTTCAAAGGAGCAGATCGATACAATTGGGTTAAAAGAAATACCGAAGAAGCTCCACTGTCTTTCTTTAAAGAATTAAAAGAGTATGCAAAGAAAAAAGGAATAATCTTTTTTTCTACACCCATGTCACGAAAAGCGGCTGTAAAGCTTGATAGTATTGGAGTTCCATTCTGGAAAGTCGGATCAGGAGATGTTCAAGACCATGTGTTACTCGACTACATCACAAAAACCAAAAAACCTATCATCATATCGACTGGTATGGTGAGTCATACTGAACTCGATGAGGTTGTGGAGTATATTACAAAAAGAGGATCACCACTTATTGTGCTCTATTGCGTAAGTGTCTATCCATGTCCACCCGAAGCATTTAATCTTTCAACAATTGAATTGTTCAAAGAGAAGTATCCGCATGTGACAGTTGGTTTTTCTGATCATTCAGTGGGGGACAACACCATTCCACTTGCAGCCGTAAAGATGGGTGCACAGGTTATCGAAAAGCATTTTTCTTTTTCACGAAATCTATGGGGATCTGATCATAAAGCTTCTATCACCCCAGAAGAGATGAAAGAACTTGTAAATTCAGTTAAGACCAAAAAATACAAAGACATCGATACCAAAAAGTTTTATGGTAAGAAGACAAAGCAGTTAGAGGGAGCAAAAAACAAATTTAGACCATATTTCAATAAAACATTGGTAGCAGGACAAGATATCCCAGCCGGTACCATCATCACATCTGATATGGTATATGCGATGCGTCCACGTATGCATTTGAAAGGGTTCTATTCAAATGAGTTTCATACTATACTTAACAAAAAGACAAAGAAGGCGATAAAAAAGTACGAACCAATTAATAAAAAACATATATAATGAATATTCTAGGCGTCATTACCGCTCGCGGCGGATCAAAAGGAATACCAGGGAAAAATATAAAGATGCTCGGTGACAAACCGCTCATCGCATACACTATCGATGTAGCAAAGAAAAGTAAATTGATGAATCACCTCATCGTCTCAACTGACGACGTCGAGATCGCTGAAGTGTGTAAAAAATATGGTGCAGACGTTCCTTTTATGCGTCCAAAAGAACTGGCGGCTGATGGGACACCACATCTGCCTGTGATGCAGCACGCAATTGATTTTTATGAGAAAGCACGAAATATAATAGTCGACCATGTGGTCATTCTCCAGCCAACTTCACCATTCCGAACAGTCGATGACCTAGATGGAACTATTCAAAAGTTGATTGATACAAAAGCAGACAGTTCAGTTTCACTTGTCCAAGTTCCGAGCAGTGCCCATCCTATCAAAATGAAAAAGATAGAAGGTGACAACGTCATAGCATATTCTATTCCTGAAGAAGAGGGGACTCGACGACAA
This sequence comes from Minisyncoccota bacterium, assembly GCA_018060945.1. Classification (GTDB taxonomy): domain Bacteria; phylum Patescibacteriota; class Minisyncoccia; order Phycocordibacterales; family PALSA-1337; genus JAGOVB01. The sequence goes on along the minus strand of JAGOVB010000004.1, from coordinate 15,890 downwards.
GATTTGCCTACTGTGTATCGTCGCAGCGGTGCTGTCTATGCAATGCGTCGTGACCTCATCATGAAAGACAATCGACTGTATGGAGATTTTGTAACAGGTCATGTTGTTCCAAAAGAGCGCTCAGTAGACATAGACTACCCACTCGACTGGATCGAAGCAGAACATATGTTACAAGAACTAAAAAAGAATGGATATGAATTCTAATAAATGCGTCTATATTAAAAAATCAGTAATAGACGAAACACTAAATACTTCGTATTCAGAATCTCCCGTTAAAAAATTATTGGAACCACTCCGTGCTCTATCACTCGAGGGAAAAGTCCCACTCAATATTTTAGAAGATGTAAATATTTCAAATGAAGCAGAAATCCACAGACACGAAGCTGATCTGTGGCTATGCCTCGATGGTGAAGTAACTTTTATATACGGTGGAGAGATGGTAGATCCATGGGTAAAAAAGAATGCAGACGGTAGTACTGATGATAGGGAATGGAAAGCAAAAGAAATAAAAGGAGGAACTGAGGTTGTTTTGAAACAAGGTGATTGGCTATGGATACCAGCAGGGGAACCACATCAGCATAAAACCACTGGCAAGGCACGTCTCGCAATCATAAAAGTCCCAAAGGTCTAATATTGACTCACATGGATAATCGTGATAGTGTTTTGCCACGCAACGTTGCGTAAGTACACTACATACAACATGCAAATTACTCTTATCGCACAGGACGTGGCTCCCTCACAGGCGCTACAACTTCTCGCGACCGCTCTCGAAGTGGCCGGTCACACCACCTTAAGATTCCTCGCCCAAGGCAAGGAAATGCCAGGAAACAACGCTGATCACGTCAAAGCGATCATCAGCTCGCAGGTGCTCATCGTTGGCATGTCCTCTTCGGCCGAGTTGGCAGCTGTGGAGATTCAAGCTGTCAAACAGGCGATGGTATACCGCGTGCGGGTTATCTTTTTTGCTGACACGTTCGGCGTCCACAATCGGCCCTGGTTGCAGGGATTAATGCCAGGGGCTACTCTGCTCCACATCTCTGATGCACAGGCTAGGGATGCTCGGCGAGTCCTGACATCGACACGGGTCGTCGCCACCGGTAATCCGATGTGGGAGACGTTCTTCTATCCCAAGAAGACACGGGCAGAAGCTCGCACCGCTCTGGACTATGACAATGACCAGAAACTCATCCTCGTCCCCGGCGGAAAGTCGCTGGAGGTCAACCTCTTGCATTTCAAGAAGGCGGCTGAGATCGCTCGTTTGAGTGACGCTGTTGCCCTGATCTCGCTCCATCCTGGAGACAAAAACTTGGTGGAGACCTATGAGGATGCCGTCGGCACAGGCATGCATACTCGGCTCATCTCCGCGTCTGCCATGTCTGGGTCGAACATTCTTCCCGGTGTCGATTGGGTTCTGGAGTCTGCTTCCGGTATCGGCATCGAGGCGGCATGCCAGCGCATTCCGGTCTTTACCTGGTTTTCACCGGCGGCAAAGACCCGTCTCAAGGATGCAACCGGTAGCGACGAATGGCCACTCTGCACTGAGAGGATTTCGTGCCCTCTGTCCGAGGACTTCTCGGGGAGTCTGGCGAAGATCGACTACGCGCCCTATTCCGATCGGGCGCTCGAGTTTTTCCAGTCGCCGGTAGAGCCCGGCGAAGCGGTCCGGAAGATGATCAAAGAGATCATCAAGTAATACCATCTTTCATGGATGGCGCAGGCCCTGCAATGTGCGGGGCTTTTTTCTTGCCTTTTTTTGGATTTAATAGATAATAACTCTATGACATATCGCATCCTCAATACAATCGGTGAAGCGTTTGACCCAGCAGCAAAAGAAATCCTAGATACCTTAGGAACAGTTGACTATACTATTCCGACCCAGGAAGAGCTGGTAAATAAAATAAAAGACTATGACATCGCTTTTATTGGACTTGGACTTACTTTTCACCCTCAAGTTATCGACGCTGCACCAAAGCTAAAAACGATTGTGACTGCAACCACTGGTCTCGACCATATCGATGTAAAATATGCAGAACAAAAAGGGATAAAAGTTTTGAGCCTAAAAGGTGAAGACGCATTTTTAAATACAATTACAGGTACCGCCGAATTAGCATTGGCCCTGATGATTTCTATAGCTCGCAATATTCCTCAGTCAATTGAGGCTGTTTTGAAAGGGGAATGGGATCGAGAAAGTTTCAAAGGACACTCGCTTCATGGAAAAACCTTGGGAGTGGTTGGCTTGGGCCGATTGGGAAAATGGATGGCGCGCTATGGTCAGGCCATGGGCAAGAAGGTGATTTTTACTGATCCAAATGTGGAGTCAGATACGTACAAAAAAGTAAGCTTCGCAGAATTACTCGCACAGAGTGATGTCATCTCTATTCACGTGCACCTCACTCCAGAAACGGAGTATATGTTCAATGCAGCTACATTTTCAAAAATGAAGCCGAACGCATACCTCGTAAATACTTCACGAGGAAAGCTCGTAAATGAGACAGATTTGATCGACGCACTCGAAAAGAAAATAATTGCTGGATACGCTACTGACGTACTCGACGGCGAGACTAGTTTTGCGGGTACAAAGATTGGCAGTCATCCACTTGCCGAATACGCCAAGAAAAATCGAAATCTCCTCATCGTGCCACATATTGGGGGGATGACCCATGAATCTCGAAGAGATACTGACGTGTTTATGGCTGAAAAATTAAAAAAGAATATAGTATAATACCTTCTATGAATAAAATACTTAAATGGGTGACGATTGCGGGGATTTTTTTAGTACCTTTTACACCGCTTATCATATCTTCATCTTTACTTTTTCCATTCATCACTGGAAAAGCTTTTTTCTTTAGAATTGTAGTCGATATTATTTTTGCTACTTATCTCATCCTTGCAGTTAGGGATCCAGAGTATCGTCCAAAGAAATCTTGGATTTCTCTCGCAGTTTTTGGTTTACTGACAGTTGCATTCTTAGCAGATTCATTTGGTATCAATCCTCACAAGAGCTTTTGGTCAAACTTTGAGCGTATGGAAGGATTCTTTATGATCCTTCATCTTTGGATGTATTTCTTTGTCGCGTCAGGAATAATGATAAAAAAATATTGGTATCACTGGATGAATACATCTATCGGAGTATCAGTAATCATCGCCATATATGGACTCTTCCAGTTGGGTGGAGCGATCGATATTCGCCAAGGGTCTGATCGACTCGACGGAACTTTGGGAAATGCTGCGTATCTTGCGGTGTATATGCTCTTGAGCATAGGCTTGGCTTTGTATGTCTGGATAGAGCGAAGTAAACATGTCTGGGCACATATGACATACAGTATTGTTATTCTTTTGCAATTATTTATCATTTACAAGACAGCGACACGAGGAACAATCATCGGTATCGGCGTGGGACTCTTTATCGCTTCAGTGCTCTATGCATGGAAGGCCAAAGGAGACCTCGTGGGTAGAAGAATAGCGTTCGCGGTGATCGCGTTAGTAGTTGTCTCAGTGACAACACTATATATTGCACAAGAAACTAGTTTTGTTAAAAATAGCAATACACTAAATCGCGTAGCACAGAGTCTTTCTGTAAAAAAGCTTCTAGATAATCCGCGTGCAAAATATATTTGGCCGATTGCGATAGAGGGTATAAAAGAAAAACCTATTCTTGGATACGGTCAGGATGGTTTCAACTATGTCTTTAACAAGTTCTACAATCCAAAAATGTGGACAGAAGAGGCGTGGTTTGATCGAGCACACAATGTGTTCCTCGACTGGTTTATCGCAGCTGGGCTACTCGGATTCTTGGCATACATTTTACTCTACATCCTCGCATTGCGAGCTATATGGAAAGGAGATTTTACTCTAAAAGAAAAAGCAGTATTAGTTGGAATACTAGCAGCTTATGCAGTTCACAACATGACGGTGTTCGACAATATCTCAAGCTACATTCTTTTCTTTAGTCTTCTCGCTTTTCTTCACACACAGACTGCAAAAGAGTATATAAATAAATACACGATAAATATCGACGTACGCGATCTTATCGTCACCCCAATAATTATCATTATTTCAGGAGCCTTGCTGTACTTTACTAGTATTGTCCCTATTCGTGTGGGAACTGCTATTATCGATGGATTCCGTCAGCACCCAGAAGGGTACAAAAAGAATATCGAGATGTATTTGAAAGCTATGTCATACAATGTGACGGGTTCTCAAGAGGCTCGTGAACAAATTATTCAAAATGCAGAGGGTACTATCAAAAAAACTGATGTAAAAGAAATCAAACAAGACTTCTTTATCCTCGCTCAGCAAGCTATCACTCAACAGATACAGTACGCACCACTCGATGCTCGAGGATATCTATTTGGTGGGTCATTTTACAATCATATGGGTGCTTTTGATCTAGCGTCACCATTGCTCCAAAAAGCTCATGAACTCACCCCAAACAAGCAGTTACCATTGCTCGAGCTTTCAATCAATGGGTTAAATAAAAATGATTATAAAAGTGGGCTCGATAATGCAAAAAAAGCACTTGATCTAGACCCAAACTATCCAGAGGCGCAGAAGCTATACGGTTTTGTGATAGATTACATAAAGAAAAACCCTATACAAAACAAATAGTGGGTGTATAATATCTTGGTGTGAGCACAACAATCTGTTGAGCCCAAGTAATAATGTCTATGCAAGCGTCCCGTCTCGGCGGGACTTTGCATTTTTGGGCAGCGTTTCGGTATATGGTATACTATTTTTGTTGTACTTATCGATGGCTGTCGGCTGTACTCACATTTTAATTAGACATTATTTGGAGCTCACACCCGACGGCCATCAATGAGTATAAAAATTCAAGAAAACGTTTCGCTCATCCCATATACGACATTCAAGACCGGCGGAACTGCACGGTTTTTTTGCGAGGTTAGTACTGTGGAAGAATTAAAAGAAGCTTTGAAAGCAAATAAAAAGTTTTTTATCCTCGGCGGTGGCTCAAATATCTTGATGGGTGACTATGATGGTTTAGTTATAAAGATGAATATCAGCAATGCCGGCGATAACTGGGATGATTTTGTCGCAAAGTGTGTTGCCGAAGGCAAGTATGGACTAGAAAATCTTTCATATATCCCAGGGACTATCGGTGCTGCACCTGTTCAAAATATCGGAGCATATGGTGTCGAGGTCAAAGACAGAATCGAAAAGGTGCATACCCTCAATGCTGACACACTCGAAGAACGTATTTTTACAAAAGAAGAGTGCCAGTTTAGCTATCGCAACAGTATTTTTAAAAGAGAAAAACAGTGGATCATCACTCATGTTGAGTTCAATTTTACAAATGAGATAAATACGAGTTACAAAGGACTAGAGGGTTTAAAAACACCACAAGAGATTCGTGACGCAGTGATCAAGATCCGAAAAGAAAAACTGCCTGACTGGCATATCTTAGGAACCGCTGGCTCTTTTTTCAAAAATCCAATCGTACCAATAGGTTCGATAAACTATCCAGATTTACCAAAGTATCCAGTAGATGAAAAAACAGAAAAAGTCTCTCTTGCATTCATCATCGATAAAATTTGTGGGATGAAAGATTTTAAAATCGGAAATGTAGGTACCTACAAGAACCAGGCACTAGTAATCGTAAACCATGGCGGAGCAAGTGCAAAAGAGGTGGATGACTTTGCAAAAAAGATAGAAGGTGTAGTCTTTGAAAAGACTGGGCTCACGATCGAAAGAGAAGTAGAAAGCATCGTTTAGCTTTGTTTTTTAGGCCTAAAAATGCTACTATAAGCTCCTATGAAATGGCTTAACACGATATTCCCTAGTGCAAACGATAAGGAGATTAAAAAGCACCAGAAAACTGTTCTCGCTATCAATGCTTTAGAAGAAAGCGTAAAAGCTTTATCTGACGAAGCCCTCAAAGCAAAGACCGTAGAGTTCAAAGACCAATTAGCAAAAGGGAAGACTTTTGATGATATTTTACCTGAAGCATTTGCAGTGGTTCGTGAGGCATCACGACGTACGCTTGGTCAGCGACATTTTGATGTGCAACTCATCGGAGGGATGATTTTGCATAGCGGGGCTATCGCAGAAATGCGAACAGGAGAAGGAAAGACACTCGTTGCTACACTACCTGTGTATCTAAACGCACTCACTGGAAAAGGAGTACATGTGGTCACCGTAAACGACTATCTTTCACGCAGAGATGCTGTGTGGATGGGGCAGATTTATGCATTCCTTGGACTCTCGATTGCTGTAATCAATCATGAGACTTCATACACATACGATCCAAAACATGTTGAGCTCGACAAAGAGCGTGATGCTACCGGGTCATTTCACGTTTTCCATGAATTTTTGAGACCGATCACCCGTAAAGAAGCGTACGATGCAGATATCACATACGGGACAAACAACGAATTTGGTTTTGACTATCTCCGTGACAATCTCGAGTACACTGGTCAGGCACTACGCCAGCGACCTTTTAACTATGCAGTCGTAGACGAGATCGACTCTATCTTGATCGACGAAGCTCGAACACCACTCATCATTTCTGCACCGACAAAAGAATCAGAAAATTTGTATAAAATATTTGCAGGTATCGTAAAGAGTTTTGAAAAAGATGTCGACTATACTGTCGACGAAAAATTAAAAGCAATTCAGATCACCAATGCAGGTATCGAAAAAGCAGAAAAGAAACTTGGTGTTGGAAATATTTACACTGACAAAGGTATTAAATATGTGCATCATCTAGAAAATGCCGTAAAAGCAAAAGCTCTATATATACGCGATGATGAATACGTTGTGAAAGACAATGAGATTATCATTGTGGACTCATTTACTGGACGCATGCAGCCAGGCCGACGTTGGTCAGAAGGGCTACACCAGGCCATAGAGGCAAAAGAAGGTGTACCAGTCCAGAAAGAGAGCCGTACGCTCGCATCTATCACTTTCCAAAACTATTTCCGACTATACAAAAAGCTTTCAGGTATGACAGGAACAGCAGAAACTTCTAAAGAGGAGTTCTACAAGGTATATGGTATAGAAACATATGTAGTTCCGACTAATCGTACGATCAATCGAAAGGATTTGAATGATCAGATTTTCAAAACTGAAGCTGGAAAAATGAAAGCGATAGCTCGCACTGTAAAAGAGATTAGTAAAAAAGGTCAGCCAGTTCTCATCGGTACAGTTTCAATTGAAAAAAATGAAATGCTTTCAGAGTACTTGAAGCTCGAAGGTGTTCAGCATGAGCTGTTGAATGCAAAGAACCATGAGCGTGAAGGAGAGATCATCGCACAGGCAGGTAAAAAAGGTGCGGTCACTATTGCAACAAACATGGCTGGACGAGGGGTAGATATCAAACTTGGGGGTAATCCAGGTTCAAAGGAATTGTATGAAGAAATAAAAAGTTATGGCGGGTTGTTTGTATTGGGGACTGAGCGTCACGAAGCGCGACGCATCGACAATCAGCTCCGAGGACGAGCTGGACGACAGGGGGATCCTGGGGCTACGCAGTTCTTTGTTTCACTCGAAGATCCACTCATGCGTGTATTTGCTGGAGATTCAATCAAGTCTCTCATGGGACGCCTCGGTGTAAAAGATGACGAACCGATCGAGAATAAACTCATCACTCGCTCATTGGAAAGTGCTCAAACAAAGATCGAAGGTCACAACTTTGATTCTCGTAAGCATATTTTGGAATACGATGATGTGTTGAATACCCAAAGAAAATCAGTTTATGAGCGACGTCTCAGTATCTTGTTGGGAGATAGAGATGTAGTAAAAGCAAAACTAGAAGAGATTATGCCTGTTGAAAAAGAATATGATTATGACCAGGTACGACAGCTTATGCTCCGGACAATCGATATGTTTTGGATGGATCATCTAGAAGCGATGGACTATACACGTTCAAGTGTGAATTTGCGTGCATACGGACAACGCGATCCTCTGGTAGAATATAAGAAGGAAGGATTACGACTGTTTAAAGACATGCAAAATGGTATCAATGAACAGATTAAAAATATTATTCAAAATATAAATCATGGAACCCCTCAGCAGTAAAACACAACATTATTTCTTTTTTGCTCTACTTGGGATAGTGGGGGTGTTGGCGATACTGGTGTTCCTTCCTTATATTAGCTCTATTATTATTGCACTCGTCTGTTCTGTTATCTTTAGACCGATCCACAACTCATTATTAAAGCTACTCCCGTCATCGTTTGCTGCATTCGGAACAATCATTGTTGTAGCTATTATTATCTTTATTCCGTTAGGCTTCCTCGGCGTACGTATATCGACCGAAGCCCAAAGCCTATACCAGTACATTACCACGGAGGGGAATCAAGCAAAGATGATCGTCATGATGAATGATCTCGTATTACGAGTTGGACACAAGGTGCTTGGCTACTACCCTGAAGTTACTACAGATTCTTTCAATATTGCTGGATACGCACAGCATGCGTTATCGTGGTCATTTACAAATCTCGATTCAATTGTCTCAAATACTGCGCGAATAGGTTTTCATATATTTATTTTACTAATCGCTTTGTATTATATGCTGCGAGATGGAGGCAATCTCAAGAAGAGCATTATCGCTATGAGTCCACTTCTCGATGCGTACGATGAAGAAATATTTGAAAAATTAGAGCGAGCTATATTTTCAGTAGTACGAGGATCACTCGGTGTGTCAGTTGTGCAGGGACTTTTGACGATGCTCGGTTTTTGGATATTCGGCATACCAAATCCAGTTCTGTGGGGAAGTCTCGCTGCGATCGCCTCACTTATCCCTGGAATAGGTACTGCACTTGTCCTCATCCCTGCAGCTATTTATTTGTATGTCACTGGTGCCGTAGTTATGTCAGTCGGACTACTCATCTGGGCAGTACTCGCAGTTGGACTTGTCGATAATTTTCTCGGCCCTTACCTTGTACAGCAGGGAGTGCATATCCATGAGTTCCTTATCCTGCTTTCTGTAGTTGGCGGACTCTCGTTCTTTGGTCCTATCGGTTTCATCCTCGGCCCATTGATTCTTAGCCTCTTATTTGCTTTACTTGAGATCTATCAGCAACATCTAAAAAACTAATGGCCTTTATTGACGAAGCTACATTTCATATTGCCGCAGGATCCGGCGGAGACGGAGTGGTGCGTTGGCGCCATGAAAAAGGGAAAGAGTACTCTGGGGCAGCCGGCGGAAACGGAGGAAACGGGGGTGATGTCTACGTACGTGCTGTACGCGATTTGAATATCCTTGCTCGGTATCGAAATACCAAAGAGTTTAAAGCAGAGGACGGAGAGGATGGTATGCGTTCTAGCATGTTTGGAAAGCATGGTGAGGATCTATATATCGATTTACCTATCGGGGCTATTGTTACTGACTCTCGAACCGAGCGTTCTTTTAATCTTTTAACAGAAGGAGAAACAGTCCGTATTTTAAAAGGAGGACGAGGAGGATTGGGTAACGAGCATTTCAAAGCGAGCACAAATGTGCGACCGATGGAATCGACCGAAGGAAAGCCTGGAGAATTTGCCGACTTTCATATAGAACTCGAACTTGTGGCGGACGCCGGACTCATCGGATTACCAAATGCCGGCAAGTCTAGTTTGCTCAATGCACTCACTAACGCAGATGCAAAAGTAGGAAGCTATCAGTTCACTACACTCGAGCCAAACCTCGGCGCACTTTCTGGTGGGTTTATCCTCGCAGACATTCCAGGACTCATCGAGGGTGCTAGTGAAGGGAAGGGGCTTGGACACGCCTTCTTGCGCCATATAAAGCGAACAAAAATGCTCTTTCACTGTATTTCACTCGAAAATGAGGATCCAGAAGCAGTCTATAAAACAATTCGCAAGGAGCTTACTGACTACGACGCAGATCTTGCAAAGAAACAAGAACTCATCATTTTAACAAAGACAGATACTGTGGATAAAAATAAAATCGATCAAATAAAGAAGATATTTCCTGAAGCGCTCACAGTCTCAATTCTCGATGACGAATCTGTAAAAGTGTTAAAAGACAACATAGTTAAGCTGCTCCGCAAATAGACCCCCACAGAAATAAAATTTCCTTCATTTCGTCTTTGCTATACTCTTGTGTATTAAAAGTTTAATACTACAATATACATATGAATCAACTAGATAGAGAATTTATTACATCGACAGTTACCACCGTTGTAACCAGGGAAATATCAAAAGCAAATAATGAGCTAGAGGGGAAGCTTAAGACTTTTATTGTGGATTTTGTGACAGAGCATGTTTCAGAAGAGATAAATGGCCTAGCGTATATGGTGGCTAAAGGATTCGAGAGAATAGACGAAAAGTTTGATAATAAAATTGATGGGCTGGAGACAAATATGAATGCAAGATTTGAGGGTGTAAATCGAAGGATCGATAAGGTAGATTTGAACATGGTCAAAATTCAGGATTTTGCAAAACTAGAAAAGAGAGTCACAAAGCTCGAGAAGGTAGCTGCATAATTGACGCCCTAATAGGGCGGAGTATACTGCGTTTAATGAGTACACAACAATTCGCAAGTCGGGAGAGTTGCATACTCTCTCCTCTCAACCGAAATTCAGTTACGCATTACCCTTTGGGGATTGTCCGGCCACGGGTGCACCCGAACCTTGATCATGCAGGTCTCCCCACCAGAATCAATCTGGGATTGTGCGAGGTGCGACCCTGTGCCGATAAGGGTGTTATCATCGGTACTGATGCATACTTCAACAAGAGTCTATCGAACCAGTTTGGTTTGGTCGAACTTTTAGCCCTGAAAGAGAGGGGCGAGGACTTTTTCCTCAATAAGTTATTGCCTTGCGCAACTCGATACTCCAAAAGAGTTATCGGTTGGAGATCTGTATCTTGGCATGCGGGTCAAATCCACGCGCCAGTTCTGTCTTTTGATGTGAGTCAGGGACCTATCGTCTATTGGTGGTCTCTGAAGTATCTCAGACTTGACTGCGACTGCTTCGAGATTTTGCTCGGCTGATAAGTGTCGAGCGCAGGAAAGGTGCTGTGTTGCAGTACCTTTTTCTTTTCCCTAATATAGAGTAGACTAGTTTATACGTATGAAAAATGACTATAAAGCGACGATTGGACTCGAAATCCACGCAGAACTTAGAACCAAATCTAAGATGTTCTGCAGCTGCCCAAACTTGCCTGACGAAGACAAGCCAAACACTCACATTTGTCCTGTTTGTATGGGTCACCCAGGAACTCTTCCTGTTTTAAATAAAGAAGCTATTAAACATGTATTGAAGGTTGGTATCGCTGCAAATGGAAATCTCGCCGACTTTACTGAATGGGATCGAAAAAACTATTTTTACCCAGACATACCAAAAGGGTACCAGATCAGTCAGTACAAATATCCGCTCGTAAGTGGTGGAGAGATCGGAGGAGTAAAGATCACTCGAATACATTTGGAAGAAGACACTGCGAGCTCGACTCACGATACGCACGACACTAAGAGTCTTGTGAACTTTAATCGTGCCGGCGTTCCACTCATGGAACTTGTGACAGAGCCTGTCATACACAGCGGGGAAGAAGCGGCAAACTTTGCAAAAGAGCTTCAGCTACTTTTACGGTACTTGGGAGTGGGACATGCCAATCTTGAAAAAGGGGAGATGCGTGTAGAGGCAAATATTTCAGTTTCAAAAACTGATAAGTTTGGTACAAAGACTGAGGTCAAAAACCTCAACTCATTTAAGTCAGTCGAGCGTGCTATCGCATACGAGATCGATAGACAGATCGCACTTCTCGAGGAAGGTGATAAGGTCGCCCAAGAGACACGGGGTTGGGATGAACAAAAGAACAAAACTTTTTCACAACGAGTAAAGGAAGACTCACATGATTATCGATATTTTCCTGATCCAGATATTCCAAAACTTCTTATCTCCGAGATACCAGAATTCGCAAAAGAAGTTCTCAAAAAAGAGATTGGAGAATTGCCTTGGGAAAAAAGAAATCGACTCGTAAAAGATTTTTCTCTTACAAATGAAGAGGCAGAAATCATGGTCATCGATCCTACAATCGGAAAATATTTTGAAGCAATTGTCAGTAAATTAAATGACAAAAAATTAGTGAAACTCGCAACAAATTATCTGGTCTCAGACTACATCGGACTACTCAAAAAACTAGATAAAAACATCGAAGAAATTAGCGCTGAGAGTTTTGCAGAATTAATACAAATGATTGGAGAGGGGATACTGTCATCAAGAGGTGCAAAAGATCTCCTAAAGATCATGACGGAGGAGGGGGGTAAACCACGAGAATTAGCTGTTTCACGAAACATTTTGGTTTTAAATGACACCAAGGAACTGGAGAAAATTGCAGCTAAAATCATCGATGAAAGCCCAAAAGTTGTAACCGAATATAAAGCTGGTAAGACCTCCGTTTTCCAGTACTTCATCGGCCAGGCAATGAAAGAAACAAGAGGAACTGCTAATCCAGAGGTAATGAGAGAAATATTCGAAAGACTCCTTAGATAAAATAGTAATTGCTTTTTACCCTTATTTTCCAACATATCTCGTCTGCTCTGATCTTAAATTGCAAATTTAAAACCGCCAATGCCTTGTGAATGATTTAGTTAGTCTGAGCAGGGTACCTGAGTCGCTGTTTGAGGCTGGATAGTAGCCATAAGACTACGATCTAAGAAGCATAAAAATCCATCACTATAGGTGGTGGCTTTTTAGTGTATAAAATTTGTTTTTCATAAGTGCATGAAACATAATCTCGGCACCACGAGTTATCCACAAAATATCAAGGTTTTACAATAGGTTCTCGGCACTATTCGCGTTATAATTTTAGTAAATAAAACATGCCGGAACCAATTGTTATCAACGGTAAAAAGTTCATCACCTCAAAGCAGGCAGCTGCTCTCACTGGCTATGCTCGTGACTATATCGGGCAGCTCGTACGTATGGGTAAGGTAAAGGGTCAAGTCATTGAAAAAGTTCTCTTTGTATCTGAAGAGTCACTCCTCGCTCACGTCGAACTTAAGAACTCAAACTCAAAGGTAGTCGAGAACTCTTTCAAGAATGCTATTGCTGAAACTATTGCTCAGGCAAATGCATCGAAGGCAGATAGTCTATCTTCAGAACCAGCTCCTCTTTTTCCAAAACTTACCAAGATAGACAAAATAGTTGTTAAGCAGTACGCTCAAAAAAAAGTGTTAACTGCTCCAGTACCTGTTTCAAAATTCAAGAATCAAAAAACAGCTGTTACAAAAGTTGCTGCAAAAATTGCTCCATACGCAGATGCGATTGGAAAGGTAAGTTCATTCGCACTCAAGCATGCAGTCGGGTTTGCTATCGTCCTCGCACTTTTTTCGACAAGCTATGCAAGCATCCACAACCCAGCTGCTTTTGTTAAAAAGATTTCTGGAGTCATTTCTTTTGCAAAACCAGAATTGAAGAAAGAAAATCAGCAGGCAAGTGTGATTGCCCCTCTCGGTTCTCTTGCAATGAAAGTAAACAAAAGTGTAAATGATTTTTTTGGTATCGGTGGGGGAGGAACTACTATCGTACAACTACCTCCAAAAGTTATAACTGCAACCACAACTCTTGTTAGAGAGGTGGTTAGAGAAGTTGTCCGAGAAGTCGGAACAACAACTATCGTTAGAAATACATCACCAGTGGTGGCAGCTCCAATTATTGTTGACAATAGCAGTGCTCTGGATTTGCTCACTACAGATTTTGCAAGTTACAAGACGTATCAAAATAATCAACTACAAAGTATTTTTGATGCAATTGCTCGGAAAAAAAGTTCTGGAAATTCTACAACAAATACAACCACCACCATCGACGCCACAACAACACTCGATAACCTCACAATCAACAATACTTCTACAACTACTATTCCAAGACTTGAAGTAACTACCGCACTTACTCTTAATGGAGACACTGTCGTAGATTTCGTTGGAGCAGGTCTCACACTTACAGATGGTGTATTGTCTGCAACTGCTGGTTCTGGTTTTTCAACAACATCAACAGATTTTTGGGAGACAACTCAGACAAGATGGGCAACTACCTCTGACTCATACGCATTCGATACACGCCTTGCAGCGACAACAACTCTCAATAACCTCACTACATTGCGAGGTCTCACAGACATTATCACAGTAAATGCGACAACGACTTCATTTGCAATTGGTTCTGACTACATCACTGATTTTACTGGCGCCGGACTTGTAATAACAGCAGGTGCGTTGACTGTAGATAAAAATGCAGCTTTCTCAACCACCTCAGCAGACTACTGGGAAACAACACAAACACGTTGGTCTACCACATCAGATACATATGCATTCGGTGTACTTCTCTCTGCTACTACATCACTACCTAACCTCAACTCGCTAACAGGTCTTGCAACAATTGGATCTACTACTGGAACCACTACTTTTGCTGGCGGTACGATATTTAATGGAAATGTGGGGATTGGGACGAGCACACCTGCAAGTAAATTGGTTGTAACTGATACAGCAAGTTTCTATACACCAACACATCCAAATTCTCACACAGATATTGTCGGTGGAAGAAATATTCGAATATATCGAAGTTCTACTGAGAAAACTGGCGATCCTGGTCTTTTTATATATTCTGATGCAACTACAACTGCAAGTTTTGCTTGGGATGATGAACTGTTAGCTGGACTAGGGATATCTGTCGATCCAAATTCACCAGGAGCACAAAAAATATCTATGTATAATGGTGTTACTATAGGAACTACTACATATGCAAATATTCTTCCTCCAGAATTCGGATTGCTTGTGCAGGGTTCTGTTGGCCTCGGCACCACCTCTCCATACGCTAAGCTCTCTGTCGTAGGTCAGACCGTATCAGAATACTTTACTGCAACTTCGACTACTGCGACTTCAACATTCCCACTCCTTTCAACAAACGCACTCTCACTCAACGGAACATACATTACATCAGTATGGTCTACGACTACCGATAACCTTGCATTTGATCAGAGACTATCAGCCACCACTAGTCTTCCAGGTCTCATTTCGATCGGAAACCAGGCAAACTTTTCATTCACGAATGCAACAGGTTCTACACTCGCACTCAGCTCGCTCGACTGTAGTCTCTTTTCAAATGGAGGAAAGTTAACCACTGATTCAAATGGTGTACTCCAGTGTGCAAATGATTCAATCGGTTCTGGTGGAGGCGGTGGGGGCACAGATGTAAATTGGACATTCTTCAATGGTTCAGGAATCTCAGTTTCAACAACCACAAATCAGGTTGTCATCGGTGCATCTGCTACATCTTCAAATCAAAAACTACAGGTATCAGGCGGTGCTTATATAATCGGTACTGTAGGTATCGGTACCACATCTCCTTCTGAGACCCTCTCTGTTAATGGAGGTGCTTTATTTGCGGGTGCAGTCAGAGCTTCTATCTTCGCTGCAACCTCAACCACCGCAACCTCAACATTCCCAAACCTCTCACTTACAAACTTGAGCATCGGTTCAGACTTTCTTAACGATATTACAGGTACTGGACTTTCTATAGTAAACGGAGCACTCACCGTAGATGGAGGAAGTGCCTTCTCAACCACCTCAGCAGACTACTGGGAAACAACACAGACACGATGGTCTACCACCTCAGATACATATGCATTCGGTGTACTTCTCTCTGCTACAACATCACTACCTAACCTCAACTCACTTACAGGACTTGCAACGATTGGATCTACTACAGGGACAACGACTCTGGCTGGGGCGACCATCTTCAACGGTAACATCGGTATCGGCACATCAACAGCAAACAGTAAACTCACTCTCGCAGGAGGTAACTTTACACATACCGCAGCTGGAAACCCAACTCTTGCAGGAACATATGATACAAGTGGACAAGCTCAAGGTGTATACGTCTCAGGCAAATATGCATACGTTGCAGACAATGCATCAGGTCTCCATATCATCGACA
>JAGOVB010000018.1 GCA_018060945.1 Minisyncoccota bacterium | reverse complement strand
CGTGTGGAGTCAGTATTTTTAAATGAACCCACGGCTCTTTTACCTCTTGGACTAAATGATCATCTGGGAAAAGTGATGGTGAGTACACTGTCTCAGTCTTTCCATTTCGTAGTGTCACGACATAGGTGATGCTTGGGATCGTAACTACAAGCTCTAAACTGAATTCGCGACGAAGACGCTCAGTAATGATTTCGAGATGGAGCATACCGAGGAAACCACAACGGAATCCTCGGCCTAAAGTACCAGAGCTCTCTTCTTCGTATGTATATGAAGAATCAGATAGAGAAAGTTTTCCTAGAGACTGTTTCAAAAGATTGATATCATCCTGACTTTCAGGATATATAGAAGCCCACACCATCGGGATCGGTTTCATGTATCCAGGCAATGCACCTAGTGGAGATCGCTCATGCGCAATAGTATCTCCAACCGAAGCGATTCCCGGTTCCTTTATACCCGTAACGATATACCCAATCTCTCCAGCACCCAAAACCTCCACAGGAATCCCTTCTGGACTAAAGATCCCCACCTCTAATGCAAGAAATGTCCGCTCAGCAATAGTAAACTGTAATTTTTCGTGTCGACGGACTTCTCCGTTCATCACGCGAACGTACACAATCACTCCTTTGTGGTTAGAATATTGAAAATCAAACACCAGAGCTTGTAATCCTTTATCTACTTTTGCTGGAGCAGGAACTCGTTTGATAATTTCGTGTAAAAGCTCAATCACTCCTTCTCCTGTTTTTCCTGAGACGCCAAGAATGGTTGCGGGGTCGATATTGAGCGTCTCTGCGATTTCTATTTTGACCTCGTCTATCCGTGCAAGTGGTGAGTCGATTTTTGAAACAACGGGGATAATGGTAAGACCTGCTTCTTTGGCCATATTGAGAGTTGTTAGAGTCTGCGCCTGGACCCCCTGCGTTGCGTCTACAAGGAGGATACAGCCCTCTACGGCCTTGAGGGCTCTCGATACCTCATATGAGAAATCGATGTGTCCTGGAGTATCGATAAGGTTCATTACATACCCTTCAAAGAGCATGCGCACCGGCTGCATTTTAATCGTAATCCCCCGCTCACGTTCAAGCTCCATACTGTCGAGGACCTGATCCTGCATTTTGCGCTTTTCGATCGTATGAGTAAGTTCCAGCATTCGATCGGCCAAGGTAGATTTGCCGTGGTCGATGTGAGCAATGATGCTAAAGTTCCTAATCTTAGTGATATCCATTGTATGGTGATACTACACTATATGCTCCCTATCTTCAACATACACTTTGGTCTGGAATATCTTTTGATGCAGTGTGACCCACACATCGTGAAGCTCTTTACTCTTGAGTAGTCTGAGAACGAGAACCCAGGTGATGATACCGACAATACCTGCGATGAGTCCCTGGAGAAAGATGCCTAGTAGCGTATCGAGATCAAATACATTGTCGAGCAATCCAAGCATGTGGTATGTAACAAATCCCATGATGACTGATGCGCCAAATGATTGGAAGCTCACCTTTTTAACTACACACGAAAGTCCTGGGAAATCCTTTTCGAAAAGCACCCACAAAAGTCCTGCATTGATAAGTGAGGCAAGCGAGTACCCAAGTGCCAAAGATATCACTGATGTCCCTGTCAGTCCCTCGATACGTAGGAGTGACTCCATAAAATCAGTAAACATTGAACTCACTGAAAAGAAGTACAGAGACAAGTATGAAATAGCGACAATCAATACCGCTCCGACAAGATTTATAATAAGCGGCTTTCTAGTCTTACCTGCAGCATAATACCCACGGACAAATAGAAGCATGATGCTTTGTGCAACTACAGAGACGACAAAGATGGCGAGACATGCAGCAGTGAGACGGGTGTCATTCCAGTTGAAGTTTCCTGAGCCTAGTATAGTTCGGACAATCTGTGCACGCAAAATAATAAACAAAATTGTCACCGGCAAAGACCAAAAGATAATATGGCGGAGTGAAGTAACAATATTAGCAATAAAATCCTCTATGTGACCATTTGCAAAATATTTTGAAAGAGTTGGAAATGCAGCTAGAGAATAACTCACACCGATGATCGCCAGTGGTACCGACTGAATATTCCACGATAGGTTGAATACAGCGATAGATCCTGTGACCATACGCGAGGCAAGTGACGTCAGAGCAACGAGAGCAATGCTTGAAAAAGCCAAAGTGAACGTGCGTGGCAATGATAGCAGTAGCACTCGCCGTATTGAAATCCAATCAATACTGAATGTAATACGCGGGGTTAGTTTCCTCTCAAAGATAAAAGGAAGCTGTAGGCTGAGATGAAACAACGCACCGATAAGCACGCCAAATGCAATCCCTTTGAGCCCAAAGAATGGATACAACCCCACTACCCCGATAATAATACCGAGATTGTATACAACTGGGCTCATGGCATAGGACACAAAACGTTGATGCGCCTGGGTAATGCTTCCTAAGAAATTAGATATACCAAGCAGTATCGGCTGGAGGAGCAAGATCCGAGTAAGCACAACCAACTCCCCCTGTGATTGCATTGTTGGGTATAAATACCGAAGTATATTTGGTGTAAAGATAGCAACCACAAGACTCACGCCAATCATGATAAAAGCAAAGACAGAAAATATACTGTTTATGAATCTTTGCTCTTCCTCATGACTTTTGCCAAAACGCTCAATCAAGAATGGGACCAAGACTGATATCGAAACGACAGACGCAATACAAGCAAAGATGAGATCGGGGATTTTGAACGCAGCATAGTACGTATCGAGTATTTGTCCCGCCCCAAACATGTGTGCGAACAAGCGGTCACGAACCAACGCAAGAATCTGAGACAGAAAAGAAAAGAAGGCAAGCAAATACGCGGCCTCATGGAGACCACGTATTTCTTTATTCAATAGATCAAAGATCCTCTTGACCATACTAACGAGTCTTTACTTTTGGTGTAGTTTTCTTATCTATAGAATCTTTAACTGGTGGAGTCTTTGCTTTTTCTGGGCTTTTTACAGTCTGGAATGGTGATCTCCCTGCTTGGAGTGCTGCGAGAATCTGGGCAACCTCAGTATTGTCTGGATTAAACTTTTGTATTTCTGTGAACTGCGCTGCTGCCTCAGGATACTTTCCTAATCGTGCGAGTGCCAAACCGAGGAAGTATCGAGCATTTGAATATTCTGGATTGAGCTCGACAGCTTTTGAGAGAGCGAGACCTGTGTTTATGTTATCGCCTTCATTGTAGTAGAGAAGACCGAGCTGGAAGAATATAGTAGGATCTTGAGGATTTAGTTGAGCTAGGACGAGGAGTGATGTGATCGCATCTTTGATAGATTTCTCTGCGACTTGGATCTGTGAAAGGAGGAATATCGCATCGCTATAATTGTTTTTTACCTGTAGCGCACGACCGATAAAGGTCTTTGCTTCGGGTAGTTTACCCATAGCAACTTCGATCTGTGCTGCTGACAGATATACTGATGGATTCCCAGGGTTCAAAGCCGCAGCAGAAGCATATGACTTCATAGCATTGTCGTATGCACCTTCAACTCTTGCTGGTATGACTGATTCATATACCCGAGCCTGTGCAATATAGTTTTGATAGTTTACTTTATCAAGTTTTATGAGTGCGTGTGCAGTGTTTACCCCATCCTCCAAGTATGACTTGAGTGTGTCGACTGTCTTTTGATCAACTTCTTTTACCGTACCAAGAAATCGAGATATTTTGAGAGAAACGAGCTCAGTTTTTCCTTGGAGATACAGCTCTCGGTCAACTTTACTGATCGCTTTATCTACATATTTTTCTGCATCATCGAGATTCCCAGTAGTCGACATAATAACTAATGCTTGCTGGTAATTGTACGCAGCCATAACACGTCGAACAAAGAATATAAACGATATCAGAGCCAACACAGCCGCGACTGCCGCAATAATTCGCACCAACAGCAGTTTTCGTGGAGAACCTCCCTCTGAGTGACCAAACGAGATCAAACCTTCTTGGTGTAATCCGATTGTAAATAGAGCGAAGATTACACACCCAAGGACAGTTACAGAGAATGAAGGGGTGTACAAAATACTGAGGATGATTCCATATATAGTAGTCACAGTGCCTGTCACCAATACAAACTTGTTTATTGGATCCGAAGAAGTGTGTCGATATACTTTAAAGCTATAACGTCCGATTGCGAAAAGAAGAAACAAAATTGCAATAACTCCAACGGCTCCTAGTGTTATTACGAATGAAGTGAGATACGAAACGCCTGAGAAGAAGTCAACAGACCAAAATACTGTCTGATTGATTGATGCAGGTTTTGTTCGCAAATATTCATTAACAAATCTATTTGGTCCTGCCCCAAAGAATGGTGACTGGCTCAATGTCTGAGCTGCGATATCTGTTGAAAGCTCCCACGATGGTCGTACGTCGATCTGATTTATATTGAGCTTTTTTGAAATTGTATCTGAGATTTGTGAATTGAATACAGCGAAAAGGATAACAAGTACAAACAATACAATCGTATTGATTGATATCTTAGAATGTTTCTTGGTATATAGACCCACTAACAAGACTACAAAGGCAACTGAATACCAGACACTCGAGAATCCGACGATCGCAGTCAAGACAAATGCAATAATCCCGGTAATATAGAGGAGTACTCGAACTCCCTTGCTAAATGACATCAATTCGAGACCGAGGTATGAGACGAGTAAGATAAATCCAAAATAGACACCGAGATCATTCCACTGTCCTAAGGTATTTGCAATTTGGCTACCGAACAACCCACCAAATGAAAGAAATTCTACCCCAAACAACAGTCGGGAGATATGGAATAGTCCAAGTATCACACCCCCAAGTACGACAGAGCTCAGTAGAGCAAGAACACGCTCTTTGGTATTTGCGAGGGTGGTGATGGTGTAGACAAAAGCAATCGCAAGAAGTGCGAATAAAACAGTAGTTGTCTCCGTACCAACAGCAAAAAATGATTTGTATATGCCTCCAGTAGACATCGCAGCAACTCCAGACAAGATAAACGCCAGGACAACTGACAAGCTCGCATATGCCAAAATACCTTTTGGATATCGTATCTTGCCTGATGAGATTCCTGTAATTAAGACAAGTAAAAATGAAAGTGCGGAACCGATACTAAATATGCTAGTCTTCAACATATCAAGCGGTAATACTTTCGGTGACAGAAATGCAATAGGTATTAAAAACACTACTGCGAGGACAATCCAAAATGCTATTTTTTCTAGTTTAATCATTGGGAACAATTATCTTAATAATGGTCATAATTATATCAGAAAAAAGCAAAAACCACAGTGTGTAACTGTGGTTTTTGATATTGCTGTACCGATAAGCCGAATTTTGTACTCCGCCGGTAGGCGAAGCGACAACCATTTATCTGGGATAGTTGTTACCAACTACCTCAAGCGGCACTCTCGCTTACGCGAGCACGGCCTTGCACAGGGATAAGGATTTAGCCGTTGCACTCCCACTAAAGGGATTCGTCACTGTTCGCACCTCTAGGATTACTCCCGGTGGGCGTTACCCACTACCTGTCTGCATATATAAATACATGCCTGTGTTCGGACTTTCCTCTATATATCTTGCGACGTACAGCGGTTGTCTGGTACAACAATATTATATTAACACATTTATTGAGCACTGGCAACGTTACTTTCCTTTTTTTCTGCCTTCCCTGCATGAGCATTTACTTCGTAGCTGGTGTTTTGTGACTCGAAGAAGTTTACGAGCTCAAATACATCAGTTGCAGTACTCATCCATTTTGCTGGATTGCTTACATTGTAGTGCTTTGGGAAGCCAAGCTCCTCCAATCGTCGATCAGTTACATACTGTACGTATTGGTTTACATAGTCAGCATTGAGTCCGAGAATACCATTTGGGAATAGATCTTTGTTGTATGCTACTTCTTTGTCCACCCCTTCGATAATAATACTTCGAATTTCATCTGCAAACTCTGGAGTCACCAAGTCTTGATTCTCCTCAAGAATGTTGTGGATCAATGTGATGCCAAATTTGAGATGTAGACTCTCGTCTCGAATCACCCAGTTGATCATCGAACCGAAGTTTCGAAGTTGATTTCGCTGGCGGAATGATAGCGCCACCATGAATCCAGAATAAAACCAGATTCCCTCCATCACAATATTTGTTGCAACGAGGTTTCTGATAAAATCCTTCTTTCCTTCTGTGCTCTCTATATCAAGCTTCTCATCAATCATACGAGTCATATACTTGTTTATATAGTCCTCTTTTGCTTTCATTGAAGGTGTTTCAAGATGGATCTTGTATACACTTTCACGATCAAATGGGAATGTCTCGAGCACATATTCGAAAGAAACACAGTGATTTGCCTCTTCCCACATCTGTTTTGCGAGGTACAAGTGACACTCAGGTGATTTAAGATATGGATATATTCCGAGTGCGATGGAACGATTTACAATAAGTTCTGCAGGGTTAAAAAATGCCATAAGGAACTTTACTGCATGTCGCTCATCTTCGGTCATCTTTTCCCAATCATCTAGATCTTCTTTCAAAGCAATTTCATGTGGAAACCATGTATTGCGTACTGCTTGGTTATACAAATCATACGCCCAAGGATATTTTATTGGGTGCAGACTAGTATCTTCAGGCCGAGCCTTTCCGATAAGCATAATATTTAATTGTTAAATGCGAGTAATTAGGCGCACGAATCACACAGAGCACGTTCTGCAGGATCTACTGGGCACACATTTGGTTTGTTTTTTACTGTAACAACGGTTACTTCTTCTTGCTCGTTAGCGATTCCGTCTAATACTTGCGGTCGCATCGGAACATTTGCAGATGGAACCTTAACGAAGTTGTCCACTGCAACGGTTACTGGTGAAAGAACGGTTGGCATCGGTGTCGGTATTGCCTCTCTCTGGAGGACAGTTTCTTCAACCTTTGGTGCAAGTTTGCTTGCAACTGCTGCGAACCCAATTTTACCAAGCTTTTCTGATTTGTTAACCTTGACAGTACTCTGCTCTGCGGTGTGTCGTGGCTTCATATGCAAGTAGTAAGTCGACTTGAGACCTTTTTTCCAAGCATCCTGATAAATCTTCATGGTTTCATCGATATCTCGAGTTTCCAAATACATATTTCGAGAAAGTGCCTGGTCTACCCACTTTTGAGCGCGGGCAGCAACTTCGATAATCGCATGTGCAGATGTGGTAAATGCTGTTTTGTATAAATCTTTTGTATGTTGGGGAATTTCATTGATCTCTGAGATGTCTCCCTGTCGTTCGATGATTTCATCTCGGACCTTTTCCCACAACCCCATGTTTTTTAAATCTTTTACAAGGTTATGGTTGATATCCATGTATTTTCCAGAAATCTTGTTTCGTGAAAATACTTGTGCAAATCGAGCATCAATACCTGGAGTAGTTCCAGCAACGAGTCCAATATTTGCATTTGGAGCAACTGCCATGAGAGTAGAGTTTCTCATACCCTGCTTTACTTTATTTCTCAGAATCTCCCAGTTGAGCCCCTTGTGTCGGCTTTCTTTCGGGATAGAGAGTGACATGCCACGTTGTGCTTCGAGTGTGGCAATAGAGTCGACAGGCACCTTTCCTTTTGACCACTCTGAACCTACGAAATGTTTGTATGAACCTCGCTCCTTTGCTAGATTGGCGCTTTCATCGATCGCCATATAGCTTACGAATTCAAATATACGGTCTGCAAAATTCCATGCATGCTCACTATCGTATGGCATACCGAGCTGCTCGATCACATCAGCAAATCCCATCACTCCAAGTCCCATAGCACGGTTTTCTTGATCTGATTTTGTTGCTTGTGGGATAGGAAGAACGTTGATATCAACAAGGTTATCGAGGAAACGGACAGCGATACGTACAGTCTCTTCTAGTTTTGCCCAATTTACTTCTTTGTTGCTTACGTGTGCAGCAAGGTTAATAGAAGCAAGGTTACATACTGCTACATTGTCCCTGTCTTGTGGAAGACAAATCTCGGTACACAAGTTCGACATGTGAATAGTACCTGTATTGTTATTCAGTGCTCGGCTGTTTATAGAGTCTTTCCACACCATCCAAGGATGCGAAGTGGTCTGCAATGATACAGTCATCTTTCGATACAAATCTCGAGCGCCTATCTTTTTGAAAGTTCCCAACTTTCCTTCGTTTGCCATGGCAATATATTCTGCATATCGCTTACTAAAAGCATTTCCATAGAGCTCACCGAGGTCAGCAGTCTCTGCTGGGTCAAACATGTACCAGTCTTCGTTTTTCTCTGCACGCTTCATAAACTCGTCTGAGATGTAGGCAGCAGTGTTTGCTGTTCGCATACGTAGATAGTCATCTCCTGTAGGTTGTTTCCATTCTAAAAATTCTAGGAAGTCCAAGTGCCAAGTCTCCATGTAGAAACATAGTGCTCCTTTTTTCTTGCCTCCTCGCTGAATGGCACGGATAGCAGTGTCCATGATCTTTGCAAATGGACCAGGACCTGTAGAGGTGCCGTTATTTGACTTGAGTGGTGATCCTGAAGCACGTAGCTTACTCATACTCACTCCGAGTCCTCCTGAACCCTTTGAAAGCATCATCACATCTGAAACTGACTGTGAAATATGATCCATGCTGTCGTGCACCTCCATGAGGTAACAGTTTGATAGTGCAGGATGAGTAGTACCCGCTCCTACGTTTGCAGACCCTCCAGCTAAATACTCATGTCGTGATAGCTTGTGATAAAACTTTTTTGCATACTCGGTTGGGTTCTTTTCGTTATATGACATACCCATAGCAATACGCATAAAGAAATACTGAGGTGTTTCTCGAGGGCTCTGGTCGTCGTTCTTTAGTCCGTATCGATTGAGGAGACCATCGAGTCCTGCGTATTTGAATAGGTCATCCCTTTCAATACTGAGACAGTCTGCTAAATCACCGAGCTTGAACTTTGCCTCCATATCTGGATGCAATTTCTTGTCTGTAACACCTTTTTTGATATATGCGATAAAGCCATCTCGGTGTTTTTTCTTTAGATCAGCGACATCTTCCTTGTTGTAGTTACCGAGTACTTTTCGGTATACAGTTTTGAGCAAAAGCCGAGTAGCGACTTTGTCATATTCTGTATCTTCTTTGATGTTTTGTATAGCTGCATTGATCGTCGCGTAGTCGAGCTCGTCCTCGGTGATACCATCATACAAAGTGAGTTGAGTTTCAGTAGCTATCTGAGTCACCATCGCAATAGGATCAGTAAGTCCCGCACATGCACGCTCTATTGAGCGGTTGATTCTGTCGGCATTGAACGGTACACGAGAACCATCTGACCTAGTAATTGTGATACTCATTTTGAAGGTGATTTTTTAGCTAATAATTTTTTCGTCTCCTCATTTTACACCTTCGATGTGTAAAAAAATCTGTGGATAACTCAAAAAATACTACTGGAAAATAGATTTCCCACCGAGACAATGTTGACAGCTTTATTTCCTCTCAAATTTTACACTTTCTCCCACTTTTACTGAATTTCGATCAGAATAACCGGCATTTACCTCGATAGCAAAGCCTGCCCCAGTTTGAGGCTGAAAGGTGTTTGGATATGAAGAGAGAGAAACGCCTTTATTTATATCGACTATCTTAAAATTTTCATCGAGCCATATAATATCGAGCGGAAAATACATGTCTTTCATCCACATTTTATGTCGGTCAATCGTATCGAATACAAAAAGCATGCCCTCATCATCACGTAATATCTCACGTTTAGAAAGCCCTTTTTCACGGAGTTCGGGTGTATTTGCGACAGTTACGTTTAGTACCACGCCGGATTCAAAAGTGATCCGCGGTGGACGATTTTTATAGAAGAAAAGCCATCCTGCCCACACCACCAAAGCAAGCAAAATAAGTGAGAAAACAGTCGAACTTCCTTTTTGATAAAAATTGGAGTACATTAGGGGTACGGTACATATAGTATACCGCCTTATTCACTAATATAAAACTATGTTCTGCAATGTAAGTATTTGGGCACTTCTAGTTTCTACAATAGCAAGTTTGCTAGTGGTTACTGCTTGGTATTCTGACTATGTTTTGGGTAAAAAGTGGAGATCATACATGGGTAATCTATTTACTACTCAGCCAAGTACTAAGAGTATGATCAAAATGTTTGTAAGCCAGTTTGCACTCACTTTGATCACAAACTTCATCCTTGCACGAGCTCTGTTCTATGCTGATGCGACTACATGGACACAAGGTGTGGCTGTGGCTATCGCACTATGGATTGCATTTATTGCAACCGTTGAGGCTGGAACTATCGTCTGGGAAAAGAAACCATGGAAACTAGCAGCGATCAATTCTGGCGCATACCTCGTCACCTTTATTGTTTCAGCAATCATCCTCACGGTTTGGTAATAAAATAAATAAAAAACCCCCGTTTGGGGGTTTTTTATTTTACAGATCTTTTACCAACTGCCACTCGAACCTCCACCTCCAGACGATCCACCTCCAAAACCACCAAACCCTCCACCGGAACTACCGCCTCCGCCACCCCAGAATATACCCCCTCCTCTGCGTCCATTCTTTTTTGAGACAATATAGTCGATAAGCAATCCGAGTAGTACTGAGCCAACAACAATGAATGCACCTGTCATAATCTCTCCTAAATAAATAGCGAAGAATACCCCCACGAAACCACCCAACACCCCTCCCAACCACCATGATTTTGTAGTACCCAATAGACCCACAATAAAGAAAAGTATAAAAATTGCCCAATCTAAATCGATTTTCGAGCCAACACTTTCATCTGCCGTATAAGACCCGTTTGTGAGCCCAATGAGTGCATCCACTCCTTTTGATATACCTGTATAGTAATCTCCCTTTTTAAATTCAGGCGTAATCACGTTTCGGATGACGCTATCTGCTTCAGAGTCAGAGATATATGGTTCTAGACCGTATCCGACCTCTACTCTCAATTTTCTATCACTAATGGCGATTAGAAGTAAGAGGCCATTGTCTTTATCCTTTTTCCCGATCCCCCACTCTTGAAACAGTTTTACAGCATAGTTCTCTATATAGTCTCCATCAAGCGATGGAACAACGACAACACTGAACTCATTTGAGG
>JAGOVB010000032.1 GCA_018060945.1 Minisyncoccota bacterium | reverse complement strand
CTGTTCTTCAGCCCTGCGTCTGAGTATAAGAACCAGGTCATATAGATCTTCCAGGGTCGTGGATCCTAGAACCTGACTCAGTCTCACGTTCTGAAACATTAAGTTTTCAATGGTATTAATCTTCACACCTTTTTCAGCGAAGTAGTTAATTTCTCTTGCAAGACCACCCTTACTGGTTCTTTCCATCTCGTTTTTCTTTTCTCCTTTCATTTTCTTCTCTGTCGCTTCGGCTTCCTCCCTTCGCTCTATGTCTATCGTCCCTTGAAGATATGGAACAATTATTAAGAGACAGATGATGGTAGAGCATAGAGATAACAGTGCGACAGTACCGTTGTTCGTAAAAAGTCCCGGAGTTGCTAGTATCGCAAGCCACATTCCGGCCCAGGCGCTTCTCTTGCGAAATGTTTTACTCACCACAAATACCCCCCGTATGTTTGTGTCAGTGGGTGACCAATTTCACCTTCTAAAACTTTACTCGTTTATATAAAATAGTAAATCTGTTGACACAATTTGACAAATATATATACTTGATGGCATGCAACTACTAAACGATAAAGAAAAGCGTGTCTTTGGTTCACTGAATAAGCTGGGCGAAGTGCCTGTTAGTACCGTAGCGGAAGAAACACTTATCAATCGAACTGCCCTATACCATACGATTGAAAGCCTGGTAAAAAGAGGACTTGTCACTAGAATTAATAAAGAAGGAGTAGCTTACTTCAGAAGTATATCGCTCGTAGAATTTGAAGAGTGGACACGGCGACAGGTCATTACGCTTGAACAGGAGGCAAATGAATTACATGAGTGGCTTGTCTCGTGTCAGGACGGTAAACCAACTTTATATTCTGATATTCGCTACTACGAGGGTGTTGAAGGAGTGAAAAGTCTTTACTCCGATACCTGGCGTGATAATGACGAGAAAATCATTTACGCGTTGACCGATTATGAACGTGCATACAAAAGCCCTTTGGGTCAGTTTTTCCTTGATGAATATTTTCCTGATCGAATTTCGCATGGGGTGTCCATTAAAAACCTTTTGCCACCCAGCGTTGCCGGAAAGCGTGACTTCGGTCATGCGAAAGAAATGCTTCGTGACATGAGGTTCATTAATCTTTTTAAAGAGCTTGGGATTGAAATTAATATCTATGGTTCAAAAATTTCTCTAGTAGTTTTTGAAGAAAAGAAACCGCTCGGTGTCATAATCAAGAATGAGGTACTAGCTAAAGCCTTTAAAAAAATCTTTGAATATCTGTGGAGTACTGCTAAGTAGATTTGTGCTAAAGGTTGTATTGGGGATACTTAAATTCAAACTTGAATTTAAGTATCCCCAATTCCTCGTGTATGTAGTTGGTGAGGTACGCACATGTTGAGCAAATAAACATACAAATTATGAAAAAATTAGAAAAAGAAATCGCATTGTATCTCAAGGAGCGTGGATGGGACACCATGACCCCGTCGGACATGGCAAAATCTATCAGCATCGAATCCGCCGAACTTTTGGAACTATTCCAGTGGGGCAATGCGGGGATAGTCGAAACAAAAGCAAACGAGGCGCGTATGCAAAAGATACGAGAGGAACTCGCCGACGTGTTCATTTACTGCTTGGACATGGCGGTATTGCTCGGTATTGATTGGAGGCAGCCATACGGGAGAAATTAGAGCACAACAAAAAGAAGTATCCCGCGAAAGAGATGATACAAGCAAACAATAAAGGTCATGAAAGATATCTTGAGATCAAACAACAGTATCGCGATGAAAAGCGATCGTAACCATCCTACATTTGGAGATCAGGTGGTTAGTTTTTTTGACTCGCTCCAGATGCCGAAAGGTCTACCCCCCGAGGTTGGGGATAGGTACAATTGATTACGGGTTTGTATGTTGTGATTACATCATGTAAATCATCATTAAATTGTACTTCCCCATTTACGAAGCACCGTGATACTATGAATGCTATGGAAATATGTAAGCCCAATGCATGGAATATCGTAGCGGCACTAGTGGGTATTTTTTCGGGCATACTCATCGCTACAAGTTTCCCTTTTGATTCTGAAGAGATGCCTGACTTTCTCGGCCTTGAGTTTGGGGTGTTCTCGGCATTTGTGCTGTTTCCTCTGTTACTGATTACACACATGAGGATCTGGCGAGCCATTCTTTGGATTGTTTCGTGGATTGTTCTTTCCGGTATAAGTTGGTTTGCAGCATTTCACACATTTTTATTTATAAGCGAGGAGTTCGACGGTTCAGACTTTCCTGCTCCAGTAGTGCTAATGTTAGTACTAACGTTAGCATCAACCGTCGGAATAACGATACTTTATTTAGCAGTAGCATCAGTGATTCACACAGCACGTACACAAACCTATGTGATACTGACTAGTGTCGGTGCCCTAGTTTCAGTTATAAGCTACTATCTCGCGGGAGAAGGATTCAATGGCTTCTTATTGGACGGAAATCTCGACCTTATTCATCCTTTATGGCAGTGTGCGGTCTTGTATGTAGTGGTATCAGCACTATATTTACGAAATATAAGGCCTGTGAACCCCTCCACTATTTGAGGCACTTAGGTTCATAATGAAGAACATACTGCCACGGAATCGGGGACAGCTTTATTTTGAGCTCCAAATGTAACACCCCTCATCTTGATGTAGTCGTCAGAAACAAACGTATCCGCTCTGGTATACTGAAATTGAGGAGAGAGCGGGAAGTGTTAAAGAAAAGAAACTACTTTCAAGCTTACCTACAGAACTGCCAAAAAACCATCTCACGCAGGTCAACACGCTGTTCCAGCCTGATACGTTCGATATACTACGCACCTCGGTGAACAAGGGAACGCCACTCGGGAGCGAAAAGTGGGTCGATTGGCTGGTGTCGAAATTCAACATCGGCAGCCTCCTGCGCAATCCGGGGAGACCGAAGGGGAATCGGGGACACCATTTACCTCGAAAGTCTCCTCCATGAGGGAGTCGAGCTCACCGGTATGCGTATACTCGCATACTGCATTATGCCAAACCACTTCCACCTTGTACTCTATCCAATAAACAATGGCGACATGGGTGAGTTTATGCGCTGGGTCACGACGACTCACGTGCGACAACGTCGTA
>JAGOVB010000017.1 GCA_018060945.1 Minisyncoccota bacterium | reverse complement strand
CATTTAAAGTATAATTCTTACCTGTACGCAACTCTCTAGAGATTGCTTCGAGTGTAAAGTTAACATTGTTTACTGCATTCTTTACATTCTGAGCTCGCTTATTGACCTCAGTTATTTTCAAAAAAGCGCCCATAGCAACCACCATCACAATAGAGAAAATCCCCATTGAGACAACCATCTCGACAAGTGTGAACCCTTTTTTGTGTGTATTAATGATCATATTTCTTCTATTGATATTTGACCTGTTGAGCGCACTATGATTTTTTTCATGATTGAAGAACCCTCATTTGAAATACGTATTTCCAAATACTGAGCATTAGGTACGGCTTGGGAATATATCATCGGTGCTGGACTTGGCCGTTTAAAAAGAACACTTGCATCCTGTCGCACTGTAGAAGCAGCAAAGCTACCTACCCCTCCAGCCACTTGCCCCGCTCCACAGGTACTATTATGACACAATTGTCTTATATAATTTCCTCTACCGATCACATATCTTCTGATGATCGGGTCCGCAAGAGTATAACGATTATTATTATCTGTATCGGCGTATAAAATAAATGTTTTATTGTACCTGACACCCCCTGGACCAGGAGTTCCAGCCCCATCAAAGTGGACCCCATATGTCTTATTAAAATCTCCAGCCACAGCAATATCAGAAACACTGACTCCATATGACTGAGCCTCTCGGATCGTGAGTGCGATATCGTATGCCAAATTGTTAAGGAGCATGCTCTGATTGAAACCTCCGTACTTTACAGCTACGAAACCTGTCATCAACACAAAGATCACAATACAGACGAGTAACTCGACGAGTGTGAACCCTTTATTAAAAGAAGGACGTAACATAAATGATATCGATACCACTGAACAACACGATGTACATGCCGAGGATGAGAAATGGTGCGAATGGTAATTCGAGTCTCTTTATTGTACCGCTTTTTCGATGCATAAACAATAAAACAATCCCCACCAATGCCCCAATCCAAGAAGCAATAAACAGTGCCGAGATGCCTTTGGTCACACCGAGCAAAAGTCCGATCCCCATCGCAAGCTTTGCGTCCCCTCCTCCCATCCATGTTTCTTTTGAAATGAGTACAATGAGCCAAAAGGGAATCGAAATGAGGATACCCACAATACTACCTCCTGTTACAAGTAACGTAATTGACGCACATAAAATAAAAAGATACGAAAGAATGTCTGGAATGATTTTATGCTTGATATCATAGACAAGAGCGACGACGAGGATGCAGGCGATGAATAGATGTAACCCAAATAAAATATACTGAGATGAAAACATCGTAAACAAGAAAACGAAAAGAGTCCCAGTCAGTATCTCAACTGAAATATACTGAGCTGATATAGGGCTCTTGCACTTTCTACATTTTGCACCATGGGTGATGTAGCTCAGGATAGGGATCAGATCAAACCACGCCAATGTATACCCACAAGAAAAACACTGTGAGCGACCTGACAGACCAAAGCCTGTATTAAAACGCAAAGCGACTACGTTGAGAAAGCTCCCAATGATCGTGCCGAAGATAAATACTGAAAAGTGTATAAATAAATCCATCTATCGAGAACGAACAGCATACATATAGCTATCAGCTGTGTCGTTAGCGTTGATTGCACTAAACGTACCGCCAAGTGACCACCCCCTCCAACCGGAAGTACTCGCCGGAATTGTACCGTCAATATCATCGTCCAGAGCCTTATTCCCCTGTTCTAGCCGTGCGAGGAGATAGTAATCATCATTGATCCCTGAAGCATTGCTATGAACAATATAGCGATAGCTGTAGGGGTTTGAACCTGAAGTATCAGTGATTCCACTTGGAGGAGTAGGCAGCTGGTTTAGAAAATTTGCCATAGTTACCCCAGTCGGACAACTTGAACTGGTCGAATTGATATCAAGCACCCTGTCGAGACCTGATCCACTCGGAGTGGCATTTGGATACTGGTTACATCGATCAAAATACTGTTGGATAGCAAGTTGCAACTGTGCAATGTCTGAGACTCTCTTTGCGTCTCGTGCTCGTGCGCGGACAGTTCCAAACTGTGTCAACACTACAGCAGTCAAAACAGAAATAATAGCAACAACAACCAATAATTCTATGAGGGTAAAAGCTTTTTTCATATACACAAAGTATAACATACAAAAAACCCACCGAAGTGGGTTTTTTGTAAACACTTTATTAATTATTATTCACAAGCATCTACCAAGAATCCACGATCACCTGTATTTGTCACTTCCTTTGCCATACCGAGACTGTCCACACACCAGCTGACAGTAGGATCACTTCTTAGTGGAACTGACAATGCCCACGAAGTCGCTGATGAAACACAGCTAGCAACTGATGTCGGTCCAGATGCCTGAGCGGCACTTGTGTATTGACCGGCAATAGTTTCATCTGCAAATAGTGTTCCAGCTTCTGCGCTACAATCACCTGCAGTACCACCATTGAAGGCTACTCCGTATGTACCATTTCCTTTTGTTTCATCATCATAGTATATGTCTGCCTGCGGTCGGATGCCAGACAAGTTTTGCTTGATTGCTGCATCAGCCCCTTTTGTTCGGGCAGTATTCAATGATGCGAGCACAACAGAAGACAAGATACCAATGATTGCAATCACCACAAGCAGTTCAATAAGTGTGAAACCTTTTTTGTGTGAGATCATCATCCTATTTATTTACAAGCAACACCGGTAAATGAAGCTACCCCAACAAAACCAACAACTTGCTTTGCAATACCTCGTGAATCTACACACCAGCTATCAGCAGGTGTTGATTTTAGTGGAACTGATACTGCCCATGCACCTGCTGCTCCTGCTGAAGATACACAAGCTGCTGTTGCCATAGTATTCGCAGCTGCGAGTACTTTTGAAGCTGCAGTTAGTTGGTTTGCGATAGTTGCATCAGCAAACAATGTTCCGGCACCTGCTGATCCTCCTACTGCGGCCACAACTGGACATGCTAATGGTCCAAAAGCTGCACCGTAGTTTCCAGCTGTATCGTAGTATATCTCAGCCTGTGGTCGTATACCAGCCAAGTTTTGCTTGATTGCTGCGTCAGATCCCTTGTTTCGAGCGGTGTTAAGAGAAGCGAGCACGACTGATGATAGAAGACCGATGATTGCGATAACTACGAGTAATTCGATCAATGTAAAACCTCTTTTCATATTTGTATAATAATTTATTAATAAAATGTAAGCCAATACTTACCTTTACCCATAATTATACCTTAGTAAACCACTTTACAATGTGGATAACTATTGTGCTGCAGAAAGGTTGTAAATAGGCACCAGTACCGATGCGAGAAGGATTGCCACCCCAAGACCCAACATCACGATCATCAAAGGTTCGATGAGGTCGACGAGTGCATCCACCGCATTTCTAACTTCACGAGAATAAAAGTTTGCTAAAGTCTTTAGAATATTACCCAGTTCTCCTGTCTCTTCTCCCACTTTCATCATCTGAATCATGATTTTTGGGATAATATCTGGATGTCCACCCAAAGCTTCAGAGACTGGCTTACCTGCTTTTACTGCCTCGACTGCAGCTCCTAGGATTTTTTTATAAATTGTGTTGTCGATAACGCTTGAGGTAAGCTCGATCGCACGGACCATTGATATACCCGACATCAACATTGTATTCATGTTATCTGCCAATCGAGATAGGTATAGTTTTTTATACAGGCTGCTGATATACGGAACAGCGAGCTTGAATCGATCAAAAAGCTCTCGCCCAGCCGGTGTCTGTACATATCGGAATAAGAGAAAGCCGATGATGACGGCACCCCCTGCTGCAAAGAAACCGTATCGCACTAGAAAATCGCTGATACCCATCACTATTTTTGTATATATAGGCAGCTCCTGGCCAGAATCCTTCAAGATACCACTGATTTTAGGGATAACTACTGTAAACATCACTACCATCACGGAGATAAATGTAAATACAACGAATGCCGGGTATACGAGAGCACCTTTTGCTTTGGTGATGAGCTCGTACGTACGATCGAGATAGTCGGCGAGGAAGTTAAATGTCTCATCTAGCTTTCCTGATTCTTCACCTGCCTTGACCATGCTTATATAAAAGTCAGAAAATATTTCTTTATGTTTTTCGAGCGCTGCAGAAATAGAACTTCCACCCTGGATATCGTCAGCAATGATGATGAGCTTTTTGCGGAGGACCTTGTTATCAGCTTCTTCACCGAGCAATCGAAATATTCGCAATGCAGATACTTGGGCCTGAAACAATGTAGCCATCTGTCGTGACAAAATCACGACGTCCTTGTTTGAAACTCGGTCGAGAAATGAAATATTTATGTTCAGCACTCCTCCATTTTCTCCTACTGGTACGATTTTGCTCACCACAAAGCCACGTCGCTGAAGCGATGCAAGTGCAATGTCCATATTCAATGCATCGATTGAACCTTGTTTCGGCTGTCCTTGTTGATCAACGGCTGAATAATTAAATAACATATATATTATATGAGTCGTTCGAGACCTTTTGGATTAAGTGAGTACTGATACGCACTCTCGACGCTGATCTGACCAGAGCGTACAAGCTCGACCAAACATCGATTCATATCTACCATCCCTTCTTGTGAGCCAGTTTCGATGACAGTATTTATTTCATGAACTCTTTTTTCACGAATGAGGTTTGCCACTGCTGAGTTCGCAATCAAAAGCTCGTATGCTGGTACTCGTCCTCCAGATACTCGTGGGATCAATCGTTGAGAAAATATACCCGTCAAACTACCTGCAAGCTGCATTCGGATTTGATCCTGCTGACCAGGTGG
This sequence comes from Minisyncoccota bacterium, assembly GCA_018060945.1. GTDB lineage: Bacteria > Patescibacteriota > Minisyncoccia > Phycocordibacterales > PALSA-1337 > JAGOVB01. The sequence continues at coordinate 7,201 of JAGOVB010000017.1, read as the reverse complement.
AAATGAGTCGATGATACGGTTGATCGTCTGCGCAGCATTGTTGGTATGCAGTGTAGAAAAGATCAAGTGGCCAGTCTCTGCAGCAGTCACTGCTGTAGCGATCGTATCGATATCACGCATTTCTCCGATGAGTGCGACATTTACATCTTGTCGAAGCATATTTACAAGCCCTGCATGGAAACTCACGGTATCTACTCGGACCTCGCGCTGATCGATGATAGATTTCTTTGATTCATACACATATTCGATAGGGTCCTCAATCGTTACAATATGCTCAGCTCGTGTTTGATTGATCATCTCGACCATAGAAGCGAGCGTGGTTGATTTTCCTTGACCGATTGGACCTACCACCATAAAGAAGCCCTGTTTCTTTCGGGTAAATGTCTCGAGGATAGTCGGTAGATTGAGATCAGCGAATGTGGGAATCTTCTTTGGGATCAAACGTAGTGCGATTGAGATCTCTTCTTGGCGGTTAAATGCATTTCCACGAAAACGAGCGAGGCTAGTGAGACTGTATGAAAAGTCTACTTCTTTTTCTTTATCAAATATTTCTTTGTTAGCCGGAGTGACGAGCTCTTTTACAAATCCCTCCATATCAATCTTGGTCAGCTGGGACTTTTTGATCAAAGGAATGAGCGCTCCGTTTACACGGACGATCGGATGCCGACCTTGGGCAAGATGCAAGTCAGAAGCTCCTTCTTTGAGGACGAGTGACACTAGCTCTTCTAATTCCTTTTTATAGTCCATATTATTTTTTTGAAGCTTTTACTCGCTTATAAATCTCATCGACGTGGGACAATACTTCTGAAGGAATCGTCGCGGCTTTGGTGATGTACCCGTCGACACTGTATTTCTGCGCACGCTCAATATCTTGAGGGGCACTCTGATTTGTGAGCATGATAATAACAGCGTTGGGAATGAGTTTTTCTTTACGGATCAGACCGAGCAACTCGATCCCATCCATACCCGGCATCACCACATCGAGCAATAAAATATCTGGAGTAAAACCTTCACGTAATCGCTTGATCGCGTCATCGGGACTAGTACTCACTTTTACATCATACCCACTCTTTGAAAATTTGAGTGAATACATATCAAGCAAGAACGTGTCGTCGTCTACAAAAAATACGGTAGGATTCATGGGTATATTATATAGTATACTAGAGACGAGTAACCTCCTCAAAGGGGACAAGTCCCTTATATGCTTTCAAAATACCGTCTTCGCGCATGGTGAGCATGCCCTTTTTACGCAAAACTTTTGATATTTCGAGCTCAGTTGGGTTTTTGAGGAGTACATTTTCAACTTCTTTATCCATTCTGAATACTTCAAACACTGCCATTCGACCTTTGGTACCTTTTGGAGCTTCTGGTGTTGGATCGATCACATACACCATATCTGATTTTGGAACAGCTGCTTTATACTCCTCTGGTAAGTCTTCAAACTGACGGTCGATAAATGCTTTGATACTCCCCTCAACTGGGACTTTTTTACCTCCAGCCAACACCCCAACAAGACGCTGACCTACTGCCATGATGAGTGTCGGTGCAATGAGGTATGGGTCCACACCCATGTCGATCAAACGCGGGATAACTCCAGCAGCATTGTTGGTGTGCAAGGTAGAAAATACCAAGTGACCAGTCAAAGCCGCCTGCACTGCAAGCTGTGCTGTTTCTTTGTCTCGAATCTCTCCTACAAGGATGATGTCAGGGTCCTGACGCAAGGTCGTACGCAAACCAGAGGCAAACGTATAGCCGATTTCTGGTCGCACCTGTGACTGACTCACTCCTTCCATGTTGTATTCCACCGGGTCTTCGAGTGAGAGTACGTTTTGGGTATCTCGGTCGACTTCATTTAACATCGAGTAGAGTGTGGTTGATTTTCCGGATCCTGTAGGTCCTGTAATCAAAATCAAACCGTATGGTCGCTGGATCGCTTCTTTGACAACTTTATAATCATTATCAGAGAAACCGATAGAATCGAGCTTTTTTACTCCTTTATCGGGATCCAAAATACGCATCACCACCTTTTCTCCATAGTACGAAGGAAATGTTGAGACACGGAAATCGATTTTTCTTCCCTCGATACGCGCCGAAAAACGTCCGTCTTGAGGTTTTCGTTTTTCATCAAGCTTCATATTTGAAAGCACCTTGATACGCGCTACTACAGCATCGTGCACTTTGCTTGGGAGAACCAGACTTGTATAGAGTGAGCCATCCACGCGGAAACGGACACGGACATTGTCGCGCATTGCTTCGATGTGTACATCGGATGCATTTCCTTCTACAGCATACCGAACACACGTAGCTACGATTTTTACTACCGGAGCATCCTCGATGATCAGTGTATCTACTTTTTGATTTGGTGTCTGAGTCTTACCTAAGGCTTTTTTAACTGGAGCAGTTTTGTCTTTATCCACTGAGAGAACATCTTCGAGCTCGGAGAGTGCTTTGGTGACTTCTCCAGTAATACCCTTATACATCTCAACAACCTTCTCAAAGTCTTGCTGACTAATGATAAAAATTTTGTACGGTACACCCCGCTTAGTTGCAATAAAGTTTAGGGCATCGCGTGCCTCAATATTGTCAGGGTCAACCAACCCAACTTCTAGCGCTCCATCTACGACTCCAATCGGAGCAAAGCGATAATGGGAAGCAGAATCTTCTGGGATATATTCAAGCACTTCGAAAGGGATGGAGATGTTTCCAAGTGATCGGACAGGAATATTTAGATATTCTCCTTTAGCAGCTAGTATTTCTTCGTCACTTACTCCTTTCTCAATGAGGACACGCTCAAGCACAGCTCCAGACGCCACTTCCTTTTTAATAGAAAGTGCTTCGTCCTCGCTCACGACTTTCTTTTTGACCAATATATCAAGTACACTCATGGGTTAACGTGCCTTTGGGGCAGTCTTTGCTGGGGTAGGATTTGTAAAAGGAGCAAATGGATTTCTCTTTCCTTGTGGTAGTGCTGGGACTTCATTTCTCAAATCAGTGAGACTTTGATATGCGGGGTCAGTAAATATCTCTGAATCTATCTTCACACTATTGATTTGAGTGAGCAGAGCTTGGATATCAGCACCGACAGCTGAAAGGTTTGGATCACTAGCTGATATAGGTTGGCCGTTTGCATCGGTAGCAGTGAGAGTGTTAGTTTCGCTTCCAGAAAATTGCTGGTATAGGAAAAAGCCAAGGGCGGCGATGATGATAACTACGGCTATTGTTTTTGCATTTGTTGAATCCATATTATTGTTTTAACCAAAAGGTTTTTAGCTTAACCGTGTACTCGTACTGTGCAGAATCTCCTGGCTCAAAAGATATAGACGACACTTCGATAAGACGTAAACTAGATTCTATGTCCCTTAAAATATCGAGAAAATCTTCGTATGTGGCTGTAAATTTGAGAGTGACTGCTGTTGGCTTTATACCTTTGTCATCTTCGACTGGCACAGTTCCGTCTGCCAACACTTCTTCAGCACCTGTGTTCTTTTTGGCAACTTCACCGGTTCCTACTTTTATCTGTTCAGTGCCGATATTTACATCTTTAAATTTTCCTCCGCGACGCTCGATGACAGAACGAATATCGATCACAAGACGGATGATATCGACACGGTCAGGCAAGATCTGCTCGAGTCGAGTTCGATCTGCTTCAGAAATGCTGTTGTAAGCATTTACCACCTGATCTCTCTTACGAATGAGCTCGACTGAGTCATCAATTGCTTTTTGATAAACTGCATTGACTGACTTCAATGCTTGGACTTTGGCGTACTGACCTTTGGTATAGGTAAGGAATATACCGAGTGCGATTATAAACAATACAGATGGAAAGATAATTTTATTCATTGGTTTGAGGTATAGTTTCTTCTTCTGTCTCTGTTTCAAATTGCTTTTTATACACGATTTCTTGGAACGGGATCACTGCGTTGAATTTAAACTGAATATTTCCCTTGTCAGTTGTTGCTAAATCAGATATCGAAGATTCTTCTATTTGTGTATTCTCAGAAAATACGTCTGTTTGGTATGCGAGACCAGCAAACGAGGTTGCTTCACCGCCCATAACTACCTCTATTTTATCCTTGAGGGGGTTCTCAGGGATTTCCAAACTGAAGCTGGTAAATCGGACTTTATCCACAGTTGCATCAGCGAGAATCGAAAAAATATTTGAAACAGCGAGGTGATTATCGACAAGTTGTTTGCTCAGATTGATACGGTCGTTGAACTTTTTTAACACTTCAATATCAGAACCAAATTTCTTTCGATTTGTTTCGAGAGCGACTTTATTTTTTTCAATTTTTTTTGCTTCGACTTTCTCCCAAGCGAAAACACCAATAGCTGAGGCCACGGAAAGGAGAAGTAGGATAACGCCGATAAAGACGAGGATGCTCGTAGAACCACCGCCGCTAGAAGCAGCGGGAGCCGCAGCAGAGTTTGGAACGAGGGGCTTGCGGGGTATAAATGATGTTTGAAATTTAGTTTCCATGAGCTGTAACCTCTAAATTATACCAAGCTATTCCAACTCGGACAACCGACGGAGAGCTGCTCCGATCGCAATTGCAAACTCAGGTCCTGCAACTTTAAATTGTTCTGCCAAAAATGCAGGTGCTTCTAGTTTTGCAAAAGGATCCGCATAGACGACTTCGTTTTGAAAACTTGTCTTTGCTACTTCAGGGAACCCTTTGAGGAGTACACCACCACCGGTCATGATCACTTTAGTGATCGTGTGGTTGTATTTCTTTTGATAATTGAAAAGCACACGATTTGCCTCATAAAAAATGTAGTCGAGCGTGACCGTGATGAGCTCGGTCAGCTCTTTGTGCTCTGGGCCACCAGCAAGTCCGAGAACACGTTTCATATTTTCGGCTTCTGCTACTGAAATAGAGAGAGACTGTGAGATGGCAAGAGTGATATCTTGTGATCCTTTGTTGATAACGTGTGAAGTGCGCAAAATACCACGTTCGATAACATACAGCTTTGTAGTACTTGCACCCATATCGACGATCATCTGAGCAGATATGCCTTGTTCGAGCACTGCACGTACCGCGCTAAAGAGCTCGATTTCTAAAAATGTCGGCTGTAGCCCTGTCTTTGATGCGAGACCTTGGTAATTTGCCAATACTTCATTGTGAATAGCAACCATGAGTACATCAGTTGAACCTTTTTGCTCTGGAGTCTGGGGCGCGTTTGGATCTTCGGGAACATTGTCCTTTGGGATGATCGACCAGTCAAGCATGACTTCGGTGATTGGCACTGGGATGTATTTCCGAGCCTCCAAGGTCACCATACCTCCGATCTGTTTTGGATCGATCGTAGGAACAGACATAAAGGTAATGAGGCTGGAAGCAAGTGGTAGAGTGATACCGCACTGCTTTGTTGTAGTGTTTGACTCACGAAGCACATCGATGAGCGCCTCGGCTATTTTTTCCATCGGGAGATTAGTTGCACGACCGATTTCGATCCCAGCATACGGACCCAGAGCAAGCTCTCCATAGGTCTCAAGCACTGCCTTGCCTTTTTTTCTTTTTATTTGAACTATTTTGATAGCAGAAGAGCCGATATCGATACCGAGTACACTCTCATTCTTTTTTCCGAGTAGTTTTTCCAGGAAACTCATCAACCTAGTATATCATATAGGTATGCACATCTGGGATATCATTTTTGGCGAAGAAAAGTTTGAAGAGGGTTTCGCAAAAGGGGAGAGCCCTGCTCTTTTTTCCTACGCTGATCCAAAAGTAAAGAGGGTAGTCTTTGCTTTAAAGAGGGGGAGTCGCACAGCTGCAAAAATAATTGCAAAACATATGGAACCTTGTATACCTAAAGATTCAGTAATTGTTCCCATACCCAGCTCAAAGAAACGTGGGTTTAACCAGTGTATCCTCATAGCGAAACACCTCCCCTGCCCTTATGAACAAGTTATCCACAGGTTATCCCCAGATACACAAAAATCGCTCAATAGAGCCTCGAGGCTTGAAAAACGGCTGGGGACAAGTATACCGGACTCAATGAAACAGCGTACCTTTACCATTATTGATGATGTGACCACAACCGGCGCTACCCTGCGCGAGGCAAAAAGAGTTTTGCATGAAGCAGGAGTAAAAAACGTGACTATCCTAGCGTTTGCGCACTAACTGCTTCGAGATGCTGATCGAGGATCACATCCCCATCTCCAAAAGTAAACTTTCCTTTAATAAATTCTCCTTTCAGCACTCTTGGTAGCCAAAACATATCATCAGGCCACATATTGTCATACGGAATGGCGTCTACGGGAAACCATTCTGGCTTCATCTCTTCACTCTCAGTTGGTACTCCGTCCCATGAGGTACAGAAAAAAGTGTGTACTCGTTGATTCCACTCGGGCTTATTTGCAAAAGCAAAATCGAGGATCGCAACTTTGTACATTTCTTTCGCCACAACATCGATCTCTTCTTTTGTCTCTCGGATCACGGCTTGTTCGATCGTTTCTTCTCCTTGCAGCTTTCCTCCGACACCATTATAGCGATTTGCTCCGAACCCACGCTTTTTCATCGCCAAACAAAGCTCTGTTATCGTATCTCCATTCTTTTTAATCAAAAATAGTAGAGTTGTGTTTTTCATTTTATTTATTTTTATTTCTCCTCCCTGCTATCACTCCGCCCCAGAGACCGTGTGAAAGAATGTCCATAACAATATTTTAGCATAGCGAACTCAATCCTTGATACTGCATGTCCGATCTGCTATTGTGGGATAGAAAGCCCGCACACTGTTTATGACAAAAGAAAAGCTTCGCGAAATTGTCGCCCACTACCGAAAACGCTTCGAGGAACAGGGTGTGGAGTTGGCTCCACACCCCCATAACAAGATTCTCACAAATCGAGACCGGGCGATTGCCCACCTAGCAGACATGCTTCCCAAGATGGAGCAGATGATCAAGGAGGATAAAATTGGGAAAGTTATGCGCTGGCTTGGCTTTGTCCAAGGCACGCTTTGGGCACTAGGGCTTGATACCATTGAAGAGCTCAAGGAAATCAACCGCCCCGACGAAGTCCCGGTCTAGACCGCACCACTTCAGTTCTTTCACAAGCCGCCCCAGAAAGGCGGTTTTTACTTGCATTGACATAGCCTTGTATGTAATATGTTGTAAAAGTTCCCAAGAAACACAAACGAACACAAAATGAATATCCTACTCGTTGGAAATGGCAAAATGGCTAAAGCTATTGCCAAAGCTTGT
>JAGOVB010000016.1 GCA_018060945.1 Minisyncoccota bacterium | reverse complement strand
ACCCCAAACGCTAAATTGTTCGTTTTCTTGCATAGAGGTATTCTACATTAGAAACGAAATAATACCCAACACAGCAATCAAAACTGCTGCAACTTTATTTACAATAGCAAACTTGTCGTGTGAGATTCTGAGTTTGGCAATACCATAGGTCAAAATCGTCCACCATGCCATGGAACCCATAAATATGCCTACCACGACAAATGTCGAATGCTGCCTCACTCCGGCTCCAGCAAATAGTGCAATAAAAGAAAAAACAGTAGCTGGGTTTGTGAGAGTCAATAAAAAAGAACTGAAAAAGTGCTTCCATAAAACAAGATTTGAAGCGTCTTTTATCTGACTTTCAACTGGAATGCTTTTGTATATTCTCCATGCAATGATAAAAAGAATAACTCCACCAAATACATGTATATGCGTTTTATAGTGTGCTAAAAAGTGAGATATAGCAGTGAAACCAAACGCAGCAACAATCGCAAAAAAAGTATCAGCGAGTGCTGAACCTAAGCCTGATACGAGTCCCGCTTTTTTACCGAAGACCAGAGTTCTCCGCATACACAAAAGATTCACCGGGCCGACAGGAGCTGCCACAGCAAAACCAAGTATTATCCCTTTTACGAGTGCAAGCATGTTATTTATTAAATTGATCTGGATTTATCCGTATCAGACGATCGTCTACATCTGTAGGCTTACCCCGCCCATCTCTATTGCTGGTCAGCAAGTAAAACATGCCATCTGGTCCCTTTCGAACGGTCCTGATTCTACCAAATTCATTCTTGAAATGCTCTTTTAGTTCTTTTGTATCGATAACGTACTCATACAACGCTTCTCCCTTTAGTCCGCCGAAAAATAGTGAGCCGCGGTAGTACAGCAGACTTGCAGGTGCCCAGGCATATTTTGAACCAGAGTCGAGCACAGGTGCAACCATTCCATTTTTAGTTGCAGGTCCCTCGATCACAGGCCATCCATAGTTTTTTCCCTTTTCAATTTTATTTATTTCGTCATAGCCAGTCACCACCCCTGAACGTCCATGCTCAGTCTCCCAGAGATTACCCTCTGAATCCCAAGCGAGTCCCTGTGGATTTCGATGACCATAACTCCAAACGGCAGTGCCAAAAGGATTATCTTTTGGAATAGATCCATCTTCATTTAATCTCAATATTTTTCCGCCGAGAGATTTTAGATTCTGTGCAATATCTGACTTCGTAGCATCACCAGTCGTTATATATAGATACCCATCAGAATCAAATTCCATCCTACCACCATCATGGTACAGTGCTCCTGGAATATTTTCGATGATTACTTTTTCATTCTTTAATTCATCATTTATAAATTCATATTGATAGACAGCATTCATAGTACCTGTCTTGTCTTCACTCGTCGTCATGTAAAGATAAACCGTAGTCTCATGTCCAGAATGTTGATGTAGAGCCATACCTAGTAAACCTCCTTCCCCTTTCGGTACTGGATGTGGAAGTTTTATAACTTTTCTTACCCCATCTTTTATATGCAAAAGATTACCGACACGTTCAGTGATAAAATAACTCCCATCATCCAAAAAAGCTATGTCCCAAGGAATATTGAGCCCTTTTTCCAAAACAGTGACGTCTGGGATTGTCTCACTAGTCTCGACGACTGGTTCAGCAAAAACTGGTTGTTCTACACCTTTGCCTTTTGGATAAAAGTAAAAAGCCAGAGAGCCGACTATCACTATTCCAAATAAGATTTTATAGGCCATATTGTTTTTCCTCCAACACTTTCACAACATTGTTTTTGACATCGAGATATACGATGACTTCTCCGACGTTATTATCTTTTGTTACTTCATCAAAACGATCTTTTGGGTTGATTAGTATTTTTAAGCTGTATTTTCCAGCAGGAAGATTTGAGACGTTAAACTTTTGATCGACATATGTATAGTAGTAGCTATCAGCCCATCCTGGAGATATCCCTTGTCGTTCTTTTCCACAGACCTTGTATGATGCATCACGATTTGCACCTGGGTGTGAAAGATCGATCGGTTCGCTGTCACGAACACAAAAAGTAGATTTAAATTGTAGCTTTTCTTTCATCGCAGGTCCCTCGACTTCTACTGGCTCAAATGTATACACAGCAAAGTCTTCGAAGTGATAATGGAGATGTGGCTGATGCCAGAGGAAGCGACCAGAAAGACGCTCAGTGTAGTCACCATCCAAACTATAAATGCGCTGAAACACATTTCGAGTGATATCTGTTTTCAATCCCTTTGTTTTTGGATCAGCTACAAGCTCAAGTGGTCCACGTCCCTTGTTCCAATACGAAGTGGTAAACAAAAGGTTCGAAATACTTCCCTCTTTCTTGAGAGTGACATCGAGCGGTGGCATCGCTACGATGTCTGGCATCAAGACCATTTCTTTGTCGATAAGTTTTGCTACTGTTTCCATTGCAGTTTTATCCATGAACTCTGAGAGAGCGTCATTTGGATCTGGATACTGAGCAGCAAACTGATCTATTAAAAAGCCAGCGACTTGTGCTCGAGTAGAATTGAGCCGTACTTCATAAGTACCTGGCACGTACATATTTTTAAAGAAATCTCGATCTTCATCATTGTAAAGAGCTGAGAGAGAAAGGAATGTCTGTGTTTTTATGGTATTCCATTTATAGGTCGATGGAAAAATGTTTTGCACGTTTTCTTGATAGTGTTGCCACTGCATCCCTGCATAGGTATGGCTAAAATATTCTCGATCAAGCAACCCCCAGTTTAGGGATTTGCCAATTCTTTCACCTATTTCTTTTTTAGTCATGCCAGGATCGAGTGTGACGTATATAGCGTATGGCGTAGCGTTGAGCTTTTCAACTATGTCACGAGCATTCATCTTCGAACTCAATTCGTAAGCACCTGACTGAGAGCCCCCTCTGCCATACACAAAATGCGCAATATAAAATGGAAGGCGGTATTTGATCACTCCTTCGGAAACCAAGTTTTGAGATACACGGGCCAGACTGTCTCCTTCTTCGACACGGAATATTACATTTTTATCTGCAAGTGGATTCTTTTTTTCGTACCAGACAAAGCCAGAGACTCCAGCAACAATGAGTATAAAGAGCGAAATAAATATAATCCGTTTTTGCATGGGAGTTTTGTAAAATTATAGCACACATATTTCGCCTCTACTGTGGAAACATATTTTACTCAACTGAATAGACAGTTGCCTCAGGCACGGGTTCAGGTTTGTTTTTTCCAATGTAAATGACAACTCCGATGATAGCGAGTAATACGATGAGCGTGAGGACTTGTTGTGTTTTCATATTTTAATTATACACTACTCAAAATGATTACAACTTCAGACTCTATAGCCTTTTTATAAGTTCCACTAATTCAGGAAATTCAGCACTACTAAAATGTCCTTTATCTTTAAACATGATGAGCTCTGCATCAGGTAGCAACTCCTTGTATTTAAGCACTTGAGAAGCTGGAACTATAGGGTCATCTTCACTTTGCAATAGATAAGTTTGAATATCGGTTCTTAGCTTTACTGGAAAAGTAAAATCGCCAATTACCTCATCCGGAGTGTCTCCCGATGGAGCAGCGAGAAGATACAATGCTTTAATTTTCTTTGAGAAATCATTTTTTGCAAGATACTTTGCTAAAAATATTCCTCCCTGTGAGTATCCTATCAAGATTACTTCATCATTGAATAAAGGAATAAATCGTTCAAAATAGATTTTCCATTCATTGTATTTTGCATTAAGCCCACAAGGCATGTCCAAGAGATTTACATCATACTCATCCCCCAATCTTTCTTGCAAAACATGCTTCCATCGCTTTTTCTTTAAATACTCCAAACTTACATCCATAGTTTTGAGAAAATGGATGTAGTCATCATATGTGTGAAATGCCATTGCTCCGCCAATTAGAATTATTTGTTGTTTCATATATTATGCATGTAACCCTATCTGCAACTCATACAACCGTCTGTACTCCCCACCTTCTAGCTTCAAAAGTTCATCATGTGTCCCAGACTCTAAAATCTTTCCTTCTTTAAAGACCAAAATCTGATCTGCTTTTCGGACTGTACTCAAGCGGTGAGCGATGATAAAGGTAGTTTTGTCTCGCATGAGCTCATCGAGTGACTCAGTGATAATCTTTTCAGATCCTGCATCGAGGGCTGAGGTCGGCTCATCGAGGATGAGGATACGAGGGTTACGCAAAATAGCACGTGCGATTGCTACTCGCTGCTTTTGACCAACAGAAAGTTTTACTCCACGCTCGCCTACCATCTGTTTCCATTTCTCAGGGAATTTTTCGATAAAATCCAGAGCGTGCGCTTTTTTGGCTGCTACTTTCACCTCTTCTTCAGTTGCAGCAAAGTTTCCGTATTTTATATTTACTCCGATGGTATCGTTAAACAACACTACCTCTTGCGGTACCACTGCAATCTGCTGACGAAGTTTTTTTAGATTCACCTTAGAGATATCGTATCCGTCGATCATGACCTGACCTTTTGATGCAAAATTGTAACCAGAAACTAGATCGATGAGGGTACTTTTACCTACTCCTGACTCTCCAACAAGTGCGATAACCTGACCTGATTTCACTTTGAATGAAATATCTTCGAGCACTTGTTTTCCTTCTTCGTATTTGAAAAATACATTTTTAAACTCTATGTTTCCCTTGAGATCAAGTTTTATACTACCTTCTGGCTCATATGGCTCAGTCGGAATCTCCAAGATTTTTTCTGTTGTCTGGATGTTTACAATACCGTTTTGGATCGTCTGCCAGTTTCGAGCAATTACCGTAAAAGGACCAAAAACCATTGCTGCATAGGTGTTGAATGCGATGAGCTCACCGATCGTCATCGTGCCGTGCTGAATATAGTAGACAGAGATGATAAAAACCACGATCTGCGTCACGAGTATTGTCATACGCTGAAACAGGGTCAGTGCTCCCCAGACATTGGTGAGTCGCATCCAGAGCGGGATCGCACTTTTCATCTTTGTTGAAAGCTTTTCGATCTCATAGTCCTCAGCGCTTGCTTGCTTGATGGCGAGCGTGTTTCCTACGACGTCAAATGATTCTCCAAACACAAAGTTCAAGGCATCCCAGTATTCTTTTTGGTATATGCTTGTGTTTTGGATTTTTGTTGAGAATATAAAGATATATATAATTACACCCGCCAAAAGAACTAGTGCGAGCAAAGGTTTTAGGAAAAGAGCGATGGCAAATGCGATCACGATACTCAAAATCTGAGGTGAGAGATCGATCACAATACGCCCAGCAATCGTTTCGAGCGCACTTGCAGCTACGTTTATTTTATTACTCACTTCACCAATTTTATTTGTTTTATGAAAAGAAACTGGTAGCAGTAGCAAGTAGCCAAACCCTTTACTCAAATAGTCGAGCCAGATAACGTTTGAAAACTTTTCACTCAAAATATTTATCTTCCAGTCCAAAAGATATGTTATAAACTGAATCACACCCCACAAAATCAAAAGTGAAAGGTAGCCTGTCCCTGCAATGCTATCAAAAAATAGTCCAACGATATAAGGGATCGCTCCGTTTCCAATAGCAGAAAAAATACCCATGATACTCAGGACAGTAATCTCTTTTCTATATTGTCCAATGTATTTGAGTAGTACCTTGAGCCCAGTATAGAGATTTTCTTTGGTTAGTTTTTCTGTAGTGTCCATAGTTTTATAGTACATTAAAAAACCACCGTTGCAAGGTGGTCTTCGCAGTAAGCATGCGAGCTGTATTCGTCGATTTGTCAGAGCTGCACACCGCAGAAAACGCAGAAGTCTCTGTCCTTCATCTCAGCGACGTCCTGCACGAGTTCACGTCTGGTTTCGCCGTGAGGGCAAACAGCCTGAAGCTGAGAGATCTCGGCATTGAGCTGTCTGTAGAGAACGTCCGCTCTTTCGCGCCGTCGTTCAACCCAGGACAAGGCACCGATGAGTCTTTTGCAGGCTACGCCGATCGCTTCCTGCGACATGCCTGAATAAAGAACTGGCTCAGCCATCTTTGAACTCAGAACTTCTTGCATTCGTTGACTCATGCCAACAATCCTCACATTGAAAAGTAATGCTATTCTGAGCTCACGCTCCATACCCTCAGTAAGTACGTCGCCGTAGAACCAGATCTCATTCACAAGACCCGATGAAAGGTATGTGTAGATCTGAGCCGCGGCGAGCTCACGATCCGTAAGATCTGGAGTGAGATAACGACGAGTGGTAAAACTGGGAAAGATCGGGAGAACATCTTTCGAATGTATTTTCCGACAAATCCTAGCAACTGCTGCCAGATTTTCTTCCACATTTCCACTGACCGGATGACTGATAAAAACTCTTCGTGTCGGTATTTGCAAGGGATTTCCTTTGTTTGCTGTTGCTATTGCTGTTCGAGAAACATAATACTTAATGTTTGGGCTTTGGTCAAGTTCAGCCTCACATCTCACCCAAAAGACTTTCAATATCCAACGCCTCCGTCACCATCTCTACCTCACCATCATTTTTTACTTTCCATTCTGAGCGTGGTCGATCTGCATAGAGCTCTACACCGATTCCATCTGGATCGTTGAGATACAGTGCTTCGGAGACTCCGTGATCTGCGGTACCAGTGAGCGGGTAGCCTGCATCCATCAAACGTTTTAAAATAGTCGCCAATTCTTTGCGAGTTGGAAATAAAATAGCAAAATGAAATAGCCCAGAGTGACCCGGTGGTGGCGGAGTAACTCCTTTTCCAGCCCAGGTGTTTAGACCGATATGATGATGGTATCCTCCAGCTGATAAAAACACTGCTGAGGCGCCGTATCGAGTGGTGACTTCAAATCCCAGCAAGTCTCGATAAAATGCGAGCGAGCGATCGAGATCAGCCACGGTGAGGTGGACATGACCGATGGTTACATCTTTGTGGATAACCATAGAGTTTTTTTGATCGAGTCGAATAGTCCGAGAACCGCTACCTTGTCGAATTCTTTTATTGCACCCTTTGGATAATTTTCAAAAGCAGTATAGTGGATGAAGTAGTGCACGACGAGACATGGATCAGTATTTACTATAACAAATATTTTTTCTTCGTAACGATTACCTGCTCCTGCCTCTTCTATGTTTTTGTCTTTACACTCTGCATTCTTCTCTACTGAAAGGTAACTATCTTTACTGAGGTTAGTATTCGCAGAAAGAATTTCGGGAATAGTAAACTTTACCATTTCAGGCGTCTCTGTCACTGTAAACTGCTTTGGGTAAAACATTGAGACACCGAGTGTGTTGTTTGAATACAGCTGTAGACTGCCAATATTGATAAACTCATTGTCCTTTTTATTGTAAAAAAGACGGATCGACTTTCCAACCGAAGGCTCATCTGCAAAACTCTCTTCTGGTTTTCGATCGGCATATGCCACTGTTACGATTCCCTTTTCATCGATACTCGTCGACTGTGGTGCGATCCGGTCTCCGATAAAAAACTTCTGTGACTGCTTGCCATCGAGCTCCGCAACAAAATAGTAAAACACACCTGTGCCCTGGCTGTTTTCTACGACTATTTGAGCGGTATCCTTTGTACCATCTTCATCAAAATCATACTCTACTCCATTTCCAAAAACTAATTGTTTTTTATTGAGGAGTAGTGCGGCAATAACAACAACGAGTACAACAGCGATCCCTATAGCAATCTTTTTTGGCATTATTTTTCTACGTGAAATGTGATCTTATAATCTTTTGGATTAATTTCTTTTTTGCTTTCTCGAGCTGGTGCTATCTCTTTTATAGCAATCTTGTAGTCACCAAATACTTGTGGAGCTTCGTCTGAAGGAAAATTCTTTGTAAGTGTAGTCGATCCCTGTGTGAGTGTAACGTTTACCGTAACTGCTCCCGCCTGGATGCAAGTCACGTCGATTGGGCATCGGCTATCCTGTACGAATTTATTTAGAGTGATCGCAAGTGTGTCGACAGTTGCAGTATCACCGATTCCCAAAGTCACATCTTTTGTCTGGCTTTTCTTGAATATGGTGACCGATGCATCTTGCTGGAACAATACGAGATTACCATTGTCGAATGTGTAGTTGCTGGTCTGGGCAATAAGATCAGTAAACTCACCTTCTTGTGAGCCTTCACACGCCATTTTTGTACTGCCGATTGGGCCAAAAGAGATCACACCATCGCTACCGATTTTGTATGAGCTAAAGAAGCTATTGCAGTCTGTTGTGCCTGTAACTTGTCCATCAGTCAAAGTGATAGAAAAGGCATCCGGCTTTTTCGGAGTAACACTAGTATCATTGTTTACAATCGTTTCAGACCAAACCCATGTTCCTTCGATGTCAGAAGGGGCACCAACAGGTGTGCTGCCAGCCGGGAGCTTGCCTTGTGGAGTCTCTCGGATCTTTTGAGGAGTAATGGTTTTAGCTAAAGTAAACACACCAAACGCAACAATTATTAAAATGATGACCGTGATAATTTGTTTAATCATACGTATATAGTAGCCTAAAATTTCATGTTGTACCAATCGAGTCCGTAAATGGTCTGGATCAAAATCCGCTCTCCTTTATTCCATGTTTTATTGTTTTCTACACCAAGGAGCTTCATCGCTTCCTGGATATGCACATCACTCTTTCCTTCTATTTCTAGATACGGCGGCATACCAGGATATGTATCGATATCGAACTTCCAGTCTTTATAATCAAGAGAAACTCTGTCTTTTTCTTGATGGGCGTATTGTTCTAAATCGAGCTCTTCAAATAGTTCCGCTAGCTTTGCCGGTTCCGCAATGGCAAAGTTTATCTCTTTGTGTTTTCGAGCCACACCCTCAGTACTTGATTTTGCTTTCCAGGTCACTTCATAAGTTCCTTCCTTTTTTGAACGAATACGTAAAAACCAAGGATCCTCACCCTCCTTTATTCCTTTGAGCCGGTACCAGTCGACAATGAGACGAGTGTCTTGCACCTCTGTTGCACCCAAAGACTTTAATGTATTTATAATTTCTTCTTTTTTAATATCTAAAACAGTAGCTTCTATTTCGTGGGCCATGGTTAGATTTTAGCACATAGACGTATTTTATCCTCTCTTTTCATCCTCTTTATCTCCGCCTCTCTCACTCTCGACTCTCCATACGTCTCAAACGTTTCAGAATGCACTAACTTTACTGGTCTACGGATTTTGGTGTAGTGTGCACCATTTTTTGAATTGTTATGCTGATGCACTCTTTTTTCTAGATCATTGGTTGAGCCGACGTAGAGTGTCGAGTCAGCACATTTGAGGATGTAGACGTAGTATGACATCTTGTGTGAGTCTTTTGTACACTAATTTAATAATCACCGAGGAATCACCTTAATTTTCAACCAACATTTTATGCGACTAATCGTCCCTTAAAGTATTTATTAGTAATTTTATCTACCTTATCAGCATACTGTGTAGCACGAATAATTTCAAACGCTTTTTCCTCAAATGGTTTAAAGCTTTCTGGGAGGATATTTATTAAATCTAAAGCTACGTTTTCGGCTTCAAAAATCGAGCTTTTGATACAGCCCAACCGTAATAGGTACCATGTTGCCACGAATAATGAGCATGGATATTTCTTTGCGCGAACATAGTCAGAAATCTGTGTTTCTAGCTCCTTATTTTGTATCAATTTTAAAACATCATCACACGATGGAATCAGTTGAGATTCTCTAAGTACTATATCAGGCTGAAATCCCTTTTCATCTAACCATTTTGTAAGATCTTCATAGTTAAACGATGGATCAGGAAAAGAGTAGTCGTCGACCATGACAACTAAAGATATTTTCTTACCTGCATGTCCTTTTTTAATTTCACTCAATATTTCTACTGAGAGCTTTTGTTCGTCACCAATGCGGTTATTGGTATATATGTGAGCGTACTCGATAGAGATATCTTTTTGCATAAACAGATTATACCCCTACCACTAGATTATACCTAGCGCTTTGTCTACCTAAGATGACACTTAGCTTTTATGCAAACAAACTCGCTAAGAATGCAATGAGGATAACAGTTACAAAGTTTGCACCAATGTCAGAAAAGAATTTCTTCCAGACGATGTTTCGGTCGATATTGCTCCACAAAATAGCTGAGCCGACAACAGGAACCATAAAACAGAGCCAGTTCATCGCTGCAAAACCAAGTGTAAATAGTGGAGGTACTCCGCTCTGGATACTAATGAGTGTAGTGTAGACAACAGCAAACGCAGTAAGGAATGAAAGTACAATCTGCCCTACGTACATCTTCCACATATGTGGCTTTGCTTCTTTTATCTTTTGTTCCTGCTCTTCTTTTGAAAGCTTATCAAAACCAAGATACTTCATGTGAAGTTTTCCCATCGGTGTAAACGGCATATACCAAACAGTACCAATCACTGCTGCGAGCACTGCTCCTCCGATTGCTAACAAAATAATTGTAATCATAAAATTTATCTTTTTCTTTTAATAAACACAGTCATCACAATATTGGTACAGATCATTGCTATAGAATGAAATGTTGTAGCGATATTATACGCTTCTAACGAAAAAAGTGTTAGTACATGTCGTGCCACATTCATTTCGTATAGGAGCGGCTGTTCTGTCTCTGGCCGAAACCATGTTTTGCGCAAAGTCGGGATAAACGCGACGAAATCAATAAGCACTACTATCACCACAGAGATCGTCGGATCTTTTGTGAGTGCCCATGGTATGAGACCGAGGAGAGCCATCGCCAAAAAATAATGATCGATCTTCTTGATTTGTCCCGTATTCTTTTTAAAAAGATACTTAAGCGAAAATAAAAAGATAATTATTGTAAATCCCTCAGCCACACCAGTAGGCAGTGCTCCTATCCCCGCTCCTTTTACAAGCCCCCCAAAGAACGTCGTCATAGAAACAATAGACCAAATGAACCATGTGTACGGATGTGGCTGTACAACGCCTCGGATTACATCTCTTAAGTATGAGATATTAGGTCGACTGATATTCAGTTGTAAATGAATAATAACATTTTCAGAGTTATTACTCTAGATTGATCATATCGCTGATACGTGGTTTTGCTAAGGCTAAGGTCGCGAGTATGCGACGTATTTCTTAGTCTGCATAGCTATGCACCACCCCCTGGTCTGTCATTAATTAATATATGGAAACGCAGTATATAAGCAATCTTGGTGTTAAGACGGAAATAATTCAAGCAAAAGTTAGGTACGTCTTATACGCCAGAAAATCGACTGAATCAGATGAGAAGCAAGCCTTGTCGATTGAGTCTCAAGTAAAGGAAATGCTAACGATTGCCGATCGAGATGGTTTAACTGTTGTAGACATTAGGCGTGAATCTCACTCAGCAAAAGAATCAGGGCAACGACCAGTATTCAAAGAATTACTCGAAGATGTTCGACGCGGTAGATATACAGGAATACTCACATGGGCACCCGATCGACTCTCCCGAAACGCAGGAGATTTGGGATCGGTTGTGGATCTCATGGATGAAAACAAGTTGATTGAGATCAGGACATACGGACAACATTTCAAGAATTCACCAAACGAGAAATTTCTTTTGATGATCTTGTGTTCTCAGGCTAAACTTGAGAACGATAATAAAAGTATCAATGTTAAGCGAGGACTAAGAACCAGATGTGAAATGGGTTTACGACCTGGACCTGCTGTTGTCGGATATCTCAACGAGAAGCGAATGGATAAAAAATGTGAAGTTGTTATAGATCACGAACGAGCACCGATCGTAAAGCAAATGTTTGAAAAAGTGGCTTACGAAAAATGGTCAGGGAGAAAGGTATTCCATTGGCTCAAGTTTGATCTGAACTTTAAGACAAGAAACGGAAACAAAGGACTCACTCTCAGCAACATCTATCTCATACTACAAAACCCCATCTACTATGGGGTTTTTGAATACCCAAAGAAAAGTGGAAATTTCTATACAGGAAAGCACGAGCCGATCATCTCCAAAGAACTCTATGATCAAGTCCAGGGACAGGTAAAAAGTCAGGTACTACGAATCCAAGAGCCAAAAGAGTTTGCTTTCACAAAAATGATGAGTTGTGGTCTGTGCGACTCTGGCATATGTGCAGATGAGAAGTTTAAGAAACTTAAAGATGGATCTGTAAACAGACATGTTTACTACAGCTGTACTAAGTCGAAAGATAAATACTGCAAATGTGGATATGTAAACGAAGTAGACCTTATAGATCAATTTGAGAAACTACTCGATCGAATCAATATCAGCGAGATCGGAATGAAAGACAAGATCAAATCCGAAGTTGAACGAATCAAAAGATTTAATCAATCTGTATTAAACATCAAGCAACAGATACAGATAAAAGATGTAGACATCAGAGACTACGCTAAGTTTATTTTAAAGGACGGAGCAATTGAAGAGAAACGAGAACTGCTTACTTGCTTTAAGAGTAAAATACTACTCAAAGAAAAACAGATATACATTAGCTAAAATTAACTACAAA
>JAGOVB010000015.1 GCA_018060945.1 Minisyncoccota bacterium | reverse complement strand
CACGGTGGTGAACACCCTTCCGAACGAAGAACGACTTACAGCAATACGACGTTCGGTCAACAAGAGTATGCCGTATGGTAATGGTGCGTGGGTTGATGAAATGGTCGATACCTACCACCTCGAAAGTGCAACACGAGAACCCGGGAGACCGAGAAAGGGTGTGTGATTACAACACGTGTTTGTGTGAAAAATGGGACTTATCCCCATTTCCTATCCCCATTTCCGTATATTAGGCGTACAGAAAAGTTCCAACTTCGCACCACAACACCAGCCAACTCGTACTAGCGCAAGACGCGGAAGACAAAGAATCTCAAGGGCATGGAAAACGCGCGACGGGTCCAGGAAACCAGGTCATGGTTTTTGTGGCTTTCAACATGTTCGCAAAAATACTGATTTTGCGCTATAGTTGACCCATAATGTCACTGAAAAAGGAGGCTCAGGCGCGAATCAAGATCAATAAGCTACTAGAGGACGCGGGCTGGCGGTTTTTTGATGATGAACGTGGAGTAGCAAATATCCAACTTGAACCCGGGGTGAAACTCACCAAGCAAAAACTTGATACACTCGGTGAAAATTTTGAAACCGAGACGAGGGGGTATGTTGACTACCTCCTTTTGGATGAAAACAAGTATCCTATCGTTGTCGTTGAGGCAAAAAAGGAAAACATCCATCCGCTCGACGCAAAAGAACAAGCGCGCGATTACGCATACTCACAAAGATGTCGGTTCGTCATCCTCTCAAACGGAAATGCGCACTACTTCTGGGACACAGAAACAGGCAACCCAACAATCATTACCGAGTTCCCGACACTCGAGTCACTACAGCACCGCGCCACCTTTAAACCGGATACGCAGGCGCTTGCTGATGAACATGTAGACGAAGGATATCTTGCACGGATTCGTGATGCCGAATACGACAAAGATGAGCGTTTCCAAAACGAGGCGACCCGCGCGGACTACGTAAGAGACAATAAGCTGGTCGTTCTCCGAAAATTTCAACTCTACGCTATACATGCGTTACAAAAAGCCGCGCAAGAGGGCAACGACCGCTACCTTTTTGAAATGGCGACTGGTACCGGTAAAACACTTACAACCGCCGCAATCTGTCGTCTTTTCCTACGCACGGGAAATGCAAAGCGAATACTCTTCCTTGTTGATCGGATAGAGCTTGAAACACAGGCAGAAAAGGCCCTCAAGGGTGTGCTGGGGAGTGATTACATCATCAAGACGTTTAAGACAAACAGAGACAATTGGAACCAAGCTCAGATTGTAGTGAGTACCGTACAGTCGCTTCTTGCGGGCGACAAGTACCGGCACGAATTTTCACCCACTGATTTTGAACTAGTGATATCAGATGAGGCGCACCGCTCGCTCGGTGGAAATAGTCGCGCTGTTTTCGAGTACTTCAACGGCTACAAGCTCGGACTCACCGCAACACCAAAAGACTATCTCAAAAATATCGACAAACAAGTAGTGCGCGAGAACGACCCGCGTGCATTTGAACGTCGCGAGCTTCTCGATACGTACAAGACATTTGGTTGTGAGTCGGGGATGCCAACATATCGGTACAGTTTGCTCGACGGTGTACATGATGGATTCTTGGTGAACCCCCACACGATCGACGCGCGCACAGAAGTTACTACCAAGCTCTTGTCGGAGGAGGGGTACGCTGTCTTTGTGACTGACGAAGAAGGGAAGGAGGGCGAAGAAAATTTCACGCACCGTGACTACGAGCGCAAGTTTTTTAACGATGAGACCAATATCGCCTTTTGCAAAGCATTCATTGAGAACGCGCGAAAAGACCCTATTTCGGGCGAGGTAGGCAAGTCGCTCGTGTTCTGTGTGAGTCAAACACACGCTCGAAAGATTACCGAAATACTCAACCTGATGGCACATAAGGTGTGGGAGGGCTCGTACAATTCTGATTTTGCAGTACAGGTGACATCAAACGTAAAAGATGCGCAGGAGAAAACGCAACAGTATGCGAACAACAGTCTCAATGGATTTTCCCGCTTCAAAGAAGATTACAAGACCAGTAAAACCCGCGTATGTGTCACAGTAGGAATGATGACCACTGGGTACGATTGCTCAGACATTCTCAACATTTGCCTCATGCGCCCCATTTTCTCCCCTTCTGACTTCGTGCAGATGAAAGGGCGGGGTACGCGACTTCATACCTTTGTATCCGAAGAGCAACAGATCAAAAAAGACGGTTTTCTGCTCTTTGATTTCTTTGCAAACTGTGAGTACTTTGAAGAAAAGTTTGACTACGACGAGGAGCTGCAGATCCCCAAGATGAAAGGCGATAATGCGGGTGAGGGTGGGGAAGGACCTATCAACTTGGAGATTGATATTGCGAAAGCTGATCAAATTGTCTCCCAGAAAGAAACGGTCATAGGCGAAGAGGGGATGCGCATCGACCGCGAGCTATACTTCAAGAAATTTGAGGAAAAAGTGATGTCAAACAAAGAGGCATGTGAAATATACGAAAAAGAAGGTATTGATGGCGTCGTGGAGTTTGTGAAGCAGGAAATATTGGACAGACCCTCCGAGTACTTTACTCCTGATCAGCTCCGCAAAAACCTTACTGTGGATCGGTGGGTAAGCTTTAAGGAAATGCTGCGTAAAGTGTTTGGTGAGATCGATCACTTCAAATCACGCGAAGAAAAGACTGAGGACGAATTCGACAAATTTCAGGATATTGAAAAGCTCGACGCCGATATAGTGCCGTCCGCAAAAATATTTTTCTCGTCATACCTACAAGATGATGAGTTGCGTAAGATTATTGACAGTAAGGAGTATGGCCGACTCAATACCATGCCGGGCATTGATATGCGTGCATTCAAAACACTTGCGGGGTACAAGCGTGGGGGCGAGGTGCCGTACACTCAGTACATACCCAGCTACATACGCGACTATGTGGCGAATCTAAAGGAGTTTGAGAAGGTGTAAATATATGAAATACCTTTCCTTCACGATCCATAAGTATAGAGCGATAGATACCGACCTCGCTGTCGTGTTGGAGAAAAATCGACTAGTCCCAATTATTGGTGTTAATGAGTGTGGTAAAACAACCATATTACACGCCATTTTTGCTTTTGATTATTCGAATGACAGTTTTGATCAAAATGTTCGTCATTTACAAGACGTACAAAACCTCTATAAACCAACCCAAAAATCTCACGCATCAGTGAGTGCGACAGTTAAAATTACGTGGGAAGAGTTCAGTAAAATTCTTAATAATGCTGACATTTCTAAAACGCAGGGCGTAGGAAGTTATAAAAGGAAAAAGGCTGCTTTCCCAGCCGATTTAACACTGACACGGAATTTGATTACCAAAACTTACAGTATCAGAGAGAGTATTTTTGATAATAAGACTCTGAATAATTTAATTGCACAAAAAATTATCGCTAGACTCCCTTACATATTATATTTTGATGATTTTAGAGATTCCTTTCCTGAGGAGATTGAGATAAAAAAGGATAGCGACGATACATTGTCAGGATGGCTGCCAGTGGTGGAGCGATTGTTTAAAAAAACGAACAAAGACTTTACGGTTTTTGATTTGGAGAGCATGGACACTAGAGCTAGGAAGTCTGTCTTGTCGGAAGTACAAAAATTCTTAAACGCCACACTTATTAAAGAATGGGAAAACTTTAAACTAGATAACAAGAAGGCGCTAAAAATTAACATCGAATATTTTCCAAGTTTCGTAGAACAAACCATACAAAAGCCCCCACGAATAAAATTCGAAATACTTGAAACTGACTCCACTGGAGTGGACCATTTTTTCTACATCAGGGATAGAAGTAAGGGTTTCTTTTGGTTTTTTAATTTTGTCATGAAATTGGAATTTAACCCAAAGGTTATTTCAAACGATGGTGTTGATGCAGTATATTTACTTGATGAACCGGGGTCATATTTACATGCATCTGCACAAAGTAGACTGTGTTCAAAACTTAATGAATTATCTATCGATAATTATGTAATCTATTGCACACATTCACACTATTTGCTTGACCCAGAAATTATACCATTGAGCTCAATCCGAATTTCTGAAAAAGTGGAACCGACTTTCGGGATCAAACTTTCTTCGATTTATGAATATGACTCCGTTACAGGAAAGAAAAATGCCTTTCAGCCAATTTACGATGCGTTACAGCTAAAACCATTCGCATTTGATGTGTCGAATAGGGTCGTATTAGTAGAGGGTATATATGACTACTATTGTTTGAATATGTTTTTGGGTAAAACGGATATACATTTTTTGCCCTCACTGAACGCGGATTCAGTTTTATACTATACATCTTTGATGATTGGGTGGGGTATAGATTTTAATACACTTTGGGACAATGATTCTGAGGGTAGGGTAGCTCAAGAAAAAGCTCTTATAAAATTCGGTAATGAATTGGGTAAGAAAATGCATCTTCTCCCACTCAAAGGAAAGCAGAAGAAGTGTATAATGCAGGATCTGGTAGATGGGGTTGATATGCTAATGATAAAAAACGAACTCGATATTTTGGGAAATAGTAGTTTTGAAAAGACAATCGCCTCATTATTTTATAGCAATGGTCGGGCGAAGATTCTAGAAAAAGTCAGTACTAAAACATTTGAAAATTTTGAAACAGTACAATCACTTTTCAAGTTTAATAAATAGGTCATGCTCAACGACACCACCAAACGAAAAATAAACTCCCTCCGGCAAATACTGGTCGGTAAAGTGCCTGATCCAAAGAGCCAGGTTGAGCAGATCACCAATGCACTTATCTATAAGTACATGGATGACATGGACCGTCAGGCGGAGGTGTTTGGTGGGCAACCGAGCTTTTTCGTAAAGGAGTATGAGAAGTATGCATGGCGCAACCTCATGAATCCCAAGCTGGGTGGGCAAGAACGAATGAACCTCTACATGGAGGCGCTTGAAAAGATGGGGACGAACAAAAATCTGTCGCCTATCTTTCGCGATATTCTCAAAAACTCATACGTGCCGTACCGTTCGCCCGAAACCCTCAACTTATTTCTTGCAGAGATAGACGGCTTTAGCTACGACCACTCAGAAGACCTGGGGGATGCGTTTGAGTTTTTGCTCTCCATTCTGGGCTCACAAGGTGACGCGGGGCAATTCCGCACACCGCGCCACATTATCGACTTTATCGTCGAAGCGGTTGACCCGAAGAAAGATCAAAAGATACTCGACCCTGCGTGCGGTACCGCTGGCTTTCTCATTAGTGCATACAAGCACATCTTGAAGAGTAACCAAAAAGAAAACCCGGGTGATACGCTCACCCATGACGAACGGCAAAACCTTCACAAGAACTTTGTAGGTTATGACATCAGTCCCGAAATGGCAAAACTCTCACGGGTTAATATGTTCCTGCATAATTTCCCCGATCCAAAGATCTACGAGTACGACACTCTTTCAAGCGACGCACGGTGGGCGGATACCTTTGATGTGATTATAGCCAATCCGCCGTTTATGAGCCCAAAGGGCGGCATCATTCCACATAAAAAATTTCGCATTCCCGCCAATCGTGCCGAGGTGCTTTTCGTCGACTATATTGTCGAGCACCTCAAGCCCAAGGGAAGGGCGGGCATTATTGTGCCAGAAGGGATCATTTTTCAATCTTCCGGTGCGTACAAAGACCTGCGCAAGATGTTGGTGGATGAGGGGCTCTTTGCGGTCGTGTCACTTCCGTCGGGAGTATTTAATCCGTACGCGGGTGTTAAGACAAGTGTACTCTTGTTTGATAACGCACTTTCAAAACAAAGTACCGAAATACTCTTTGTAAAAATAGAAAGCGACGGTTTCGACCTTGGCGCACAACGGCGACCGATAGATAAGAACGATCTACCGGATGCACTGCATATTTTAAACGAATGGAAGGCGGGTAAGAAGTTAGAAAGTGCCATAGCGGTGTGGGTAGAGAAAAGTATGATTGCCGAGGGTGGTGATTTTAATCTTTCGGGTTCACGATATGCAGTAAGTTCAAGAGGTGCCGAGGTCACTGGGGCGTGGCCTATAGTTAACTTGGGAGATGTCGCTGAAATTATGAAAGGTTCGGCCATTACAAAAAAAGATGCTGTCCAGGGGAGTATACCGGTTATTGCCGGTGGCCAACAGCCAGCGTACTACCATAATGAATCAAATCGAACTGGCGAAGTTATTACGGTTAGCGCATCCGGTGCCTATGCAGGGTTCGTAAATTATTTTGAAATACCAATTTTTGCCTCCGACTGCTCAACAATACAAACAAAAGATGATGGTATTGTCGATACAAAATATCTGTTTAGTATACTGAAAGCAAAGCAGGAAGATATCTATGCTTTTCAGCAGGGAGGCGCCCAGCCACATGTGTATCCGAAAGATTTGAAATCAATAAAAATCCCCCTCCCACCTCTCGACATTCAAAAGCAGATCGTTGCTGAACTGGACGGCTACCAAAATATCATCGACGCCGCCAAGCAGATTGTCACGAGTTGGAAACCGCGGATTGATATTGATCCGACGTGGGAGAGAGTGAAGTTGGGGGAGGTGTGTGAAATCAACTCAACACTTGTCAAGCCAATAGGTCCTGTGTATGAGAGCATGCTTCATGTGGGCGGTGCAAACATAGAAGCAGAAACTGGGAACATTATAGCTCCAAAATCGGCAAAAGAAGAAGGGCTGATTTCCGGAAAATTTTTATTTGATGAGAACATGGTCCTCTATAGTAAAATTCGACCGTACTTAATGAAAGTTGCGCGTCCAGATTTCAAAGGTTTGTGTAGCGCTGACATATATCCACTTTCGCCAAAGTCAGATAAAATACTTCGAGACTATTTGTTTTGCCAACTTCTTACGTCAGACTTTACAAATTATGCAATCCAAGGTTCAGACAGAGTTGGGATGCCAAAGGTTAACAGAGAACACTTGTTTGAATACTCTTTCTTTCTCCCACCCATCGCCACTCAAAAGCAGATAGTCGAAACAATCGAAGCCGAGCGCGTTCTCGTGGAAGGGAATAAAAAACTGATTGAGATATACGAACAAAAAACAAAGGACAGTATTGCAAAATTGTGGGGTGAGTAAATTATGGATGAATTTGATAGATACATCGAACGACTTCTTAATGCGCAATATGATGCTTCGGAGTCATTAAAACATGAACTTACCAAGGGGCAGGTAAGGGAGAGATTTATAAGACAACAGATTAGCGACCAGTTTGGCGGGTCGTTTATCTGTGTGTCGGGTGTCATGCGTCTATTACAAAATCAATACAAGCAGTGTGACATGGCAATAGTTCCACATAAGGTGAGGAGACGAGGGATTGGAGAGGAGTATCTCATTGAACCAAGTGACACAGTACTGATAGCGGATGTAAAGAGCACCCTTTGTCTAAAGGATATGCGTGAGTGGAATGACCTTTCAGATCAAATTCATAAAGTCTGCAAAGACAAGTCTCCGCAGGTGGGAATTGTCGCATATCGATATCCATCAGATACCAAGAATATTTTAAAGGCGTTTGGGTATCGTTTTGACTCAAGTCTTGAGGGGTATTTTTATGACCAGAAACTTAAATTGCAATACCCAAAATTAGATTTTTTGTTACTCTTACATAATATAGAGGACTCTGAAGATAAGCGGCTGTTAGTAAGACGCAATCCAAAGCCACGCGGTAGAACACCACAGGACTATCGTCCATTTATTTCTTTCCAAGGAGATCATGCGACCAAACAGTTTTGGGAGATGCTCAGGTCTATGACAGATACTTTGTTTAAAAGTGAATAAGTGATAATTTCTTATACAATCGGTACACATAATCTGTTACCACAGTAACAGATATCTACCTTAGAGCACTGTATTTGTAACTTATTTCCCATGTGGTATCGTATTGAGCATATGGCGTTTTCTGAAGCGGTCATTTTGAAGATTGTTGGTGCGTTTGCAACGGCAGTTTTCGCGTATATTATCGGTAAAAAAGTAATAGTGGTTCATAGAACAAGTGGAGCTTGGGGTGTAGGTAAAATACTAATCATTGTTTCCTGGTTTTTTAAATGGGGAACGCTGATCTTATTTCCAATCATGTACAATGGCGTGCTTTCGGATCAAAGTATTGCAATCATGTGGCTCGGAAGCTTTGCTTTCGGACATTTTATTGTGCGCCCTGTTGGGAAGATCCTCATTGTGTAGTGTGGTCGAGGACTCAGGGATAAACACAATTTAACTTAGTTACCTGTGTCGCAATTTCAGGCTTGTCACAGCTGGATGCGTTGTTAAGTGCAGCTACACGGAGTACTATCGTCTTATGGATACGTTTACGAAAGAAGAATTAGAAGAAGCTCGCACTGCTTTAGCTTCAACACTGAGTAAGTGTGAAAAAGTGCTGCCAAAATTGAAACGAGGTACCTCTCAGCACACACTGCTCACGCGTAGGATAAAGGCGCTTTCTATTGCATCTGTGTTGATAGAAAGGGAATTGGCAGGGAAGCGGGCGTAGCGAGAAGTAGGGAAGTAGAGGGAAACAGGGACACCGTTTCCCCCGATATGATGGCCAACCGCATTCCTCCGGGTACAAACAAACCCACCGGGTTCGCGTGGCAAGCCAGAGGCGCGGTGGGTGTTGATACTTATATTATACACCGATATGTCAAAAGAGCAAGTTTGTTAAAAGGGCTTTATCCACAGCAAATGCTGTATACTTGGTACAATGTCGGAAGTAAAAAAATCATACGCAAAGCCACCCCTTTCCATTGATGCACAGATAGACCTGCTTCAAGGTCGAAGAATTGGGGACAGGAATTGAGAATTGGGGACAGGGACAATATAACAGCACTATCTGTGGCATAATATCTTCATGCCACGACAAGCACGCGTCTCCGTTGCCGATTCGATGTACCACATCATCAACCACGCGAACGATTTGGACTCACCCACACACTGCGAGGGGCAGGGAAACCGAGAATCTCATTAGAACATGAATGCATGATTAGTATTGTCCCTGTCCCCAATTCCCCTAGTATTGTCCCTGTCCCCAATTCCCCAATTCCAAATTTATGGTGACGGGTTGGTGTGCGGGTGAGAGTCCAAGTTCGCCCTGCCGAAGTGGCAAC
Organism: Minisyncoccota bacterium; assembly: GCA_018060945.1. Classification (GTDB taxonomy): domain Bacteria; phylum Patescibacteriota; class Minisyncoccia; order Phycocordibacterales; family PALSA-1337; genus JAGOVB01. The sequence continues at coordinate 4,491 of JAGOVB010000015.1, read as the reverse complement.
GGAGGAGGGTCCGGCAGCAAACTTGAGACGGCCAGAAGTTTGAACTCCTGACGCAGTGCTGATCGTGAAAGAATTACAGTACCAATACTAGTATTGGTACTGTAATTACCATGCTACCGAATGAGAAAACATACGTAGGGATAGTGGCAATAGCACATTGCGTTGCTTGTCGTGATTACGACATGTGTTGGTGTGTTATATTGTCCCTGTCCCTAATACCCTAATACCCGACAATTACACGCTAGCTACTCGGTGATGTATACTAGTTGTCGTATGGAGAACAGAGCCACGACGCCCATAGATACAAGGGTTCGTAATACGGTTTCTAAAAGAAAGACCGGAAAGATGAAGGAGCTTGTAAAAAAACCAATAACAACAGCTTTGGTGGGATTTGTTTTCGGGGCTATTATAGGACCTGTGGTCGTTAGTTTTATTAACCTAAGTTTTTTTGAAAAAGAAAGAACACGATATGAGGCGCGAGTAGAAACAACAAAAGCCCTCATTGCAGATTTGGAAAAAATCAAAATGACAGCACCTTCAAATAGCCTTTTCAAGGAATGTCTTGAAACTAAAGATGCTGATATTTTTGAAACAAAATATGAAGACTGTTACGGCGAGTTACGACAGAGGCAAGAAGAAGCACGTTCAATTCTCAATCGAAACGTAGCCTCCATAAAGATGTTTTTTGACCCCATGGTAAGCGAGGAGATTCTGGAGACCATTGAAGAAATGGACTATCTTTTATATGAAATGGAAGATAATCAGTACATAATGGAATCGTGGAGCGTGCGCGAATGTCCCGACATGGTGACTGCTATCTCATTTGATAAAAGCGCAAGTCCAGAAAGTGTAAGGAAACTGGGACCAAAAGGAGAAAGCTGTACTCTCGCACTACAATCTAGAAAAAACTTTATGGACCGTCTTGAGAAAGGTGAAGTATGTACGGACTGTATTTCGGCATTGAGAACAACAGAGGTGCCAGTTGAGACCGTAGACTCAATAATTATTCCGGGAGACTCATTTAATCTAAAAGAATACATCCTGTCGATGAATAGCAATTTGTACTCCAGTTTTCTCGCGAACGCAGATACTTTGTTGGGGAGGTTGCGTGCGCATATTTTGTAGACGATATCGGGGTCGATATCGGGACAGTGAACCGTTTCCCCCGATATGGTGACTGACCCTTTTTCCATTCCATTTCCTCCGTGCATACCCTCGAAAAACTTGCAGGGTGTCGGACGCATGCAACCAGTGCCTGACCATTTCAACAGGCTCGTTCCGTTGCAATTTCTGAGCAAGGGAGTATAAAAATACCGATGAATTCAAAGATTACACCAGAGGCAAAAAAAATATGCACGGCGCTAGAAAGGCTTTATATTGATTTGAGTGTGGAACACTGGGATGGTTATAAACATGTCGATATCTACATTCCATGCGCACGACTCTGTATTGAGGTCGATGGTCCAAGGCACTACACAGACCCACATCAAATCATGCGAGACATCGAGCGTGCTAGCTACTCTGCAAGAAGTGGTCGTCGGACAATACACATACCAAATGAAGCAATTCAGAAAAATTGCCAGGGCGTAGCAAAAGCCTTAGCACAGGTGATCCGCGCACGACGTAAGACATTTTCTACGCGCAGAAGTGACTCATAGGAATGGGGTCAGTGAACCGCCCCCCAAAACATAAGGAATCGGGGACAGTTTTAATTTAAACCCGAACTGTAACACTCCCCAAGACCCCAAATCCTGGCGTGGCAGCCATTAATACTTAGTACGAGCTGGGTTGTAAGGTATGCAACACCTGTTAGCTCGAGACGCTTAACAAATTCACCCTCAAGTGGGTTAATTTGTTATACTAGTCTGAATGAATACAGAAATAGAAGTGAAGTTTCTTCACACTAATCATGAAGAAATTCGCAGTAGACTCAGGGACGCTGGTTTCGTATGCGTTACACCCATGCGTCTCATGCGACGCGCAATTATTGATTACGCCGACCGACGTTTACAAACAGGCAACCCAAACTCATATATCCGTGTACGAGATGAAGGAGATAAGGTTACTCTGACATACAAACAGTTCGCGTCACTTTCGATTGATGGCGCACAAGAAATTGAAGTAGTCACTTCTTCGTTTGAAAATACGGTAAAAATATTTACGGCTACTGGTTTAGAAGTTGTATCATTACAAGAATCTAAACGCGAGACATGGCGAAATGATACCTGTGAGGTAGTACTCGATGAGTGGCCATGGCTTGACCCGTATATTGAAATTGAAGCTACTACAGAGTCAGAGGTGAGAGACGCAGCAAGTAACCTTGGTTTGGATTGGTCAATGGCGAAGTTTGGTGACGTGATGGTGGCGTATCGTGACCAGTACCCATACTTGAATGAAACGCAGACAGTAGGGAAAGTGCCAGAGGTGCTATTTGACGCTCCACTACCAGATCTTTTAAAAGAGATGAAATAGAGCCATTTATCGAACGCGTCTCGAATCGGGTCATCGAATCTGGTCAGGCACGTTAAATACTGCAAAGCTGGAGAATCGGGGTCACGATTGATTCGTAGACGATGTGTCGTAATCTATTCTAACCCGATTGACGTTGTCCCCAACACCAAACAACGATCGGGCGGACACGTACCATGTCCGCCCTGTTTCTACGCGTCTTGCGTGGTTCATGTGAGTACCCTCGCCACAGCCACGACGACGAGGTTGGCTATCCAGTGTACAGTGCCGGTGTACATGAGTCCCGGGATCGGATCGGTGCCCCACCTACTCAGTCGAAGGAATACGAGACAGAGTAGTATCTCGATCATGAAAAGCAGTGTCGAGTTATCGATGTGTTCGTGCCAGGACACGAACAGGGCGGTCATCGGTAGCATCAAAATGAACACGATACCGAAACGCTTCGTCAGTCGACAGGCAAGCGTGATCGGCAAGCCGATGTAGATGAGCGTCTCCCCGAAAGCTACCGGCGTTGATCCGACGATCAGGCGCATATTGAGCGGTAGGGAAAAATAATCCCATTCGTCAAGCTGTATGGCAATGAAGACCAAGCTCGCGCTGACGAACAGGGTGGCGAGTAGCATGATTGCCAGTATCTCACGCGGTGGGGCGGGAGCGGTAAACCGTTGATGTAGACTATCCACGTCGATTTCCTCAGTCAATGTGCAACTATCGAGAGTATACAGCGTGGCAATAATATTGAAAGAGGCTCAATTGGCGGTCATCAGGACCCATTATGCTCATGCTCTAGAGCAAGCTCATGAGCTGGATGTATACACTGTTGGCATATGACGCAACCCGCTCGCTACGTCTCTGCACGCCAGTGCGGGCGGTAGCGGGAGAGGGAAGTGATGTTGGTTGGAAACAGTACTTAAGAAACGATATCAGCTCGAGTCAGAGAGGAGTTTTCGGTATACTTATACGTATGAAGCCCACGAGCGAAGCAACACTCAAGCGCGTACACGCACTGATCTTTGCAAAGGTGGACAGATGGGGTCAGCCACATTTTATGAAAGGCGAGAGAACTGGGGGTATTGGGGACAGTCACGATTGATCACGCCTCGCACGAGTCGATGTCGGAGGTGAAATATATCACGTGATTAATCGTGCCAATGGTCGTATGCAAATATTCGACACGGATGACGACTACCTGTTATTCGAGGAACTCCTGCGTGAAGCGAAAGCGTTGACTGATATGCGTATACTTGCCTACGTTATCATGCCAAATCATTGGCACTTGGTACTACACCCAAAGAATGATGGAGACCTTGGAACGTTCATGCATCGACTCACGAACGCACACACGCGCCACGTACACGTGCGTACGAAGACTATCGGAACCGGTCATCTCTATCAAGGGCGCTACAAATCGTTCATGGTAGATGACGACAGACACCTCCTTACACTCATCAAGTATGTTGAACGAAATCCTGTCCGTGCAAAGCTCACCACACGGTGCGAACACTGGCGGTGGGGAAGTGCATGGCGACGAATTTGTGGTAGCGGTGAACAACAAAAGATTCTTGATATATCACCGACCCCTTTTCCTCACCCATACAAAGAGTGGATCAACACTTCAGACAAGGAGGATGACATGTTGACCATCCGACAGTCCGTGAATAAAGGCGTACCATATGGGAGAGAGAAGTGGGTGGATGCCATGGTTTCAAAACATCACTTGGAAACAACCTTGCGTGCGCCGGGGAGACCACGGAGGAAATGAATCAAGAACCCCGCCGCAAGCGGACGGGGTATGGCCGGAGTGCTACGCACTCACGCATATCTGAAAACCGAAGGTTTTCAGACTTTCCTTGTGGCACATGAAGCCCCGCGGCAAGCCGACGGGGAAATACGGGATTATGACACATCTTGTGCAAATCAATCGTGACTGTCTCCAATACCCCCACAATCGTGACTGTCCCCAATACCCCTTGTCCCCAATACCCCTTGACTGTCCCCAATACCCCTTGTCCCCAATACCCC
>JAGOVB010000014.1 GCA_018060945.1 Minisyncoccota bacterium | reverse complement strand
AGTAGGATGTGAATAAAGCTGCCGAGTACGTGAAAGCCGATGAAACCGATAGCCCAGAGCACCAATAGAACAATTGCAATAGTAGTTATCATATATTTGTATTAGGCGGGTAATGGGGTAACTATACTCCTATTCTAGATAATAGATAGCATGGGTATAATCGCCATATGAAGACTACATATTCTGGGCTATAATATAGACAATGTTTTCAAACCCTATACAAAATCTCTCACATCTAAATATAGAGCACGGTATGTCTGTTGCTGATATCGGAGCTGGCTCTGGGTACTACACGATTGAGATTGCCAAAAAGGTAGGTGGCGGCAGAGTCTTTGCTGTCGATGTTCAAAAAGATATCCTAGAGCGCATCAAAAACAATGCAGCTACCATCGGTTTACATAATATAGAAGTAGTTTGGGCGAACGCAGAAAAGATCGGAGGGACAAAGCTACGCGAGGCATGTGCCGATCGGGTGATCGTTTCAAATGTTTTGTTTCAAATAGAAAAGCCAGAAGATTTTGTCTTAGAGATGCGACGTATTTTGAAACCAAATGGCAAGCTCCTCGTCGTCGACTGGGCAGAGCAAGGTGTGGCGAGCCCAAAAAAGATTGTGAGCAAAGAAGCGGCACAGCTTTTATTTGAAAAAGGACATTTTTCACTCGAAGAATCTTTTGATGCAGGGGATCACCACTATGGTTTAGTCTTTAAAAAACAATAACATGGCAAAGCTCACCAAATTTCAAATCATCGTTCTCGCCATATTCAGTATAGGTATTTTGATCGGTCTTGGTTCGCTCGCATTGGTCAAAAACAATGGCGGTGCAGCTACAGCGGATCCAGTTGTCATCTGGGGAGTGTGGTCAAAGAGTACGTTTGATAGTTTCCTTGCAGTGTTGAATAACGACAGGAGTACCCCACTTCCGATCACCTACGTTCAAAAAGAACAATCAGCATTTGAAAAGGATCTTACCGAAGACCTCGCTCTGGGCAATGGTCCAGATGCTATCCTCGTGCCTCAGGAAATGCTTTTAACCTTTGAAAACAAGCTGATTACGATACCGTATACTTCATTTACTGCACGGGATTTTAAGGATTCTTTTATAGAACAAGCAGAACTGTATTTGCGAAATGACGGTATTGTCGGTGTTCCTTTTGCCATCGACCCTATGGTCATGTATTGGAATCGAGATACGTTTACCAGTGCTGGACTCGCTACATATCCAAAGATTTGGGATGACTATGTAGACCTCACCAAAAAGCTCAATCAAAAAGATGTAAATGCAAATATCCGAAAGAGCGCAGTAGCCCTCGGCGAGTTTGCAAACATTTCAAATGCTCGAGATATTTTTAGTCTCATTTTGCTTCAGTCTGGGAATCCAATTACTTCAAACAAAGAAAGCATCCTCGGTGGCCCAGGGATCGAAATGACATCAAGATCTCTTTCATTTTTTAATACATTTTCAAATCCATCATCACCAGCATATTCATGGAATCGATCGCTTCCGCTATCTAGAAATTTCTTTTTGTCTGGAAACTTGGCAACCTATTTTGGGTATGCTTCTGAGATCAGTGATCTCCGAGAAAAAAATCCAAATCTAAACTACGATGTTGCCCCGATGCCACAACCAAAAGATGCAAAGATAAAAGTAAACTATGGACGTATGTACGGATTTTCAATTGTGAAAAGTACAAAAAACTCTGCAAATACACTTGCAACTATTTTTGAACTCACTACTCCGACCTCACAAAATACTTTGGTCAGCCAGACCTATCTGCCACCTGTCCGTCGAGATCTGATCGCGCAAGGTAACAGTGATCCATATTTGGCGATATTTTACAACGCAGCACTTATTTCAAAAGGATGGCTCGATCCTGATCCATATGTTACCGCACGACTGTTCCAGAACTTGTCTGAGTCAGTTACTAGTGGGCGGGCAAATATGACCCAAGCGATCGATGATGCGCATACAGAGCTTGATATTTTATTACAAAAACGATGAAAAAAATAATTGCACCATTGTTAGCATTTACTATCCTCATTACCCCAGCGTTGGGTATTGCACAGTACACCGGATTGGTACAGTGTGACGGGGTGGTGTTGCCAGGCGAAGTAGACAAAACACGCTGTGATTTTGTGGCACTGATCAATCAGATTAAATTTATGATCAACTGGGGCATCGGTATGCTCATGATCATCGCTGTCGTAGTTGCGGCATATGTCGGTGTGCTTTACATGTATGCAGGATTTACAGGGGATGTGGGGAAGGCAAACAAGGCACGAGAGTACTTTGGAAATATATTTGTAGGTGTTCTCATCGTCCTATTCGCATGGCTTGTCGTCCGCACCATCCTTAACTGGTTGGTGAAGCCAGGCTTTGGGCTAGATTTAATAAAGTAATAAATTTTATGAAGAAACTTTTGATTCTAGGGTTTATGGTATTTGCAACAACAAGCTTTGCGTTGGCGCAAGCGTTGCCTGGTGAAGATGGTAATGAGCCTACGGTAGGAGGCTTTACTACACCCAATTCGTTCGAGTCGAGTGGAGGGATAAACGAGCCAAAACCAAGTGGAGGTATCAACGACGGCCCGCGTAATCAGGTGTTGCCAAAGATATCAAATCCACTCAAAGCTGAGTTCAGTGACATCCCTTCACTCGTAAACGGTCTCGTAAAGATTGCCTTACAGTTGGGAACTATAGCAGCAGTACTTGCTCTTGTCTGGGTTGGTTTTAAATTTATTCTTGCTCAAGGCAATCCGACCGAGATTGCAAAAGCTCGACAAGCTCTGGGATGGGTTATAATAGGGATAGCAATATTGTTTGGAGCACAGATAATCGTTGAGATTATAAAAGGTACCCTCAGTGATTTCGTTGATCCAGCAAAAATTAAATTTTAATTATGAAAAAAATATTTATCACAAGTCTCATATTACTGGCTACAAGTGGAGTGGCGTTTGCTCAAAACGCAGATTTTGGACCCGCAAATTACTATCCTGGTTCAGTCAATCCATTTTCTACAACAAATTCGTCTGTATCAGCTGGTAGTAAGTCTGGGGGAGTGACAGACCTAAAATCTCTTGTCGATTTTATTATCGACTACATCAATGAAGGTATATATCTACTTATGGCGCTCGCTACGATTGCTTTTGTTTACAATATTATTCAGTACTACGTAGTAAAAAAAGATGCAGATCGTACAGAAGCAGCTTCATACCTCTTGTACAGCATTATCGGCCTTGCAGTCATTGTTTCATTTTGGGGCCTAGTAAACGTAGTCCTAGCCACATTTTCTCTAAAAAACACCCAGCCTGATGTAAAGAACATTTACTTTAAACGGTAGGTGTGAATAGTGTGGATGCGTAAAAATGAGGTTCTGATACAATATATACACGTTATAAATTTATAAAATTATGAAAAAATTATTTGGAAGTATCGTAGCGTTTGGTTTGCCAGTTCTCGCTTTAGCTCAAGTACAGACAAGAGTAAATGATGTAAATGATGCGATTAGAATCTTCTACCAATACGGTAACGTAGCAATCTCAATCCTCATTTCTATAGCCGTGATCTTTATCGTATACGGTATTGTGAAATATGCAGTTATGGGTGCCGATGATGAGGAGAAGCGAGGTGCAGCAAAACAGCAGATCATCTGGGGGGTTATCGGTCTCGCAGCTATCCTCTCTATCTGGGGACTTGTTCGATTTGTTACAGGTACTATAAATACAGGACCTAACCAAGCTCCGACAAACAACTTCCCAAAGGTTCAGCCATATAACTACTAGTACTTTACAGTGGTCGATGCTCTCATTAACAAGGTCATCAGTGTCATCGTCACACCGCTTCTCACATTAGTTTTTGCGGTCGCATTTATCGTGTTCATGTGGGGAGTGTTTCAGTATCTCATAGCCACAAGTGACCCTAGCGCACGCTCTGAGGGCACTCAGCACATACTGTGGGGAGTAATCGGTATGGCCATCATGCTCTCTGCTTACGGTATTATAAACTTCGTCATCGCTACGCTGCAGTCAATATAAAAGCAAAAAGAAAAGGCGGAGTCCGGAGACGCCGCCTTTTTTGCTGCTCTACTCCATCACTGGTAGTAGAGGAGTCCATCTTGTGGAGGTCCCGGCCGCGTTAATTTTAGCCGGAAGTATTTCCACGGGGTACCGTTTTCGCCGCCCACAACCTCCTCATGGAAGTCTGGGTCGCTCGGCGAGGGTAGGGTGGTTACCTTACCCGGTATTCCGTCTCGCTCCATGTTGAACGAGTTAGTCCCAAGAATGATTATTCTCGGACTGAAGCGCGTCCCGTGTGTGGGGCGCCAGTACTTCACATCGTAATGTCTGCCGACTTTGATTTTCATCGGCGAAGCTTGCGATGGGATTTCGGGAAGTGTCATCGTTGGATTCTCCACTGACGCACTCCGAGCCTCCTTGTTCTCCCACCAGGACTTAGCGTCCTTGATGAGAAAGAAGGCAATGACTGAGAGGACCAGTACTGCTGCGGCCGATCCCCACTCTTTAATTCCCCAGGGTTTCATTTAGTCTCCATTTTCATTTGTTTCGAGTCTGAGTCTTTTGACAAGCTCTGCCTCACCAGAGAACCGGATTTCACGCATCGATTTTCCGGTCTTTAGGCCTGCGGCTTCTGCGACGTTTTGGAAGTGGATGGCGAGAGGCACTGACTTGTCCTCAAGCCACATCGATTCTGCAATTTTCTGCGCTGACTTGATGGCCGAGAGCAGCTCCTGGATTTTCTGCAGGTCCGGAGCGAGGACAAAAGAGATGAGTTGTGGCTCACCGGTCCAGTATCCAAGCTTTTTTTCCAGGAAATGCAACTTGGACCCATCAAAGACGTCGAGGAACCATGTCCGGATCGCATCCACGGTGATTCCATCGTACGCTTTTTCTTCGATCCATTTCCGTAACTGCGGGATCACGTGACTGATAACTAGCTCCCGCACCGTCTTGTCTCGTGTGGCCTTGTCATAACGCACGACGTTGGCCGACCACTTGATGTTCTGTAGGACGCTGACTGTGAGCTGGAAGGCTACTACGATTGTCCTCTTTGTTTTATCTGGCTCAGTCGTGTAGTAGATCTGGTCCTTTTCAGGCAAGGTTGCGCTCGAGATGACTACCTCATTGAGGACGTCAACCATCTCTCTCACTCCTTCAAAAAAGTATGAAGGAGCAAAAGTGCCTGGCATGATCGGAAAAAAGCCTCGGAGCGGCTCGATTGAATCGAGGTCACCCTCAGGATCCTCTCCGTCTTTGACCTTTGGCTTGGGTTCGGGCTTCGGAGCGAACTTCCTAAAGAAGTCAAATGCACCGACAGCTGGATTTTCCAGCAAAGCAATCTGTCCAGCATTCGTCTCCTTGAAAAGACGAGGGAAGGAGTACTTCCGTGTGAGGAGTACCGTGACCGTGAGGCCCAGGTACGCTGCGAGCTTAAGTGAGCTTGTGAAATAGATCAACAAGCCTGGAAGCCAGAGGATCGAGGCCATCATACCAACGACCGACTGTATCCATCTTCTGCCTATTGCACAGTTGTAGGCAGTGACTTCTTCTTGGGTCACGCCCTTGGTGTATTGTTCTTTTTTCATTATATGAAATTGTCGAGGTTCGGGTTTGGTTTACAGTCTATATAATAGCATGTTTTACATGAAAGGTCAAGTATAGAAAAACGGGGACCATGATTATGGTCCCCGCTGTTTAACTGGTGGGAGAGTTACTCACCCCACTTCAGTTCGATGTCGGCATCTGTGCCGTCATTGTAGATTTTGATCTCCTGAGGATTTGGGTTGTTGACCGCCTCCTGCGGGGTCATGCCGTCTATCATCCACCTCACCGATGGCGGTAGATCATGGGCAGGTCGCACCTTTTCTCCATTCATCTGGATCCTTGCGATCTTGTGTGCGGGGATGGTGACTTTCTTCTGTCCGATATTTACCGGAACATAGAGTGAGTCACGGCGGCTCGGCGCGATCGGCACTTGGGGTGCCTCGATGTTCACCGTGTTCGCGATGATGGTCTGCCCGCCGGCATAGGTCACGATGCCGTGGGTACCGTGATTGTCGATGACGAATCCCGGAACTTGGGCAGCGTTTGTTGATGCCGCGCCACTATTCGTGGCATAGGGCACAGGAACCGGGATGTACCGCACAATGTCCCTGTTTGTCGTCGCTGTCGACGTGAGCGTGACTTCACTGTTTGTTGTCGCTACCGGTGGGACAGGAAACGCAATTAGCGGTGCGGTGTCGAGGTGTGCGGGAGGTGTCGTGGGAGGCCTTGCCGAAGGCGGATTCATGTCCAACGAAGATCCTTGCTGATCTTGCGGTATTACATCTCCAGGAGTGGCATTTGTCAGCGCTGCCGCAGGCCCATTTGTGCCCGATGATGGTTTTGCCGTCGGACCCCCTTGCTTGGTTTTCACAGCAAGATCTGGCTTGCAGCCAGGCAGTCGGCTGGCACAGCCGAGCACCGCCAAGGCGACGATAGCAACTCCTGCGACTGCTGGAACCAGGATTTTCTTGTTCTCCTTAATCCGTTCACTCCAACTGAGTTTGAGCGGCTTCAAGTACGACGAAAGGTCACAGACCTCCTTGTCGATCAGAGTAGCCCAGGGGGAGTCTTTGTCCTCCTGTTTTTCCACAGTGACGGTGATCTTACCATCTGGAAGGTTCTCCTTGCTGGGGAGTTTGAAAAACATCTGCCACATCCGATTTCCCTCGATGCCTTGCAGCACTTTTCCTGTGCTATTCACGATACAGACCCTGTACCGAGGCTTTTTGTCTGCCGCCGCGGGGTTGTCGTAGCTGAGGATTACGTTTCCGTTTTCAGACGGAGATATTTTTACGTTATTCACGGTTCCTTTCAAAGAATTTCTCTATGGGTTTACTTACTTACCTTGACACACGCCAAGGAAGATCTAAATATGTTTCTATCACTAAAACGATATAAAGTCAATGGTGCCGGGGAGAGGACTTGAACCTCCATGAGTTACCTCGCTTGCTCCTAAGGCAAGTGCGTCTGCCAATTTCGCCACCCCGGCATAGTACACATATAGTACACATTGTGTACGTGTGCGCCCAGTAGGGATCGAACCTACGACCTTATCCTTAAGAGGGATCTGCTCTACCAGCTGAGCTATGGGCGCATTACTTATTTGATTTGTAAAATCTACCAGATTTTTGAGCTATTAGCAATAAAGTGCTAATATACACAGCAGTTAAACAATTGCCCGGGTGGCGTAATGGTAGCCGCGCAACACTTAAAATGTTGTTCTCGTTTGAGAGTGTGGGTTCGATTCCCACCTCGGGCACAGGTATGATAAAATTATAATATGACACTAAACCCACATACTGCAGATAAGATGAAATTAGAAGAGGAGATTCGCCACTTAGAGAGCGAGGTTCATACTGTAGAATCGGAATTAAAGAACGCACAACGTGAATACGGAAAAGACAGAGAGGCTGTTTTGGAGGACGAAGCAAAAGTTAGAACTTTAGAAGCAAGATTTGCACAGACGAAAGGAGAGTTGTTGCGTAAAAAGGCCGACAAAGAAGTCGTCACCAGACTTGAGAGAGAAGCTGATAAAAAATAAGTTGGAGGCGTAGACCGGGATCGAACCGGTGCATAGCAGTTTTGCAGACTGCCGCGTTGACCATCTTCGCCACTACGCCGTTTTTTGGTTTTCTTCTGCTTCGTTTGAAAGCTCATCGATTCTCTGTCGATTTTTTTCTCCGCCATCTATTTCAAAATCAAAAAAAGGAACTCGTCCAATTCTGGATTTTTTCATGACATGATCACGGAATTCTCCACGCATGCGCTTCATAAAGTCGAGTGCAGCTTTTTCTCGTTCGATGGGGAGAACAGTAAAGAAAATAGTCGCATGCGTACCTTTGTCAGCAACGTTTACTTCGGTAACTGTAATGAGTGAAAGATGATTTGACTCGCGCTCGATAAACTCGGCAGCAAGCCGGTGTATCTCATCGCGTAATCGATCATCTTTTTGACTCATAGGGATACTATACTGTGTTTAGGCTACCTTTTCAACGACACGTACACATTCTAATTTGTCTCCCGCAGCAATTTCGATTTTTGATTCGATCATCATACCGAACTCATATCCCTCGCGGACTTCCTGAGCTTTTACTTTTTGCTGCTGTAGTTCACGGATCTTACCAACACCGATCTCAGTATCGCGGCGGATGATTTTGACTTCGCTACCGAGGAGGATGCTTCCTTCCTGTACCTTTCCACCGACAATCTGTTTGTCTTTGTTTTTGCTAAATACAGCAAGAATCTTTGCACGACCAGTAGTCTCTTCGATGTATTCTTTTGGAATCTTTGAGGTCAGCGTCTGTCTGAGGAATTCGACCAGCTCATATATGATCGAATACTCTTTGTAGTTGAGGGGATTTCGCTCGAGAAGTGCTTTTGCTTTTGCGTCTGGCTTTACATGGAAGGCAATGAGGATGGTATCGGCAAAACTCTGCGCTCGCTTGATATCGCTTTCAGAGATATCTCCAATACCTTGGTCGACGATCTTTATACCTACTTTGTCATGGGTGATTTTCTTTAGTTCGTGGAGGATACCTTCGAGGCTACCCATCGCATCTGCTTTGATGATGATCGGGATGATGGCTTTATTTTCGAAGCTTTCTTCTATTTTTGCAATCTTTTTTGCTGCGAGAGCATAGGTACGAGTGAGTTCTTCGGCATCACGCTTGTCTTCTACGGTAGTAAACTCTGCTCCGACTGGAGGGAGTTTGTTCCAGCCGATGATTTTGACGGGGGTAGAGAAGGTTGCTTCTTTGATACTGACTCCAGCAGTGCTCTCAAAGATGCGGACTGGTGAGTATGCATCTTCTGCAACAACAAATGCGCCACTCTTTACGGTTCCATCTTTTATAATGAGAGTTGCTGACATTCCTTTTTTTGTATCGAGGCGGTTTTCAATGACTACACCTGTGCCTGGTAAAGCATGATCACCTTTTAGTTCTTGTAGTTCTGAGACGAGGATGATCATGTCGAGTAATTCTGGGATACCTTGTCCCTGGAGGGCTGATATCGGTACTGCTGGTACGTCACCTCCGTATCCTTCGATATAGACTTCGTGTTCTGCGAGGTTTTGTTTTGTTCGTTCTACATTTGATCCTGGTTTGTCGATCTTGTTTACCGCTACGATGAAAGGGAGGCCAGCATCTCGAATACACTTTAGGGCTTCGAGTGTCTGAGGTTTTACTCCGTCATCTCCTGCAACTACGAGGATAGCGATGTCTGCTACTTTTGCTCCACGAGCACGGATCCCACCGAAAGCTTCGTGTCCTGGTGTGTCGAGAAAAGTGATTTTGCCCTTTTTGCCCTCAGCTGTCGAATGTTCTACTTCGTATGCACCGAGATGCTGAGTGATACCGCCTGCTTCACCAGCAACAATGTTTGTTTTGCGGATATAGTCCAAAAGGGTCGACTTTCCGTGGTCGATGTGTCCCATGATGACGACGACCGGAGGTCGCGATGCGTGAGGTTTTGACATTCCGGTATCATACCAGAAAAACGCTTATTTGCCAAGGTTTTTTCTCGCTTCAGTGAGTGACTGATCTTCTTCTTCGGAAAGTTCAAACTCAGATTGAAATTTTTTAATTGGTTTTGAAAAGATGCTGATATGCTCTCGAGAGTACATGCTAGAGATAACGACACCATTTCCTTCTTCGTTTATAAATGAAGTTGCAAAGCTTTGGTTGCCACCACCTCCAGTTCCTTTGAATGGATTGAAACGTAATGTGTGCACGGCCTGTATGCTCTTGCGGAGGCGAGTTTCGACAGTTTTTAAATATGTTTCGAGCTCGATACGGAAGCTCTCGAGGTCTCGAGTGCGAGCATCGATATTTTCGAGACTATCGTCTATGTTTTTTGATGATTTTGAAACAAGAAATTTTTTCATCTTGTATTCGAGGCGAATAATAAGCATCGCAAGGACGATAATCAGAAGAATTAAAATAGAGATTGTGATTGTTTGAATATCCCAAGTCATGATTTGAGTATACGGCACAATCGTCGTATACTCAAATGGTGAAAAGAATATATCTAGATTATGCAGCGCTCACCCCTATCGACAGGGAGGTTTTAGCATTGGTTCAGGCATCCTATATCCATGCTAATCCAAACTCACTACACAAAGATGGAGTGGTAGCTCAAAAAGCAATCGATCAAGCCAAAAAAGACGTCGCTGACTACATCGGTGCCCATCCTGACGAAATATATTTTACAAGCTCTGCGACTGAGGCAAATAGAATTGCGATGAGTGTTGGCAAAGCTTTGATTTCTCCTATAGAACATTCATCAGTAATGGAAAGTGCAATTGATCCAGAATTTCTTTCTGTTGATGTTGGAGGGGTCGTAAATATCGAAAAAATAAATGATGAAATAAAAATAGTCTCCGTCCAATGGGTCAACAATGAAATAGGTACTATTCAGCCAGTCTACGAAATCGCAAAAAAAGTAAAAGATGCAGGAAAGATTTTTCATGTCGATGCGAGTCAGGCGCCACTCACTCAGGTGATCGATGTCAAAAAAGTAAAAGTAGACCTCCTTGTGCTCGATGGCAATAAAATATATGGACCACGTGGTGTAGGTGTGCTTTTTGTTCGACGAGGTACAGATATAAAGATTCCACGTGGAGCTACTTCAAACGTGCCTGCGATCGCTGGATTTGCTCTAGCCTTAAAAAAAATAAATGTAGAAAAAAATGTAGCTCACTTTGAAAAGCTAAACAAACTCTTTGATTTTAAAAATATAAATGGAAATCCTAGGTCATCTCACATCCTAAACATTTCATTTCCAGGAAAGGATGCCGAGTTTCTTTTATTCCAGCTCGATGCAGCAGGTATATCGGTTTCCACAAAAAGCTCATGTATGCGTGACGAAGACGAGTCGTATGTGCTCAAAGCAATCGGCGTAGATTCAAAAAGTTCAATCAGATTTTCGTTTGGAACGATGACGACAGAGGGGGAGGTAAAGAATGCTTTAGAAATACTGCATAAAATTGTTGACTAAACCGTATATTTTTGAGACGATTAGGTCATATGGAAGACCTCACTAAACAACAAATTGTTCTCGTCACACTCCTCGTCAGTTTCGTCACATCGATTGCAACGGGTATCATCACCGTGTCTATGATGAATCAAGCACCGCAAACATTTACTCAGACAGTAAATAGAGTAGTAGAGCGTACGATCGAACGAGTAGTTCCGGATGCGAGCCTTATAAAGACAGTCGAGCCAAAGATAATCACACTCGACGATCAGGTGGCAGAGGTGAGCGATATAGGTCTGGGCAGTGTAGTAAAGGTACTCAATGATGAGAATACAGTTGTCGCTTTGGGTCCGATCATTTCTAAAAACGGAAAAATGATTGCACACATTGCTCCGGGCACCTACAAATTACAATATCCAGATGGACAGCGATATCCAGCAACTATCGCAAGCTCGACTGACACTTTTTCTATCCTACTCCCGACTACCGATAAGAAATTTGTACCCCTTACTCCAGCAAAAAATATAAAAGCAGGGAAAACAGTGGTGCTCATAGCCGGTGACAATGTCTTTCAGGGTATCATCCAAAATGCTTCAACCACTGCTACCAGTATCGAACAGACAAAGTCTACTAACGGCTCATTCCTCCTCGACTTGACTGGAAGCCTCATCGGTGTCAATATAAATAATACATTCGTGCCCGCAAGTATAATCACTCCGTATATATAATATGCCTCCACTAAGAAACTTTACTACAAAAGCAAAAGAAGCCATCAAACGAGCTCATGAGCTCGCTATTGAACGCGGCCAAAACCATGTAAATCCTGTGCACCTACTCTGCGCGTTGATTCTGCAGGACGAGTCTATGGTGACTTCTATCCTCGATCGAATGGAAATTGATACGGGTGTGCTGACCGATCTCATCCTCGAAGCTATAGAGGCCCCAGAAGGCGGTCAGGTGCTCTCTCCTTCATATCAGATATATCTCACACCAGAGCTCGCTCAGATCTTAGAGACAGCAGGTAAAGTAGCCGCTGATTTAAAAGACGAATTTATTTCAACTGAGCACCTCTTTATCGCTACGATCGATGTGAGCTCACCAGCAAAAGATATTCTCGCTCGATTTAAAATCACTCGAGAGAGTGTTGTTTCTATCATCGAAGAAATAAAAACATCTGGTGAAAAAGATGGATCACAGCCAAAAAAGTTTCGAACATTGGCAAAGTTTACTCGAAGCCTGACAAAACTGGCAAAAGAAAATAAGCTCGACCCAGTGATCGGTCGTGATTCTGAAATCTTGCGCGTTATCCAGATTCTCTCTCGACGCACAAAGAACAATCCGATTTTGATTGGAGAGGCAGGAGTAGGAAAGACTGCGATCGCAGAAGGCTTGGCGATCCGTATTGCTCAGGGCGATGTGCCAGAGTCACTCAAAGACAAAGAATTAGTATCGCTCGATATCGGCTCTTTGATTGCAGGTACAAAGTATCGCGGAGAGTTCGAAGAACGTCTAAAAAATATTTTGAAAGAAATCGAGCGCTCAGAAGGCAAGATTATTCTCTTTATCGATGAGATCCATACACTCGTGGGCGCGGGTGCCTCAGAAGGTTCTATGGATGCATCAAATATGCTAAAGCCTGCTCTTGCTCGTGGAGAACTCCGCGCTATCGGTGCAACAACACTCAAAGAATTCCAAAAACATATTGAAAAAGACCCAGCACTCACACGACGATTCCAGCCTGTGCATGTCGTGGAGCCGAGCGAAGAAGATGCGATTGCAATATTACGTGGGCTCAAAGAAAAATATGAGCTTTATCACGGAGTACGTATTACCGATGATGCTATTATCGCAGCAGTCAATCTTTCAAGTAGATATATATCAGACCGATTTTTACCTGACAAAACAGTCGACCTCATCGACGAAGCAGCTTCGGCGCTAAAAATTTCTCTAGAAAATATGCCCCCACAGCTCGAAGAAACTCGACGCAAGGTAATGCGTCTCGAAATCGAGCGTGAAGCTTTGAAAAAAGAAAGTTCAAAAGAAGCAAAACAGCGTACTGCAGCAATCGAAGAGAATATTGCAAATCTCAAGGAAACTACAAGTGAACTCGAATTGAAGTGGAAAAATGAAAAGGAAACAATTGCTGAAATAAAGCGAATCAAAAAAGAACTAGAAGTGATGCGCCTCGAAGCAGATGCAGCAGAAGCACGTGCTGACCTCGTAAAGGCAGCTGAGATGCGATATGGAAAAATCCCTGCATTGGAGCGTGATCTCGACACAAAAGCAAAGCGCCTTAAAAAACTTCAGATGTCACGACGGATTTTGAAAGAAGAAATCACCGAGCAAGATATTGCCGATGTTGTTTCTCGATGGACAGGCATCCCTGTGTATCGCATGCTCGAAGAAGAGGCATCAAAGCTTTCACGCATGGAAGAAGTGCTACACAAGAGAATTGTTGGTCAAGAAGAGGCTGTAAAGAAAATATCAGATACCATAAAACGTTCTCGTGCAGGTATTGCAGATCCAAATCGTCCGATTGGTTCATTTATCTTCCTCGGTCCGACTGGAGTAGGAAAGACCGAGCTCACAAAAGCTCTGGCTGAGTTCCTCTTCAACGATGACAAAGCTCTCATCCGGGTAGACATGTCAGAGTTTATGGAAAAGCATGCAGTTGCAAAACTCATCGGTGCACCTCCGGGATATGTTGGATTTGATGATGCTGGGGGACTCACCGAAGCGGTACGACACCGACCATACTCTGTGATTTTGTTTGATGAGATTGAAAAAGCGCATCCTGATGTGTTTAACATTCTTCTTCAAGTACTCGACAATGGTCGTCTCACCGATTCAAAAGGACGAGTGATTAACTTCAAAAATACAGTCATCATCATG